>NZ_AP027733.1 GCF_030296615.1 Frondihabitans sucicola | reverse complement strand
CACGGCCGCGCTACCAAGCTAGCGTTTGTATAGCATGTTGCGGTAAACTGGTCCGAGCTGCGCGAGGGACTCGTCGGCGAGAGGACTCCATGCACGCCATCGCAGCCGCCACCCTTGGCGTCGCCGCCCCCACGGGGCACGGGAGCTCGCGTGGATCGGTGTCGCAGCCATGGTCGTGAGCATCGCCGCCCTCGCGCTCCACATCGGGTCGAGGTCTCGGCGACAGAATCTGTTCTCTGGGCTTGCCGTCGGGGTGGCGTTCTTCACCCTCTCGGTGATGTCGTTTTTCACCGCGATCTTCGTTGGTCTCGGCTCCACGGCCGACGCAATTCGGTCAGGCTGGGGCGTCTCGCAGGGCGAAGCCGAGGCGCTGGGGCAGGCCACCGCGAAGGACCCCGCCGTCGCGCACATCGACGGGAAGGCGATCGTCGCGTACTCCAGCGCGCAGGACGGCTACATCTACCTGATCTCCAACGGCGAGCTGATCGCTCCCAAGTCGGCCAAGCAGTGACCCGCAAGCGGCCGATTCCCCTAAGCCCGCTTGCGCGGGTCATCCATGACGTCATCGACGGGCAGCGGGCCGAGATTCGCCTCTACCCGGACCTCTACTCGGAGCGCGTCGCAGACGCGATTATCAGGCATGGCATCCACCCTCGCCGCCGAGCCGCGCGCGTCGTGCTGCGCCGCCGCCAACCGACAACCACCACCAAGGGGACACGGAAATGAAGACCACCGCCAACGGCACGCGTTTCGACGCCGCCGACATCGCCAACGCCTTCGGGATGAAGCCGCCCACGCCCTGCGCAAGCTGCGGCCACGAGTCGCGTCATCACCGAGTCTCGGGCGGCACCTCATTCGACATGGGGGCATGCCTGAAGCCCGACCGCCGGACGTCCTCCAAGGTCTGCAAGTGCGAGCTGTTCGTCGAGCCGGAGGTGAACCTGACGGCGGCAGCGGCCGCCGAGCGCGGCGGCCTCGCCCTCCTGGCAACGATCGCCGGAATGTCGGTCGGCTCGTCGCAGACGACCGAGGGGCAGGCTCGGCTGGAGTCTGTGCCGGAGAAGGCGGAGGCCTCGTCGTGATCCGGGCTGCCATCGCCTTCGGCGCGATTGCCGCGATCATCGGCGTCCTCATTGGGCTCCACATCGTCCAACCCGTGCTCGCGGATGATCGCGCCAGTTCTGCGCTCTCCAATGCGGCTGCGGCCATCGTGGTATTCACCGGCCTACTCTGCTCGGGCGTCGGCGTTCTCGCGGCCGTCACATTCGTCGACCGAACCCCGAGAGGCTGACATGACTCGGCAACTCCCCGAGCGCTGGTCGTTCGACGACCTCTCCAAAGAGGACATGCGGGCGCTGCTCACGGGCGCGCTCGACGAGGTCTACGCGCTCCGGATGCTCATGGCCATGAACGCCGTCGTCACCGAAGCGACCCTCGACTACAAGTCCTTCCCGAAGTCGCGACGGAGCTTCAGCGAGCACCAGGCCGTGGTCATGCGGGCCGCGGCGTCCGGGGATCACCAGGCCGCGTATGTCGAGGCGCACCAGCACCACGGCAAGCAGATTCTCGAAGAGGTCGCAGGCGACTCCTGCATGACCAACGGTCAGTGGATTCTCGACCACGTCCACCTGCTCCCCGAGAGGGACACGGAAACCCTGGGTGAGGGTCAGTGATCGACGACCTCGCTCGACTCGCATCCTGGGCCTTGGACGCCGTCGGGAACCTCTGGCCGCTCTTCGCCTACCTGGCGCTCACCGCGGGCGTCGTCCGGCTCGCGATCGCCACTGGCAAGAGCACCTCGTGACCACCATCACTCTCGCCAGGAGCAAGCCGTGAAGCTCAACCAGATGCGCCGCGACGCCATCTACGCGCTCCGCGACACCGGGTACACCTACCGCCCGAGCGGCGAGTGCGTCCTGGAGACCCGCGCGCTGATCCCGCTCGACCTCACGAACCCCGGGACCGTGCGACGAGATGTCTTCGATCCCACCGAGCCGGTGCAGATATACCTGGGCGGAAGCCGTCTCGGGAACTCCTACCTCGGCTTCGTCGGCGACTTCGAGGTCATCCGGCAGCACGCCGATCGGCTCCGTTCGCTGTCGCTGGCCGAGTTCACGTTTCCCGGAGCGATCTACGACGAGTCCGACCTGCCCGAAGGCGTCACGCTCTGCCACTTCGAGGCGAAGAAGGTCACCGGCCTCTGGGAAGACTGGGCTCCCATCGGCGAGGAGATCGAGGCCGAGCGCGACCGCGTCGCGGCCCTCGACGTCGCCCGCGTCTCGCGAGACACGCTCCTTCGCGACTCCATCCACCAGGTCATGGCGGACCTGAACATCGAGGACAACGGCCGCTCCGGCGTCTCCGTGAACGTCGAGCGCGGCGAGGTTCGAATGAACGTCGGCACCCTCGCCTTGCTCCTCGGCCTCGACCCGGTGCCGCTGACGGATGACGAGCTGCGTCGCGCTGGACAGAACGTGCCCGAGCGCCCCAGCCTCAAGGGCGCGATCCGAGGACAGGGACACGGAAACGTCACGCCGACGGTCCTGGAAGGATGAGGGCATGACATCCGAGGACGGCATCCGCGTCCAGCGGACCGGGGAAACTCGGTCGCGGGCGGCGATGACCGAGGCTGTCCACAAGGCTGCTGGCGATTATCTCCGCGAGGAGCCCGTCGAGGTCGCCGACGAGGTGCTGGCGACGATGGTCGAGCTGATCATCCAGGATCACGTCGTCCCGCCGGGTTCAGGGGACGTCGATCTCACGTCACGAGCCCTGCATTCGTATCTGGACCTGGCCACCTCGCGAACGGTCCTGGCCAAGGAGGCTTCGGCAACGCGGCGGGGCCAGCTCGGGAATCTGGGCTGGGTCGAGTACCTGGAGAGTCTCGGCGCTTCGCAGTCGGTGATCGCGCGCGACGTCGGCGTGAGCCCCGGGACGGTCAGTAGGTGGATGAGCGGAAAGCTCTCGCCCACCTTGCCGCTCGTGATCGCGACCGCGAAGGCGTACAAGCGCTCGATCCCGCAGGCGATCGTCGCTGCGGGTTTCGTCACGGCCGAGGAGGCCAGAATGCCGCCGGTCCTCCCTCGCGCTCTTCAGCTCGCCTCCGTCCCGACGGCGGTCATCATGCAGGAGCTACTGCGTCGCGAGTTGGAGCGGACGCCGGGCTGAGTGCGCGCGTCATCTCGGCTTTTCCCTACGGGATTCCCGTATCTCGTTACGGAATCCCGTATTGACACCCTTGCGTGAACTATGTACTGTAGCAATCAAGGAGCCCGAGGGACGGGCATCGAGAGGACATCATGCGCCACATCTTCTGCACACTGACAGAGACCAGCAACAAGTACATCGAGACCCCCGCCACCGGCTACCTCGAAATCTTCGAGGAGTCGAACCAGAACACGATCATCTCCGCCGTCTGGCGCGGCGTGAACGACACCAACGACGGCATCAAGGCTCCCGTCGAGGTCCGCGACTTCGCCTTCGAGTACACAGGCGAGCACCCGAATGCGATGGTCCGCGACCACTTCGACGCCAACCAGGGCCAGGGGCGCTACGCAGAGCAGGGCATCGGCGCCTTCGCCGACCTGCCCCAGGGTGGGATGTGGCCCACCGAGGTCGGGGCCGTCATCACCGTCACGTTCCTCAACGACGACGGCGTCCGCGAGAGCGCGAGCTTCCGCCAGGTCGGCGAGGAGTCCTTCGAGTGGGAGCCCACCTCGTGGCACAGCGCCCACAGGCACCCCGAGAAGCTCGACGCCATCTCCTGGCACCTGCACTACGACCGCAAGCTCTCCGAGGAGCGCCTCGCGGCTTCAGCGGCCCAGTGACCGAGGCTCGGCTCGGGGACGGCTTCCGGCACATCGCCGGGACCGTCACCGAGGCGGCCGAGGCCCTGGACGACGTCACCTACTTCGACATCGTTCTGGCCGACGGCCGACCCGTCAACTGCCTCTACCCGAACGACCCAATCGACGACCTCGCACCGCGCCTCATCGAAGGGGCAGCCGTCACCATCCGCGGCGAGCTGTCGTCGTACACCGAGGTCGACCCGCCATTGCTGTCGATCGCGGCCTTCCCCGAGGCGATCCTGCTGGAGCGAACGTGAGCGCAGTCACGGCCCCCATCGAGGCCACGGTCACCCTGGCGTGCGATGCCTCAGATGGCCTCGCCCCGTGCGAGGAGACATTCGCCTCGACCGAGACCAGCATCCGTGCGGCGCGGGCTGCCGCCGCGGCGGACGACTGGACGACCGGCATGATGCCGAACCTGATCTCCGGCAAGCACCTGGTCGACCTCTGCCCCTGGCACCGTCACTGGTAGGCGCTCACCAGCGCGGGAGCGCTCCCTCCCAGGGATGCCCGGGCGGCAGGCCGACGTACGGCTCCAAGCACTGATCGCGAAGGTCTGAGGGCAGGAGAATCGGCGCCTCGGACGCGTCGGCGTCGAGCAGGTCCCAGCGATTCTCGTAGCCCTTCCACGTCCACTCGTGGACCCGCGTCCCCGATCGGGGCGTGTTCCGCTGCCCGGAGGGGATCGCCGGGTCGAACCTCCAGTGGTGGTAGGTGATCCAGGCCGCGGCACTGACGTGATCTCGCGGGATGACGTAGGCGCGCGGCTCGCCCGGCACCTTCGTGGGGACCGTCACGAACACGAACCATTCCCGGTCCGAGCGCGACCAGTCCTGCGACTTCTCGCCGAGCGGCCAGTTCGTGCGATCGCCGTCGTCGCGGGCGGACTTCACCTGGACCTCGATCATGCGGCGGGAGGCGTCGGTCTTCACGGCGAGAATGTCAGTGCGCTCCAGGCCGTCCCGAGTGAGCGCGACGCCCCAATCGAGTCGGGAGAGGACCGAGCATACCCAGTGCTCCCCGGCGGACTTCGTCATCTTGGTGTCGACCATGCCCTCATCCTTCCCGAGCGCGGCGCGAGGTCGGTACCCTCGGGCCATGGATCGCACCGAGCGTCTGCTGCACTTCGCCAGCGTGCTCCTGCCGACGATCCTCCTGCCGCAGATTCAGGAGCTGCTGGAGCCCGAGGAGTGGACGGGGCTCGACTTCCGCGCCAGCGACAAGGTCCTCGATGGGGACCGGGAGGGCGACGAGATCGACGTGCGGATCACCGCTGTCGGCGAGGAGTTCTGGTTCCAGGTCTTCGATCACGAGGATGACGACTCACTCGCTGAGCGCTTCCGCGGGAGTCTTCAAGACTGGATCGCCGAGACCGCCTTCGGTTGGGGCCAGCTCCGCGACTGAGGTCGTGTCGAGAGCCCGCTCCGCTCGCCCTCCCATCCCCGACCCGCTGGCCTTGCCTTCAGATCGAGACAATGTCAGCGGTAACGTGTACTGTAGCCACAGGCCTTGAGGGACAGGGCCGCGAGAGGACATCATGCGCAAGCCCATCAACCCCGAGAACGTCGCCACCGAGACCATCGCCAAGGACGGTGAGCGCTCGATCACGACCCGCATCACGCTCCTCGACACCGTCGAGTCCACGGATCGCGGCGACCAGACCGCGTGCGTCGAGATCGTGACCTACTTCCGCGACAAGTACGTCCGCCAGACCGTTCACCGCGTCACCGAGCGCGGCGGCTTCATCCAGCACACGATCAGCGTCGGCGGCGACGTCGACCCTTGCCCCTGCCTACCCGCGGCCAGCGCATGGAGCGCTTCAGCCGCAAGCAGCTCACCGACCTGCACGAGTACTACGTCGCCGACGCCCTCGCGCCCGACGTCTACGAGCGCCTGCTCACCTGGGGGTCGTTCGTTCGCCCCCGCTACGTCGTCCACTTCGAGCGCGGCGACTACAAGACCGTCGCCATGTCCACGAACTCGCTAGAGCAGGCCGAGCGCCGCCAGGCGCAGCTCCTGGGCGAGAACGAGGACGCCACCACCACGATCATCGACACCACGCTCGTCGACGCGTGAGTGGCACCGAGGCTTCGACGCGAGCCTGGACGCCATGGAGGCCCGCGCAGCCGGAGACGGACGCGCACGGCGAGCCGATCACTGAGGGTGTCGCCTGCGCCGCGTCGTCAGGGGAAGCGTCTTGCCTGGGATCACGGCTGAAGGGATCGCCAGTCGACTCCCCGGTGACGCAGACAATGGCCTGCTCTACATCAGGGAGGTGGTCGACGGGCGCGAGCGGTTCATCAATGCCTGGAACCGCGAAGAACTGGAAGTGCTGCCCTAGCCGTCGGTCGTTGCGCCAGGTGGCCATGCGCTTTGAATGTGCACGCGATCAACATTGGGTGGGTATCCTTCTCGTGTGGCCATCCGGCCCGGAGAGCGAGAGTCATCATGGCCAAAGCAGCCGCCGACGGTGGAGTGGTTCGCCTGAGTGTCAACATGGCGCCCGAGACGGCCGAGATGCTCAAGGAGAATGCCGCGAGGCGTGGTCTGAGCTACACCGAGGAGATTCGACGAGCCATCGCCATCGTCAAGTACCTCGACGCCGAGATCGCGAGCGGCAACAAAATCCTCACGTCGAACGCCGAGGGCTACCGCGAACTGATCATCGTCTGACGCCTGGCGTAGTCGTCAGGGACACGGAAACGAGATCATCTTGGCCATCGCCATCTTCGGCATCATGGGTGCCGTCACCGCAGGGCTCGCTCTGACCATCACGCGAACGCTCTTCCAGCACCGCCGCCAACACCCGTCGGAGTCTCACCCGAGAGCAGGGCTCCTGGCCGCCTCCATGGTCATCACCTGGGCCGCGACGGCATGGTTCGCGTCGGCGGCATTCCTCCAGGCTACTGACGCTCTCACCGCGTAGGCGAGCGCCCCGACATCAGGGGTGTCGCCGGGGCGCTCTTCCGTAGACGTTCCCCGCGTTGAAGTCCGCAGCGGCTCATGGCCCATCAGACGGCGCTAACACGATAGCGCGAGGCGTGCGCGGGGAATCGCGAACTGGACTGGGTGTGATCGAGCACTGAAGGGGACACGGAAACCCCACGCACTGGGTGTCGCGCGGTCGATGTGCGGAGCCCTACCCTGGCGAGGATCACGAGGGGGAATCTCATGCAGCAACTGGTCTTGTGCCACAAGCACGACCGCATCCACGAAGGGGTCGCTCACCGCGGCCTCGGGGCAGCCGAGACTCTCGTCATGTACGAGTGCGAGGGGTCCGTGTGGGCGCGCATGACCCCTGTTGCACCCGATTCCAGCGGAACCGTTCCGAGCAACCTGCTCGTGACCGCAGACGTCGTCCGCGTCGGCCCCCTCGGCCTGGGCTCCGTCGCGAAACAGACCGCCATCCGCGAGGTGCTTGCCGCCCGTCGGGCGAAAACGCCTCCAGCCGCGGCCGTGCGCGCGCCTGAGCGCCCCGTAGCGCCCCGAGCGACTCCCGCACAGCCAAGGCCGCCCCAGGCCGTTAGAACGCCTCCTAACCCTCCGGCGGAGTCGGCAACTGCTACCCAAGAGCCCACCGGGGACTACCTGGACCTGCATCCGGCGCTTCCCGCGGGGATCATCGGCGCGATCATGGCGCTCGTCGGAACCGGGGACCTCGACTACGGCTACTACATCGTGTTGCGCTGGGCCCTTCTGGGTGTGGCGATCGTCCTCGCCATCTATGCCCGCAAGTCGCGGCGTACCGGATGGGTCGTCACGGCGGCTGTCATCGCAGCCATCTGGTTCCCCGTGCGGTTCTTCGAGCTGCCGCAGGGCACCTGGGTGTGGCTCGATGTCGCGGCCGCGATCGCCGTCCTCGTGGGCGGGTTCTCCCTGCCCGCGCCGCGGTACCGCGAGGACGACATGGGCAAGCCCGTGGTGCGTTGGAAGTGGTGGATGACGACGGCGCTCGTGGCAGGCATCATCGCCGTCATGACCTGGTTCGCCCTTCAGCCGAGGGGCGCCGACTGCGACAACTACGTCGACGCCGACGACGGCACCTCGTACTGCGTCGACTGAGACCTTCGCTTTACCAGACATGCCTTTCGTGACGTTCGTCAACGTGCCATGTATGGTAGGATGATCTGCATCGACCGGGACGCGAGCCATGCGCCTCGGAGACGCGAGGTGCGCGCTCGACCCAGTGGGACGGCTTCTCGCTGCTGTGCCAAGCCGTGGCTTTCCAGCCGCGCGCCGGGCCTCGATCGTTTCACCCTGGCCGCCGCCCGGGTTTTTCGCGCCAGCGATCCGATCACGCGCACACGCGTTCTCGGGTCGTTGCGCAGACCGACTCACCCGAGCGCAGCGAGGGGGAGGCGGGCTGCGGAACGGCACGACGGCCCGGAGCGAAGCGGAGGGACGGAAGCAACGCTGGGACGCGAGCTGCACGTCCAGCGCAAGCGCAGACCCCGCCCCCACGACGTCACACGCCCTCGAAAAAACGACCCCAGAAAAACCCGCGCTTTCTCTTTCTCTTTCTCTTTCTGTTCGGCGTCGTAGTTCGCATCAATAGTTGCGAACTACAGTTCGAGCTGTTTTTCCGCATGAATCCGGGCTTCTTGCCGGTGATCTCCCATCCCCGACCGGCTGGCGACGCCTGAATGCGTGACACAAGCGAGATATGCGTGTACGGTAGGAGTGTGCGATCGAGGGACGGTCGCCGAGAGGACACCATGCCCACGTACGAGATCGTGATGGACTTCCCCGCAGGGCGAGGCATCAGCGACACCTCCGGCTTCGTCGATGCGCTGCGCGAGTTCGCTGCGCCGCGGATCACCGTCACCATCGAGGCCACCAGCAAGCGTGCCGCCGCGAAGCTTCTCGCCGAGTCCACCGAGCACTACGCAGACCAGCACTCCAATGGTCGAAACCGGTGGAGCGCGGACTGGTATGCCGAGCGCCTCACTGCCCTCCGTGGCAAGCGGGCTATCCGAGCTGCCGAACTGATCGGCGTGTAGGCATGCCGCTCAAGACCATCACCACGATGAAGTACGCCCCGGGTCTTGCTCGCGCACTCGGGGAGCCGGGCCACATCAAGCACGTGCGCGTCCTGGGCCGCTTTTCATCCAAGCGGGCTTTCGCCGAGGCGCTCGATGCCGCGAAGCTCGCATACTCCTTGGTGTCGAGGCGAGGGACGCGACGGTGTCCGGCAAGGAGTACCCCGACCTGGCCGCGGGAGTGCTCTACGCGTTGCGGGTGGACGCCGTTCTCGATGAGCCCCGGCTCGTCTCCGCGCTCCGCGGCGAGTCGACACCCGCCGAGTAGACCGCCTGACGGCCGTTGTCCGATTCGCTCTTGCCGGTGAATCCGCATAGCGTTGACGACTGATCGGACAGGGGACACGGAAATGGGATCACGCGCGCAATCACGGATGCGCTGGTCGCTGCACCCCATCCACGTCGGCGGGGCGGTCATCGTCGCGCTCCTGGCCTTCTGTGGCTACAGCATCGCGGCGTCAGGTCTTGCGGAGGTCCGAGACCCGCTGACGCACACGCGGATCGTGAACGACACCGCGAACGTCCTCGACTGGGACTGCACCACGGGCCCCATCTCAGGCGTGAAGCCGGGGGATGCGGCGACGCTCATGGTCGACTCGGACCCGACGGCGACGATCGCCTGCACGGCGCGCGAGGTCGGTGAGCGCTTCTGCCCATCGGTGCCCGGCCTCCAGCGGGCCACGAGCCTGACGGCGACGGCGCTGCTCGACCAGCACGACTGCTGAGCGCTCCAGCAACAGGGCATTTGACACCTGTTTTATATGCATGTACTGTAACCAGCAAGAGCACCGAGGGACGGTGCCCGAGAGGACGTCATGCCGAACCAGAACCTCCACCTCCCCGTCGTCACCGGCGAGATCACCCGCGCCGCCCTCGCCCAGGCTGACGGCACCCTCCTCGCGGAGTTCCGCAGCATCCGCGGCGACGACTTCGACCTCATCGTGACCACCGCGAACCCGACGGACGCCTCGCGTCTCCTCGCCGCTGCCGCCGCCGTCAAGGTCTCCGGGATCACCACTGTCGAGAACGGCACCCGCACCCTCCGCGCCGACATCCGCCACATCGTCACCCTCGCCCTTGACTGACCAGCGCGAAGGCGAGACGCCGGACCCGGCCCGCTACGGTGACCTGGTGACCGACGTGCAGCCGACCCCGACCGCGACCTACGCCGAACTCGCCGCCGAGCGCCGCGCCATCGTCCTCCGCGAGGACGCCGACTGGGACAAGTACCTGTTCACCGCATCCGAGGCGGCCGAATGGGTGCAGGCGGGCATCCCGGCGAACCACGCACCCCTGGCCTGCATCGCACGCGACGTCGGACGCGTGCCCAACTTCACCGTCACGCCGTATCTGCTGCCCGCCAACCTCGGCGGCGAGTCGCTGCTCGGCATGCTCCTCTCCGGGGCCGACTCTGCCGAGATCGAGCGCGCCGCCGCCGCGTACGGCCGCTACGAGATCGAGGGAGGCAACGAAGTCAACTGGCGGCGCGCACCGCTGGGGGACCGAACCTCGCCCGGCTCAAGCCCCAGACCGCCAAGCGCCTCCGCAGCACCGACACGCACCCGTCCCGCGTCCCCGAGGTGGTCGACGCGATCAGCGCCTGGTACCTCGGCAACATCACCGCCCTCGCAGGCAACGCCGCCATCGCCACCGGCATCGTCGACCACTTCGGCTACGGACGGCCGATCAACGAGCTGGAGGCCCTCGCCAGCTACATCAACGGCCACGGCATCGTCTTTTCGGACACGGACGCCATCGAGCGCCTCCTCGCGGCAACACCGCTGACCCAAGGGCTCATCGACAGCGCGATCGGCATGGTCGGCCTCGTCACCGACGACCCCGAGCGGACGCTCTTCCACGTCTCCGCCACCGAGCACGCCGCCCTCCGCGAGTCCATCGAGGCCTACGACGGCCAGACCGCATTCGTCCAGCTCCGACTTCCCGCCCGTGACGGCTTCGTCTGGCTCGCCGGGGACACGGAAACTGGGCAGTCATCCACGCTGCTCGGCTGGACCGCCGCGCGCCCAGGGATCGACTTCACCACCACGACCATCACCGTCGACCAGACCTTCGACGCGCTCATGCGGGGCGAGGCCACCCCTATCGAGCACATCAAGACGGCCCGATTCGAGGAGGACGCCACCGACTGGGAGCCGGAAAGCCCCGAGGCCGCCGAGGCGTTCGCCACCCTCATCGCCTTCGCCGACCTCATGGAGGCCCGAGGTCTCGCCGACCCCGACGCAGAACCCGCCGACGATGCCCGCCGCAAGACGAAGGCCGCCCGGAAGAAGGCTCCCGCCCCCACGCGACCCGTGAACCTCGTCTACCGGCGGACGGAGCGCCCGGCCCCGACGACCTCCGGCGTGCAGCCGCGAGAGTGGACCCATCGCTGGCCCGTGCGCGGCTTCTACCGCCGCCAGTGGTACCCGTCGCTTCAGGAGCACCGCACCATCTGGGTCGCGGCTCACGTTCGCGGCCCTGCCGACAAGCCCATCGTGGCCACACCTCAGGTGAACGTCGTCGGATCAAGCCGAGAGGGCTGAGGGTCGGGGATGAGAGTACCGCCCGGGGCGCCCGCTCGCGCGGACACCGGGGTCAGCTCAGGCGGAAGCCCTCGGCGGCATAGCTGATCGCCAGCCCCCACCCCTCACGAAGATGCTGGGGGATCGAGTCGGCGACCTTGGTCAGCGCCCAGAAGATGCCGACCCAGCCGCCCTCCTGCCCGAGAGCGAAGTCCAGAGCCTCCTGGAGGCCCGCCTGCTTGTCGAACAGGCGACGACGCTCCTCCGGCCCCGCGTTGAGCGCCAGGCGGCCAAGCGGCACGAGCTTCGAGCGCATCCGCTCCAGCAGCTCGGCCGTCAGCTCCTCGTGACGCTCGCGCGCCGCGTCGACGTCGAACGCGGCATGCGGAGCCAGTATCCCGGTCATGCCGCCACCAGCTCGGAGCCCTGGGCGACCAAGAGAGCGCTGTCGACCTCGAACCAGCGGCCCACGAAGCGGCCCGTGAGCTGGAGGCGGTCGCCGTCAGCAGCGAGCGAGTCACCGGCGATCGGACGGGGGTAGGACTTGGCGACGACGAAGAAGGACTCGACGCCATCGGTGGCGCGGAAGTCGACGCAGGTCTGGCCGTACTCGGAGATGACGTCGACCTTGCCCTTGACGGTCACGGTGATGGTCTCGCGCGCCTGCGGAGCGGTGGTCGTGTGGAGAATGGTGCCCTGTGCGGTGGTCATGATGCCCTCTCGTGGTCCGTCCCTCGAACCTCTTGAACGCTACAGTACACGCACCGTCCGACATTCGTCAACGGGAGGATTCCGGCGTCGATTTCGTAGCAGTTCTGATACGAAACCGCCACCCCGGATCGCTCCAGGGCGGCGGTCGAATCGCACGGGAATCAGCCGTCGAGACCGTCGAGGCCATGATCGCGGAGGTACTCGTTGCCCGCCTCGGCCAGGACATCCTCCATGCGTCGCCACGGGACGCCAGCCAGGATCGCCGCGCGCTCCTCGTCGGAGAACTCCTCGCGCCCGGACATGTCCCTGGCGGCGTCCAGCACGTCGTCGTCGCACCACAGGGACGCGTGCTGCCCACTGGCGGCGATGGACTCGCGCGCGATGGTCTTGAGGTCGTCGACCTCGATGCTCTCGTCCTCCAGCAGGTAGCGGACCAGGCGGGCCTTGTCGGCTCCGGTCAAGGTCTGGGCGGCGCGGGTGGCGAGCGAGTAGTCGGTGTCGGTCATGGTTTCCTCTCGTGACCCGTCCCTCGGGCCATATTCATACCGTACATGGATCCTCCGACACTCGTCACAAGAGCGGTGGGTCGGGGATGGGGGGCAAGCGGGAACGCGAAAGGGGCGCCCGCGAGATGCGGACGCCCCAGTGATGGAGACGGTCTAGCCGAGCACGTCGCTCACCGGCGTCTGGCAGGTGACGTCGATCTTCGGACCCCATCCGTTTCGGAGCTGGTCGACCTTCGCCAACAGGCTCGCCTCGGTGTAGGACGTGGTGCCATCGGCGATGTAGTGATTGAACTCGCTGGCCTGGTCGCCGACCACGAGTTCCCACCCGTCATCCCACGTCTGGTGCTGGATGTAGCCAAGGATCGTCGCCTCGTCGCTGGTCATCGGCACCTTGCCGTCGACGTAGCCGTACAGCTCGACGGCGGTCGGGTCCTGCTCGTACCAGTAGTTCTGGAGAGCGTTGCTGGCCGTCCACGCGGCGTCGATGTCATCCTGCGTCGAGGCGGGATTCGCCTGCACGAAGTTGGCGTGCACCCGGGCCTTGACGTAGTTGACCCACTCGTCGGACGTGAAGGCCTGGTAGCCCAGCTCTTCGACGTGCTGGATGACGGGGAGTACGTGCAGAGCCCCGTGGCCGTGAAGCCTCCACCGGGCCCAGGGATATCCGCGCAGCCGCCCTGGCCGATGCCACCCTGGACGGAGTCGTAGTGGTACTCGGCTCCCGCCGTGGTGGTGCCGGTGATGCAGAACCCGTCCGAGGTCGTGCGGGCCATCTTGAGGCTGATGTTCGGGGAGGTCTTCACGCTCGCGGGCAGCGCAGTCGGGTAGTTCAGGTCGGCGACGGCCTGCCCCTCGACGGCGGTGGCGGCGTTCTTCAGGTCGCTCTGCAAGTTGGACACGTTCGCCTTCTCGCGGTACTGCCCGAACTGCGGGATCGCGGCGAGGATCAGCAGAGCTGCGATGGCCATGTAGGCCAGCAGCTCGATGAACGAGAAGCCGCGGTCATCGCGGCGGGAGGGGACGTCAGCATCATGCTTCTCCAGGGACTATTCGTGTGTCCAATCACCGTCTCGAACCGAACGGAAGAGTTGGGAGTCCCCCAAATCGGGGACTCGTCAAAAAACGCACCCCTTTTTCAAAATTCGCTACCCGAGTAGCGCGGTCCATTCCGAGAGTCTTCTGGCGATCTGGGAAAAACGGAGGCTCCTTCGGCCCATAGATGGTGAGGGCGTCATCGCGGCACCCCGGAGAGGTCACCGTGTCCAACCGACTCACCCAGGCGCAGATCGGTGCACTCAGGACAGCCGTCGATATGTACGAGATTCACCTCGAAGTCGACGAAGAGGACATGGCGACCCTCGCTGTCCTTCGACGCGCATGGGCGAAGGTTCTGCTCTGGGATCGAGTGCCCCGCGTGCGGGCACGGAAACGCCCCGCCTCGTGAGAGACGGGGCGGGTTCCGCGGCGCTAGCGGACGGTCAGCGAGTAGGTGACGAGCTTGCGGGCGTCGGCGGGGGCCGAGAACGTGAACACCGGGTGGGCTGAGAACTCGTTGGTGATCTCGACGACCGCGTGGCGGATGAAGTAGCGGCGCTCGGCGTCGGTCATGGTCGGCGCGTGGTCGATGACGAAGCTTGCGAGGGTGAGGCGCGCCTTGATGTGGCGGGCGACGGCGCGGATGAAGAAGGGGCCGACGAGGGCCGTGGCGATCGCGCCGAGGATGATCAGTGCGGGGCGGTCGGTGGCGTCGATTGCCGGGGCGTAGAGGCCAGCGACGATCAGCAGCGGGCCGAGGTAGCCGTGCCAGACGATGAAGGGGACGAAGCCCCAGAGATTGCGGTGGGCGGTGACGACCTCGGGGGTCGTGGGTGCCGGAGCGTTGATGCTGGTGATCGTGGTCATGGTGTCCTCTCGGAGCCCGTCCCTCGGGCTTCATGAGTCCTACAGTACACGTTTGTAACGAACTGTCAACACTGAATTGGTGGATACGACAAAGGCCGCCCCGCGCGATGCGGAGCGGCCCAGCGGTCCTTGCCTATTCGACGACGAGACGCAGGTCGTACTTGCCGTCGGGGCTCGTGGGGCCCTGGATGAACCAGGACGGGTTCTTGCCCCAGAGATTCTGGACCTCGGCCTCGCAGTGACGGATGAAGTAGTGGCGCTCGGTCTCGGTCAGGGTGGGGGTGTGGCGCGCGACCCACTCGCGGAAGGCGGCTCGGGCGAACTTCGTCTTGCGGGCTGCCGGAAGGATCATCTTGAGCGCGAAAGCGGTCATGGCGAGGCCGACGACGATGACCCACGGGCTGACGTCGTTCCCGGCGGCCATGCTGCCAGCGGCGGAGACGGTGAGCACGGGGCCGACCCAGGCTCCCCAGAAGATGAAGGGCAGGAGGCCGAAACGCTGGCGCGACCAGGTGACGGCGTCAGGCGTGCCGAGCGTGGCGCGGGGGATGGAGGCGTTGGCGTTGGTCTGGATGGTCATGGTGTCCTCTCGCGGGCCCGTCCCTCGGGCTCAACAGAACCCTACAGTACATGCGTAGTGAATACGTGTCAACACGCGTGAAAGAACGCTACCCAGGCGCTACGACATTTTTCGGGGGCCTCCCATCCCCGACCCACCCGACCCCAGCACGCGCAAGGATCACGCGGCCGTGAACGACTGAACCCTCTCAGCCCTGGGCGAGCTTGATCCGGGCCTTCAGGACGCGCAGGTCCAGCTCCAGCAGCTTCGCGTCGAGCGAGCCGCGGTTGAGGCGGATGAACTGGGCGATGGCCTTCGCGGTCAGAATGTCGAGCTGGAGCTGGTCGTCCGTGCGGTGCTTGCGCGCGAGGGCCTGGATGGCGATGCGGATGATCTCCTTGTTGCGGGCCTCCTCGTCGCTGCCGACGTACGCGGGGCGCTTCCAGGACGCGTACGCGATGGGCAGGTAGAAGCCGTCGTAGATGGCGGAGATGGCCGCGGAGACCGCGTCCTTCTCGGTCTTGGCCGGGCGACCCCAGCGGTCGACGACGACCTCGCCGCGCGGGTGGGTGAGCTTGTTGTCGGGCTTCTTGCCATCGAGGGCTGCCGCCGCGGCGTGGCGACGGGCGCGAGCCTCGTGCTCGGCACGCTCCTCGTCGGAGAAGACGACGCTGGCCTGGCGGAGCACGTCCACGGGGGCAGTCGGGTAGCAGATGGTGCAGGCGCGCTCTCCGGCGCCCTGGACGATCTCGGCCTCAGGGCGGTCGGAGAGGTTGGTGAGCCAGGTGAAGCGCGTGGTGGGGAAGCAGGAGGTGCAGCTCCGCGAGGAGTGGACGTGGCCGCCGTTGACGATGAAGGCGCGGGTCCAGCCGCCGCGGCGGGTGAACTCGGCCTCCAGGGGCTCCTCGTCGATGCCGAGGACTGCGCGCTGGAGTTCGAGGTCGGCAAGAGTGGCGCGGAAGCCTGCGATGCGGTCGAGGTCGGCGCCGATGCGCTCGGTGCGTCCGGCGATCTCGTCGGCGGCGATCGAGTCCTCCGCGATCTCGATGCGGCGCCCCTCGTTGGCGATGAGGCTGCCGAGGACGGTCCGCTTGACGTAGATGGCGGAGAGCTGGCGGTCGATCTCGGCGGGCGTCTGCTCGGTGAGCGGCTTATCGGTGGTCTGCATGATGTCCTCTCGAAGTCCGTCCCTCGAACCTCTTGCTGGCTACAGTACACGTGCATATGCATGTCGTCAACATCCGGATGGGACGCCACTTCAACCAGCCAAAGCGCCTGCGGGTCAGGGATGGGAGAACCTGGCGGAAGCGACCCGGCAACGCGAGGGGCGGGCGACCCGAAGGCCGCCCGCCCCTGACGAGCTACGCCTGGCGGGCCTTGTTCTTCGCGCGGAGGGCCTTCAGCTCGTCCTTCATCGCCAGCGCCTCGTCGGTGCCAAATTCCTTGATGAACTTCGCGATCGCCTTCTCGCGGACGATGTCGAGCTGGGTGTCGACGTCTGTCCCGCGCTTGAATGCCAGGGCCTCCGTGTTGACGCGGACGATCTCGTCGTTCTTGATCTGCTCGTCGGTCCCGGCGTACGTGGAGCCGTCGCCCCATCCAGCGATCTGCGTGGGACGGTAGAGGCTGTTGAGGTAGGCGTCGACAGCGCCCGTCTGGGCCGTGACCTCGGTCTTCGTCGGGTAGCCGTAGCCGTCGCGGACGACCTCGCCCGTGGGGTGCTCGATGGCCTTCGCGGCCTTCTTGGCGTCGCGCTCGACCTTCTCGGCCGCACGCTTCTCGCGATCGGCCTGGGCGGCCCTCTCGTCCTCCGTGAAGATGCGGGTCGCCTTCTTCAGGACGTCGACCGGAGCCGACGGGTAGCAGACCGTGCACGCACGCTCACCCGCGGCGTCGACGATCTCAGCCTCGTCATGCCCCGAGAAGTCGGTCACCCACGAGAAACGCGTCGTGGGGAAGCAGGTCGAGCAGCCCATGCTCTTGTGGACGTGGCCACCGCTGACGACGTAGGCGCGGGTCCAGCCGCCGCGGGCGTTGAACTCGTCGTGGAAGGGCGTCTCCAGCTCGCGGAGGGCGGCGAGGCCAGCCTTGGCTTCGGCGACGATGGTCTCGTAGCGCTCCTTGTTGCCGTCGCGGACGACCCAGGCGTTCCGGGTGACGCCCTTGGCGATCTCCAGCTCGACCTCGTCGATGCGCTTGAGGGCCTTGGAGGCGGACGCGATGTCGTTGAGGAACGGGGCCTGCTTGCTGTACAGCTCGTAGAGCTGCTCGTCGATCTCGACGGGGCTCTGGTCCTGGAGTGCCTTCGTGCCGGTCATGGTGTCCTCTCGCGGTCCGTCCCTCGAACCTCTTGATCGCTACAGTACACGTGCATATGCAGGGTGTCAACACGCATGCGAGACCTATTTCAGAATTGACGCAACGTGGTTCTGCGTGTACTGTAGTCACAGTGGAAGAGGCGCGTCCCCGTGGCCCGCGGGTCGGGGATGGGAGCACCTCCATGATGCCGGGCTATTCGGGCCCGACGTCAACTCCACACGCGGGAACGAATCTCGCGCATCGTCATCATCAGGGAGACAGGCGACATGGCACTCGACCCGGCGGCCCGCAAGAAGCGCGATCGCAAGGCCCGATCCAAGCGGCAGGCGCGAAGGAACTGGCGGGACATGTGGTCCTGGCGCGGTGAAGCCCTGACTCCGCTCGGTGGCTACTTCATCGTCCTAGCCCTGGCGCTCGGCACGTTCTGGGGCCTCCTTGGCAGCATGAGCGACCCTGGCGCGCGCAGTCCCGAGATCACCCTCGTGGGCCTCGCGGTCGGCCTCGTCGTCACGTCGGTCCTGTTCGCCGCCCTGCCAATCCTCCTGGCCAGCATCGGCTTCATGGCCGCATTTTTCGTCGGGGCGCTGGCCTTCGGGCCCACGTGGCCCCACGCCATCTCGCCCGGCATCATGGGCGCCGTCGCAGGCATTCTCGTCGGCTGCGCGCTCCGCTGGGCGATCGTCGGCAAGCGGGCACCCGTGAGAGAGCCCTCGCCCTTCGTTCCCCGAAAGCTCCCGGCATGGACCCGGCGCCGCGCCGCCAAGATGCGCACCGACCTGATCTCCTCGATCGTCGGCCTCGTGGCCTTCCTTGCCGTGTCTGGCTGGTCCTACTTCGGAGGTCACGGCGGCAACCCGGTCTGGCTCTACCTGGTGCTCCTCGCGATCGCGTTCCTGTGGGGCGTGCCGATGGGGCGTCACGCCTACAGGGCGCAGGCAAAGCAGGTCCCCTGGGGTGCCGTCGCTCAGGTCGCCGGATGGGGCCTGATCCTCGGGGGATTAGCGGCGGCAAGCGCTGGGCTGACCTTCGTGTTCTGGCTCTTCTCCTGCGCCGCGGGTGCCAGCGCGACCATCATCGTCAGCCAGCTCTTGGCGGCACGGACGGCGCGAGGCGGAGCTGGCCGAGACGGCGCCGAGCGCGAGGCATCTCAGTCGACACCTTGACGAATTCGGGCAGGGGTGTACTGTAGTAGATGAGACTCCGAGGGACGGGGTCGCAGAGGACCCCATGACCGCCTTCATCGAATGCCGCGCCTGCGGCAAGCAGCACACCTTCCGGGACGACTGGAAGAGCGACGACGAACTCGCCGCCGACGCACGCGCTCTCGGCTGGACGACGCGTCCCGCCTCCACGCGCTGCGCGGAGCACGTCGACACCGTGATCCCGCACCCCCTGGAGTGCACCCTCGGTCACGACGTCGCAGCCTTCGAGCGGAGCCTCGGCATCATGACCGGCGGACGCCCGGTGAACTTCAATGGTCGCCGAGACTTCTTGCGCCCCCGCGGCGACACCTGCCCATGGATGCTCCACTACCTCAAGGACCCCGTCGAGTTCCGCGAGTACGTCCTCGTCGGAGCGGCCTCGTGAGCGCCGACATCGTCGCGCCCGCAAGCCCTGATGAGCCCGAGCAGACTCCGTTGAGCGACGTTGTCCCCTTCGCGGGCGCGAACGCGGTCGAGACCCGCAAGGCTGCGACGGAAGCTCGTGTCGAGCTGGCCCGCCAGCAGGTCGAGGTCGAGCGGCGCCAGGCCGAGATGAAGGTCGAAATGGAGCGTCAGCGATCCGAGATGGAGGCCGCCTTCCGCAAGCAGATGGCGGAGCTGAACGCGACCATGGCCCCGCTCAAGGAGCAGCTCGCGCGCCTCACCGAGGTCATGTGGAGTGTCGATCTTTATCTCGGGAGAGACGAAACCCTCCAGCTCATCCGCGATGGCGAGCCCGCGCCCGCCGACACCCCGATCCACCTCCGCCAGCGGGTGCTCGTCATGGCCGAGGAGTCCCTCGTGCTCATGGGTAAGAAGTCGACGGGGATGGACCACAACGACATCCCCGAGTTCGTGAACTGGCTCCTCGAAGACGACGCCAACCTCAATCGCATCCTGCCCGAGCAGAAGGGCGTCGTCGTCCTCATCCCGACCAAGGTCGTCACCTCGTCGGGCAACATCTTCGAGGACGCCTACAAGCGTGCTGCGAACGAGCAGTCCTACTGGCTGATCCGCAACGGCGAGAAGGTCTACCTGCTTACCGTCGACCCCGAGCTGCGCATCTTCGACCGAGTGCTTCCCCGCCGCACCGAGTTCGTCGAGGTCTTCGACAAGGGGCTCTTCGGCTTCGGCCGACGCTTCGGCGAGCCCGTCGTCCCCGGCTCTGACGAGTGGCTGGAACTGGAGAAGAAGGCTGACGCCAAGCGTCGCCACTACATGCGCGTCCTCCTCGTGCTCCAGGGCATCATGGACCGCACCCCGGCCTGGCATCCGCTGCCCGAGGGTGGAGCCAGCTTCCTGCGCCTCGAAGACCAAGACGAAGGCAAGATCGTCCTCGTCCAGGACGGCGACGACGCCCTTCAGCTCACCGACGGCCGCGAGTCGTTCTCCGCGTACCAGCGCCGCTTGAACGCGCTCCTGCGCCCCGGCATGCGCGTCATCGGCGACTGGCGCACGGAGGAGTTCCGCGACCTCCGCGGCGAGGGGTGGAATCGCCGCTCGTACCACCCGCGCCTGCGCCCCGACACGATCGACTCCGTCCCCGAGAGCAACACCCCGCACCTCATCGAGGGGCGCCGTGACGGCGGCTTCGTCATCCGCTTCAAGCGCAGCGACAAGGTCTGGAAGCGCAACGTCCCCGTCCCCGACAAGCCTGGCTACGTCTACCGCGGCCTCTCGGACGCCGAACCGAGCGTCCGCGCCTCGTGCCTGGTCATGCCGTCGGACTCCTGGGTCCTCCCGCTCGACCTCGTGACCGTCGCCGACCTGAACTACTACCTCAACAGCCGCGACAACCGCTCCAAGTCGTTCCTGACCATGGTCCCCACCATCCAGGCCGCGCTCGAAGTGAAAGCCGCAGAGGCCGCCACCGAGGCGCCGTTCCGCGACCTCATCGCCCGCCTGATCATGGCCGAGGGTGCGGGCATCGACGAGGCCCCTGCGATCGTCGACGAACTCGTGCACTGGTGGAAGGTCGCCAACACCTGGGCTCGACCCCTCAATGGCGAGCCCAAGCACGAGGCAAAGGCGGCCACCCAAATCGTCGCCGAGTACAAGCTCCGCCAGTCTCACGCGGGCGATGACTCTGTCGAGCGCATGATCGCGGCTGGCCGCACCGTCCCCGGTGCCGTCGCTGTCGCCCGCGACAAGGCGGGCAAGTGGCACGTCTACGCGGCGAGCCCTGAGGCTCACGACCCCAACGTCTTCCTGGACATCACGCCCATTCGCAAGGACGGAACCCTCGGCACCACCGAATCCGAGCGCGTCCTCCAGAAGCGCACCGCATCGGCGCTCTTCGTCGCCTGGCAGGCCGACGAATGGAAGACCTGGCACTTCGGCGTCAACGCGAAGCACTACCTCACTGCTCCCGAGCGACAGGCGGTCGTCGACAGCCTCCGCGACTCCGTCGAGGGCACGCCCATCATCGTCACCGAGTACCACGATCCTCGCGAGCCCGCGGTCCGCACGATGGCGATCTACGCCTGGCGGAACGGACGGCCCTCCGAGGCCGAGGCGCGAGCGACCTCGGGACTCGGATCGAGCGGTTGGGGCGCGAAGAGCGACGACGGCCTCCTCGCCGTCAAGATGGTCCGAATCGAGAAGGACGCCGCCGGAGTCGCCACTATCCCTACGACCTCCCGCGATTCCCATCACTACGAGGCCTGGGAGCACTTCTCCCCGAGCTACGACCGCTACGTGACCGTGATCGGCGGCACCCGCCGCGGCGGCCTGCCCTACTGGCCCGACGACGCTGTCCGCTACAGCGACGCCCGCCCCCGACTCGCCTGGGTCGACCAGGTCATGTTCGACGAGGTCATGGACTACTCCGCGCGCTGCGCCACTGTCGCCGAGGAGGAGCTGAAGGCGGCTCGGGCGACGGCCGCCCTCGCTCACCGGTACGTCACCGCCACGTGGGCACTGATCGATGCGCGCCAGCAGGCCGCTGCGCACGTGCGGTTCGTTGAGGACTTCGGGACCGACGCTGAGGACCTCTGGCCCGCGCACCTGAAAAGCCTCAATCTGAAGAAGCCGCTCAAGAACGACGCTGTCGACGACCTCGTGCGGAGCGCCCTCGACCACGACGACGCCCTCGTCGGCCAGACGCTTCAGCAGCTCGCCGACACTCGGCACGAGCACGGCCTCGCCGAAGAGCGCTGGACGCCGACCAAGGTCGATGTCGGCGACTACGGCGACATCGTGGTCCCGGCCCTGGATGAGCCCGAAGGGGACATGGGGACGCCGAAGAAGTAACGGGCGTTACGACGACGCGAGCGGGCCGCCCATGCTGCTCGCTCGCGCGTCGAGCGTCATGAGCCCGGGTTTCGATAGGGACACGGAAATCGCAACGTGAAAACGGGGTGACAGCCCAGCTCGCCGCGGAGTCGCAAGTAGCTACGGTAAGGCCATGCCCACCTCCATGTCAGACGCGGAGTCGACGGCGGGCGCGTCGCTGCGGCACCTGCTCGCGAGCCCCGCCGCCCGCAACCTCATCCTTCGCGTCTTCATCGTCCGTGTCGCCACGTCCGGCTTCACGACTGCCATCGCCACGCTCGTCGCTGTCCAGGCCCACCTCAACTGGTTACCGGGCCTCCACTCCGGGCTGACCGGGCTCGCGGCGCTCGGCGTCATCAGCGCGGCGGGTGCGGCCGCCTCCTGGCCGTCAATGGCATCAGCCAGCGCTGGGTCGAGCGGTGGGGGTCCGGCTCGTGCTCGGCTTCGCGGCAGCCGCCCAGGCGATCGTCGTCGCATTGTTCTCCGTTGGCGCGTTCGTGTGGGGAGAGATGGGCGTCGGCGTCATCGGGCTCGCCGCGACCACGTTCCTGTTCTCAGCGACGACGCCGGGTATCGCAGCGCTCGCTCAGGGCTGGTGGCACGCTCTGGACCTCAGCCCTGAACTCAGCGCCCGTGGCAGCATCCTCGAACCGACGCTCTCGGCGACCGCGTGGACCGTCGGCCCGGCCCTCGCCGCGCCACTGGTGCTCCTGTCGCCCCTGGCGGTCTTCGGCTTCGGCGGCGCTGCATTCATCGGCTGGCTGCTCGTGTCACACCTGCCGGACCAGAAGCCTGCCGCGAAGGCCAAGACCCGCATCGGGAAGGTGGCGGGTCTTCACGACTGGTGGATGTCCGCCACATACTCGCTGTACCACGTCGCCCGAGCGCTCCTAGGAGCCGGATCGACTGCGGTCCTCGTTGGCGCCGGACAGGCGGGCCTTGTCGGTGCGGCAAGCTCGGCGCCGAGCGCTGGGCACATCATCGGCGGCTTCGCTTTCGCGGCGCGGAAGGACGCGACCCGCGGCCTCGCCCGCGCGGTCTATCGGGGGCTGGCGGGCCAGGCGATCCCCACGGCGGTCATCGCTGCGACCTTCATCGCCTTCCCGCATCCTGGGGCGATCGCCGCCGCGGTGATGCTCGTCGGCGGCGGAGTGCTCATCGGCATCCTCAAGGCACCGGTGGCTGGGGCGATCTATCCACTGGCAGCCACGGCCCGCCCACACCTCTCGCCTGGCCGCTCGGCCGCGATCATGGCGCAGGGCATCACGATCGGAGGCCTCGTAGGGCCTCTTCTCGGCACGCTCATCGTGTCGACAGTCGGGGCCGTCTGGCTCCTGCCTGCGTCATGCCTCGCGCTGCTGCTCTGCGGAGTGGGCGTTGCGCTGGACGGGACAATGCAACGCATCCTCGCGGGAGCCCCGGAGTCGAACGTGGTCGAGATGCCGACGACCGTCGAGCCGGTGGTCGAGGCCGCGTAGCGGGAATGAAGGAAGGCCCCACCTGTCCCGGCTGGCCTAGGGGGCCAGGTTTACTCCGGTAAGCGGGGCGGAGAGGGACTCCGACATCCCACGGTGGGGCCTTCTGGGTCGTGTTCGAGGCGACTTGTGTCTAGTGTAGCAGGTTGCGAACAACGTCGACCAGCGAAGGCTGGGAATTCACCACGATGCCGGGATTTGGACCCATCTTGCGGCCTGTAGAGAGTGAGGGGCTTTCTCTCGATGATCCAGGAGGCGCCATGCCCAATCCCCAACTCACCCAGGCCCAGTTCGGCGCAATCACCGCCGCCGTCGCCCTCCTGGAGGTGCACCTCGAAGATGAGGGCACCCAGCGAGACATCGACACTCTGAACCGCGCCTACCGGAAGGTGCAGGACTGGTTCGAAGGCAGGGACACGGAAACACCTCCCGCGATGACCTCGCGCCGGTAATCTCGGCGCATGGCCCTCGGTGAACACGTCCTCCTCCTGACCTACGACCTCAACCAGGACGGCCACGAGTACTTGCGGCGCGACTGGACCAGCACGTGGGGCGACGAGGGCGGCTCCCGGTGGGTCCGAGTGCAGCGATCGGTCCTCCTGGTGCGCTCGGAGCGCTCAGCCCAGGAGTTCTGCGACGTCTTCTACGCAGGCGCCTGGACGGCGCCAGGACGGCTCTTCGCCATCGACATCCTCGACGCGCCCTACTCAGGGAGAGGGGACAAGCGGGCCTGGGACTGGCTGGAGTCGGCGCGCTCCGGCGCCAGGGCCGAACGAGATGCACGTCTCCGAGTTCAGAACGATGCCTGGATGCGCGATCAAGATGCGAAGTTCGTCGGGAGACTGGCCGAGGGGTGGCCAACGACGCCCATCCGTCTTCGCGATGCGATCAGGCTTGAGCACAATCTCGCCACCGAGCGACGGGGTTCTCTCGATGCATGGATGACGGGCCTCCTGGATGAGCAGCTTCCGGGCTGGAGGGAGCGCGAGGAGGTGGCCCGCGCGGCCGACAACGGTTGACGCTCAGCAAGACAGCATGTACTGTAGGAATGCGCTTGAGGGACAGGCGTACGAGAGGACGTCATGAGCACCCGCAAGACCTTCACCGAGAGCCGCACCGTCATCGAGCACTACGGCTCGCAGCACATGGCGGCCGTGATGCACGACGGGCACGCATCCATCCACCTCCAGGAGAGCGACGAGGCCGGGCGCATGACGCTCAGCGCGACCTTCTACCCGTCCGTCGAGCAGCTCCGCGAGCACGCCGCAGGCATCCAAGCGCTCATCGACGCCATGGTCGCCAACGGTGAGCCCGAGGCCAGAAAGGGCAAGCTCAACCAGGCGGAGATCGCCGAGTGGCGCGCCATCGCCTACCCCGACGCCGAGGTCGAGCGATGAGGCGCGGGAAGTGCAACCGCTGCGAGCTGCGCAAGGACGTCCTGCTCGCCTCCCACTTCGGCGGCGGCAGCTTCCGTCGCCCGGGTCGCTTCTACCGTTCGAGCATCTGTGAGGACTGCGCCATCGAGCTGAAGTCGATGACGACCGAAGGCGACGGACGCCACACCATCAGCCAGTGGGGGATTGGCTCGCTCGAAACCGTCATCCAACAGTTCGCCGACATCCGCGCCCGCGACCAGGCCGCCGCCAAGGCTCAGGGGAGTCGCTGTGACCGAGACCACCATGGGCCGAAAGCCGGGCCTTCGCCTCATTGCGATCCTCGCCGCCGCCGCCGTCATTGTCGGGGCCGGGGTCGCCGTCGGAGCGAACCGCGCCTACGGCGCCGAGACCAGCCGTCAGTGCGGAGCTGCGCTCCAGGCTGGCGAGAAGGCCGCCACCCGTGCCAGCAAGGCGAACAAGGCGGCCGACGTCACCCTGAAGGCCATCACCAGCACCACGCTCCCGGGCGGCAAGGGCTGGAAGAGCACCAGCTACGCGGCGCACCCCGCCGTAGCGGCTGTCGCCGCAACCTCCGCCCGCCCGAGCGGGGTCGACTTCATCAAGGCCGTCGGCAATGACAAGCTCGACCTCGCAGCACTGCACGCCGAGAAGACCTGCGGGGACCGCGCCGCCGCCAAGGCGATCACCGCCACGGCCGCCAAGACTCGACAGGCCTCCAGCCAGCTCTCCCTCGACACCTCGGCCCTCGCGATCGATTTCGCCACCTTCCAGAAGGACGAGACCGCCCGCGTTGCCGCGGAGGTCGCCGCCACCAAGAAGAAGGCGGAGGCCGAAGCTGCCGCCAAGAAGGCTGCGGCAGAGGCAGCCGCGAAAGCGGCGGCTGCCGCCGAAGCTGCCCGAGTCGCCGCGGCCCGGCAGGCTTCGCCCGTCAAGTCGTACACCGGCGGCACCAGCTCCTCGCGAGGTGGCTCCACGCCTCCAGTCGCCCGCTCCACGCCTCCCGGCGCAGGGACGCTCGGCGGCGACATCGGCGGAGGCGTGGTGCCTCCTGGCGGTTACGGCTGCGTCGTCTCCAACGGGCACGGTGGGACCATGCCCTGCCCGTAGCGCCGCCTCTGAGTATTGACGCTCGTTCGTCTTACATGTACTGTAAGACGCACGAGGTCGAGGGACGGTCTCCGAGAGGACGCCCACCATGTCGAACACCTTCGACCCAACGACCATGACGATGACCGTCGTCGGCGAGATCACGCACCGCGCCTACCTCTTCGGTGAGCGCGACTACGACGTCTACGAGTTGAAGGACGGCATCTACCCCATCGTCGCTTCCGAGCCTGGCACCAACGGCTTCTATGCGGAGGTCCCAGCCTTCTACTGCCTGAGCGCCCGCAAGTACGGCTCCTCGCGCCCCCAGAGGCACACCACCGTCCGCGTCTGGTTCCGGCCCGACTACCTCGCCCCCATGGGCCCCGTGCCCATCAAGACCGGCTACGTGGACTCGGCAGTCGCATACGCCTGGGTCGCCCCGGCAGGCGAGGCCGCCCCCACGTTCGATGCGATCCAGGAGGCCGCCACGGCGATGCGCGAAGCCTCCGCGGGCATGCGGCACTTCGGCATCTCCGGCCCGATCCACGACGCAGAGGCCGCCAAGCGCTTCGCTGCGCGCTCGGCCATCGTCGAGGCCGCGCGCCCGGTGCACGCATGACCGAGCCCAAGCGCACCATCGTCAAGCCAACCCGCGACCACAACGGGTCCCGCTCACTCGTCGGGCGTATCGAGGTCGACCCCCTCGTGCACATCTCCCCGAGTCGGGCCGACGGCGGACCCGGCGTCGGCATGGCCATCCATGGGTTCCACTTGCTGGGCACCCGCC
The DNA here is from genome assembly GCF_030296615.1 of Frondihabitans sucicola. GTDB lineage: Bacteria > Actinomycetota > Actinomycetes > Actinomycetales > Microbacteriaceae > Frondihabitans > Frondihabitans sucicola. The sequence continues at coordinate 423,066 of NZ_AP027733.1, read as the reverse complement.
AGGTCTTCGTTGACGGCGAGCACGTCGGTGTTGCCGAGCGCTACGAGCGGAGTGGGCGCCGGATGCGTGACGGCCACGACGTCGGCGGCCAGGGTTTGCCGATCGAGTGGCGGCTGGTGGCGGACGACGGCCGCGACTTCGGCAACTACGCCCACCGATCGTTGTCCACGATGCTCTTCGAGTCCATCACGATCCTGGAGGGTGGCTCGCTCTAGCGGCTACCCTCAGACCATGGAACCGAGCACGGGACGCGTCAAGCTACCCCGCCTCCCGAGGCGGGTGTAGCCCTCGGAAGGAGCCTCCATGGCTCACAGGTCCCACCGCCAGAAGGGCTGTGCTCTCTGCAAGCCCTGGAAGAACCGCGGCAACGGAGACGCGCGTCGCGTCCCCTTCCGTGTCAACCGCCAGGTCGGCCGCAAGCGCCGCTGGTCGCGCGGCGACGTCGACTGAAAAGCGCCCGACGCTACAACTCAACGAGGCTCGGAGTTGTAGCGTCGGGCGCTTCTTGCAACTGGGGTTGGGAAGACTAGGCGCCGATCCCAACCGGTGCGATCTGCTCGAACTGGGCGCGCCAGTGGTCCCCTTCGGGCGTCAGGTGCAGACGGTATTCATCCGGGCCGAGCTTGCCCTCGGCCCAGAACCAGAGAATCGTGCCCGACGGCGCTCCCGCCGGGTCGCTCCAGCCCATCTTGATCATGGACGCCGCCTGGGTCCACTCGTAGCCGATCGCCACCAGGCCTTCGGCAATCGCCTCGCCGAGGGCGTTTGCACGCGCCCCGGCGGTGAAGATGGCTCCGAAGTGATGCTTGATCACCCATCGCTCGACGGCGATGACGAAGGCGGTCAGGATCAGAGCCATGGGCCAGGCTGCGTGAAAGAGGGTGGCCGTGAGGGCCCAGAGTGTCACCAGGGTCCCTGCGGCACCCCCTGTGACGACGGCTGAGGTCCTGATGATCTGGCTCTTGAGTTCCGCGCTCATCTCCCAGTAGCCGATCCAGGCGCCGTAGCTGGCCTCGTTGGCCTGGAACTGTTGGCCCATGTCGAGATTGTTGGATGCGGGGAGCGTAGCTTCGCGGATGATCATCGGCGTCCTTCGGTCATGGTCGAATAGGCCTTCGGGCCCTGGTTTTTACGCTAGCAACTTGCGATTTCGTCCCGGACTCCGAGGCCATCCCGTTTTCACTCCCATCCCCGACCCTCCACCCCGAACGGCCCATGTGGTTTGAACGGCGCCGAGGTCGAGGAGTCGGGACGACGAAACGCCCCGCCGTTGAGCGGGGCGCGTCGTCGTCCGGTTCTAGTCTTCGCGGGCGAGGAGGGTCTTGCGTGCGGAGATGCCCTTGCGGAGCACGCGGATCACGGTGATTGCGTACGCCGCGCCCGCGACGAACATGAGTGTCGCGGTCGTGACCGCCGACGCACCCGCGGAGGAGGTTCCCACCGTGAAGGCGTTGCCCGTGATCTCGGACGCCGCCAGGGCGAACGCCGCGACCGCAGCACTGAAGGTGCCGCAGGTGAGGAAGATGATCTCGATGGCATTGAGGGAGATGGGCAGCGGATCGGTGTAGATCGTTGCGAGGGCCTGCTTGATGGTGCTCTTGTTTTTGGTCATGTTTTTACGGTAGCTAGTTGTGAAATAGGGCCAAAAGGGGGCGCCACCAAATGACCCCACCCTTTTTCAAAAGCGCCACCAAATGACCCCACCCCGCTCAGGGCGCTCCACTCCGTCCCTCATTTCCGCGATCGCCTTGCTCGCGGCCATCTCGCGGACAAAGGCTCCTCAGGCCGTCCATAAATCAGTGTTGACGCACTGTGCATATGCATGTACTGTAGGCAATGCGGGGCTGAGGGACAGCCCTTCGAGAGGACACCATGACCACCGCAACGGCCGAGAAGTTCCAGCTCACGATCCACGAAGACGCCCTGCGTCGCCGGGCCGACTTCCAGTCCGCCGACGCTTGGCACCAGCTCCTCGTCAAGGCGGGCACCTACGACGCCACCATCGACGGTGGCTACCTCTCGGTCAAGGTCGACACAGTGATCCTGGAGACCATGTACGTCAACAAGCTCGGCAGTGCCTCGCAGGCCGACCACCAGTTCCCCAACGAGGAGTCGACGTACTACATCGGCGCCTGGACCTTCAGCCTCCGGAACGGCGGACCGCTCCGCATCGGCGACACCAAGGACGGCAAGCCCGTCATCGGCTGGCTCGGCGGCGTCGGCGAGCCCGCGGCCACGCCCGAGCAGATGACCGCCCTCCTCGCGGAGACCAAGGTCGCCCGGGATGCCGGATACCAGTCGACCGTGGGCATGGTCTACGACGACCCCAAGCGAAAGGAGCTGGAGGCCGCGACGAAGGACCGCATCCAGGGCCTCATCGACGCTCTCCGCGCCTCGCTCGTGGAGGTGGCCAAGTGATCTCCAGCGCCGAGCGTGAGCGCCTTCGTGACATGCTGCGAGGCATGAGCGCCGACCAGATCGACGAGCTGCACCTCCTCCTTGAAGAGGAGGACGACGACCGCGTCGACTACAACATCCGTCAGCAGCGACAGAAGGCCCGTGCTCTCCACCGAGCAGCGTGACGACATCCGCGCCACGCTCCGAAGGATGAGCCGCGCCGAGATCGAAGCGTTCTGGGAACTCATCGCCGAAGAGGCCGATGACCGTACCGACTGGGAAGATCGCGATCCTCGCCTGAGCCGATAGACCGAGAGCAGACATGAACGACACCACCTCCGCGCCGAGCGTCAACAGCATCATCGACCAGCTCCTCGTCGCCAGCTCCAGCCCCGGACGAGCGGCCGCCGCCGCTCTCATAGGCGAGGGCTACCTCGGGGGACCGTCAGCGCGAGCCTCGCCGCCGAACATGACGCCGTGCGCCGCACGGTCACCGTGACGCTCCGGAGGCGCATCAGCAACCCCGCCGACCCACGCATCACGCAGGCGGTCGACCGCCCACAGTCGCAGACGCGCCTTCTCGTGGAAGACCTCGTCGACGAGCCCACCGAGGCCGCGCTGCGCTCGATTCTCCGACGTGGCCACGAGGTGCTCGCCGAGAAGCGCGATCACCCGCTCGTGCAGGCGATCCTCGCGCCCGCAGATAGCCTCGACGTCTTCCGCGCCGACGTGTCGACCACGACCGTGAACATGCAGCTCGTCCACACGGACACCAACGGGCGCCCCGGTGGGCTGGAGTCGGTGGCTGCGATCGCCGACGGGCTCCGCATCGCCCGCATCTTCTTCCGCCTCGTCGGCGGGATCGTTGAGGTCTCGTCCATTGAGACGCTCCCCAGTCACCAGCGCCACGGGACCGGACGGGCCCTACTCGCGGAGGTCGAGCGCCTCCACCCGCACACCCCGCTCGACCACGGCCCCCTCACGGAAGAGGGACTCGCGCTCAATGCCGCTGCCTACGGCCCCGCCCGGCACGGCGAGCTGACCGTCATCCACCTCGACGACCAGGACGCCTCCGACTTCGACCTCGGCGCGCTGGACTACGGCGACACGCTCTACCGCGGGGGCTGGACCCTCAACGGCGTCCGTGTCACCAAGGACCAGGCTCTCGCGGCCGCCTTGAGCGCGGAGGACGGCAACCGCGCCTGACGGGTGCAGCGAGGCCGGGTCGCACACACATCCCTTCCGCCGTCGGAACACTTCTGCCCACACCCGAGGCGGGCGCCGCCAGCCCGCCTCGCCCGAGGGTCAGGGATGGGAGAGCCCGGGGGAAGCGAATCCTGACGCGACCGTAACTCCCGTTACGCTTGACGTATGTGCATATGCGTGTACTGTAGAAGTAGAACGAATAGGTGCCGAGGGACGGCGCCACGAGAGGACACCATGACCATTCAGGCCCCCAGGGCAGTTCTTGCCCACGTCACCAACGAACACCTGCTCCGCTACAAGGAGCGCAGCAGTGGCTGGAACAACGACAGCGCCACGATCTACGACTACGACATCACCGACGAGACTCTCCTCGACCTCATCGCCGCCGCCGAGGAGGCCGACGACAAGTCCTTCGTCCGCATGATCGAGTCGATCCAGCTCGTTCGGAAGGGCGACTTCTCGAAGTCGATCCCGAGCTTCGGCGCCGGTGTCAGCCACATCAAGGCCTACCTCGAAAAGGACCTCATCGACGGCTGGGTCTACCGCCAGGAGTCCGACGGGCATCTGCATGCCTACCTCGTCACCGGCATCGGGATCAACGACGACAGCCGCGGCGGTGAGCCCACGCTCTACATTCGCCTGGAATCGAATAATGCTGGCAGTGAGGGGGTCGAAACGACGGCATGGGCCCGATGCGAACGACCGAGTCGTTCCACAAGGCCGACATCACGCGCAAGAAGGTCGCCGACGTCCTCGCGGGTCGCGGCATCTTCCACGAGACCCCCGAACTCAAGGCGGCCTACGAGAAGTCCACGGAGGACTACCGGAAGAAGCTCACCGAGGGTTTCGCCGAGCAGTTCCGCTTCACCGGCATCGCTGGTCGCAGCTACCGGAGCACCCAGTTCACGAACCGGCGCGTCATCCACGACATCGCCCCGAAGGAGATTCCGGCGTTCGCCGAGCGCACCGACTCGGAACTCTTCGGCGCCGTGCGGGGCCAGGCCAGCGACGGCGACACCACCGGCGAGGTGCCGATCCGGTCCGTTCTTCGCGTCTTCGACCTGCACAACCATGACTTCCTGTGGGTCAACAGCCAGGACCTCACCGCCTACGAGTACGACCTCACCCTCCGCGACAAGCTCGTGCTTCCCGCCGATCACCGGGAGCTGCTCGACATCCTCACCACTGACATCGCCACGTTCACCGGCGACATCATCGAGGGCAAGAGCGCGGGCAACGTCATCCTCTGCAAGGGCGTACCCGGCGTCGGCAAGACCCTCACGAGCGAGGTCTATTCCGAGCTGATCAAGCGCCCCTGTACTCCATCCACTCGGGCACTCTGGGCATCACCGCCGACACCGTCCGCAAGAACCTGGAAGAGGTCTTCGACCGCGCCAAGCGCTGGAACGCGGTGATCGCGCTCGATGAATGCGACGTGTTCGTCCGCGCCCGAGGCAACGACATCCAGCAGAACGCCATCGTCGCCGAGTTCTTGAGGACCCTGGAGTACACGTCCGCGCTGATCATCATGACCACCAACAGGTCCGACGATATCGATGACGCGATCATCTCCCGATGCGCGGCCATCATCGACTACACCCTTCCCGACGCCACGGATGCGGCCCGAATCTGGGACGTGCTCGGCAAGAACAGCGGTGTGGACCTCGGTCGACCCCTCATCGACGGCCTCGTCGCTGGGTTCCCCGAGATCGCGCCCCGCGACATGAAGATGCTCCTGCGCCTCGCGCTCCGCGTCTCCGAGCACAAGAGCGAGCCCCTCTCGACGGACCTCTTCCGCCGCTGCGCCATGTTCCGGGGTCTTCACTTCCAGGGTGACGCCGCATAACAGGGACACGGAAACAGGGCTGAAATCGGGCTCGACTAGGGCAGAAGTGACCCCCTGTGATGCGGTCCGCGGTGGATACCGTGAGTTGACTGCACCACAGGGGGACTCATGACTGACCTGCAACCCATGCCACCAGCGCCCGCGTACGGGCCGCCGCCTCTCACCGAGCCCCGGCAGGGCCGCCCCGCCTCGACGGCCATCGCCATCGTGCTCCTGGTGCTCTCGGCCTTCGCGCTTCTCTGCGCCTCCGGCCTCGACTTCGTCCTCTGGATCACCGCCGGGGGAGTCGATGTCGAGACCCCACACGCGCAGGCGGCCGCCGTCGCCTCGACCGTCGTGATCGGATGGATCGTCTCCACTGCCCTCTGGTGGACCAGCCTCGTGCTCACGATCCGCGCTATCCGTAGAGCCCGCCGCTCCTGGGTCACCGCGCTGAGCCTCGGTCTCGTCGTCGGCGCCGTCCAGATCGGCGCCTGGGCTCTCACCGCCCTGTTCCAAGCGAGCATGTCGTGAGGCTCGACCAGGAGATGCCCCGCACGACCGCCGTCGTCAAGCGGGTCGGCCTCGTCGCCGGGATCGTCGTCGGCGCACTGCTCCTGTGGCGCTTCGGAGGGGGCATCATCGGCATCCTCGCCATCGGCGGGCTCATCGCGTTCCTCATCTCGAAGGCCCGTCAGTCCTCCGGCAAGTCGCGCGAGATCGACATGGTCGGCACGGGGTCATTCCGCATCGAGCTGCCCCTGCTTCTGCGCACCATCGCGGTGATCGCGTTCCTCGCCGCTTCCACGCTCGACCTGGTGCTCTACTGGCTCGCCCACGGCATCGACGTTCGGACGCCGCAGGCCATCGCGTCGGCGCAGCACGCCACCATCGTCATTGGGTGGCTCCTGAGCGTGGTCGCCTGGGTCGTCGGCCTCATCGTCGGCAGACAGCGCGTCCGTGAGGGTCGTCCCCAGGTGGCGGTCGCGGCAGTGGCGGGCGCTGCCATGGGGGTCGTGCAGATCGGCTCCTGGGTCGCCTACATGATCATCGGAGGCTGAGATGCGGTGGGACAAGCCGCGCCCGGCCCAGCGCTCCGACAGCCTGACGGTGGTGCTCATCATGGCTTCCATCGTCGTCCTCGTGATCCTGACGCTGGTGGACTTCTTCATCTACGGGCTCTCCAGCGCCTGCATCGACGCCTGCCCAGCCCCGTCCAGTGCGGCTGCGGGCCACGCCGTCGCCCTGTTCGCCTGGCTCGGCTCGTTCTCGGCGTTCGTCATCCTCACCCTCTTCGCCGTCAGCCCCTCCGCGAAGCTCGGCGGAAACGGTTCGGTCATCGCCCTCGCGATAATCCCTGCCATGCTCGTCGCGCAGTGGCTCGGGGGCAGTCTCATCGGCCTCATGGTCAACTAGGGAGACGCCATGCACACGCCCGCCAACACGGACTTGGGCCACGCCCTTGCCATCTACTTCGGGCGCGGCATCTCCGCCTACCCCGCCGCCCGATTCGACCATTTCGACGGCGGAATCGACGCAGGGCTGCGCGCTGCCATCCTCCGTGCGGTCGAGGATGCCAACGCCATCCCCGTCGAATGGGGAGACGGCACGGAGGACTCGCTCCTCCACGGGTCCCGGCACATGCGTGCGCGGCTGGCCGAGCTGCGCCCGGACATCTCCGAGGAGGGGCTCGACGCCCTGGAGTGGCGCTTCAGCTACGAGTGGCGGTAGCGCCTTCGGGGACACGGAAACGTGCGTCTCAAGGGTGCAGCAGCCGTGCCCTGTGACGAATGTCGGTGGTGCCGCGTACTGTAAGAAATGGCCCGAGGGACGGGCCACGGAGAGGACATCATGAGCAGCACCATCACCCACAACACCGCAATCGAGGCCGCCGAACTGCCCGAGCAGCTCGCCCTCAGTCTCAACAACGACTTCACCGGCGTCACCTACCAGCTCAAGACCTCGGAGATCGACAGCATGGGCGCCCAGGGCGACCTCATGCACAGCGGGGGCAACGTCTGGCTGACGATCAACGGGGTGCAGATCGGTTCCCTCTGGATTCACCAGGACGAGTCCGGCAAGCCCATCCTCGAACTCGGAACGAGCGTCAACAACGAGAACGGCGACTGGGAGCCCTGCTCCTCGATCCCGCTGGAGTTCGCGCTGGAGCAGCCCGCGGAGAAGGAGCACCAGGCCATCGTCCTGCCGTTCGCAGGCTTCCCGCCCGAGTGCTCGTGTGGCTGGAAGTCCGAGCGGTTCCCGAAGGAGGGCTCGCTCCTCGCTGACCACCTCGCGGAGTTCGGGGTCGAGCCCACGGCCTGACTCGGGCCCGATCCATCAGGGCGCCACGCAACTCGCGTGGCGCCCTTTGCCATGCTCCGAGCCCGAGGGTCGGGGATGGGAGTATCCGGCGAGGCGGCCCCGGGCATGACGAAGGGGAGGCCGTCTCGACGGCCTCCCCTTCGTGGCAGAGCTAGGCGGAGTGCTTGCGACCGCGGCGACGTGCGGCGACGAGCAGGCCGCCACCGAGAAGCATGGAGACCAGCGCCGCGAAGCCAGCCGGGTGCGGATCGCGCGAGCCGGTGTACGGCAGGCTCTCCGGGAGTGCCTGCTCGCGGACCGCCGCGGGCTTCACGCCCGAGGTCGCGGTGCCGGAGAAGCTGACAGGCGTCGCCACCGGGATCGTGACCACCGGCGTCGGGGTCTTGACGGGGGTACCGGCACCCGTGCCACCGCCTGTGCCCGTGCCCGTGCCCGTGCCGGTTCCGGCGCCCGGGTCCGCGGGTGCGGAAGCCTTGACGGTGATGGACTGCGTGGCGACGCTGATGACCGTCGGGTCGGCGATGTCCTGCGTCGTGAGGGTGACCGTGTACGTGCCCGCCTTGGCGAAGGCGTGCTTGCCGATCGAGCCGCCGTGGGTGGAGCCGTCGCCGAAGTCCCAGAACGACAGGTACTTGTTCGGGTCGGTGTCGCCGCTGGCGACGAACACGACCCAGAGGCCGCTGTGCTCGCCGACGTAGAACTTCGACACGGGCGGCGTGGTCACGGTGACCTCGCGGGTGCTCGTGAACACCTGGCCGCCGGAGGTGACGCGAAGGGTGATCGTGACGGTGCCGCGGGTGCCGGTGGGCCAGGTGTAGTCCTGGACCGGGCCACCGGAGATGCTGGCCGCAGCCCCGAAGGTCCACTCGTAGTTCGTGATCGGGTCGCTGCCGGGCGTGGTGCTGGTGGCATCGACGTGGACGTGAAGACCGTCCGTGACGGCGGCGGTGAAGGAGGGGGCCGGGGCGACGAAGGGCTCCTCGGGTGCCGGGTCGGCGACGGGAGCCGACTCGGTGGGCTCGGGCTCGGGCGTGGGGGAGCCGGACGGGGCCGGGTCGCTGCTGGGCGCGGGGTCCGCGGTGGGCTCCGGGCTCGGAGAGTCCGTGGGGGCCGGGGCGGGCTCGTCGGTGGGGACGGCCGCGGGTGTCGAGTCCTGAGCGGTCGGCTCGCTCGTCGGGTCGACGGCGGGCGTGGTCGCCTCGGGCGTCTGCTCCGTGGTGGGCGCGACGGGCGTCTCGTCGGCGTGCGCCGTTGCGGCGCCGGTCAGTGCGAGACCGGCGGATGCCAGCGTGATGGCAGTTACGGCGGCCGCAACGCGGATCGGCTGGCGGGTCTTCTGGGTGGTCATGGTGTCCTCTCGGCCGGGTCCCTCCCGGCACTCGTTCTACAGTACACGTTATGGTTTAAGTGTCTATCCCTCGGTTGGGGGTCATTCGCAACCGCTGACCTGGGCGCTACCCAGCTAGCGACTGCCTATGCACTGTGCTACAGTACATTTATGTCTGAATTAACGTCACGTCCTGAGGTCGACCACATCGTGGCGCTCCACAGGACCGTCACGGACCACGCCGAGCTGATCGCCCGCGACCTCGAACGCCTCGCCCTCAAGGTGCGGGAAGAAGCCACCAGCTTCACGGTCAACGCGGACGGCGCGGCCGCCAACAGCGAGCGAGCCCACTCGATCGGCTCGATGGTTACCTCGGAAGTCGCCGGGCTCCACCTCAGCGCCTTCCACCACCGCGCCGCGGAACTCGACGTGCTCATCGCCACCGAGCGCGGCGCCCACAAGGGCTGGGACGAGGGACGCTCCTCCGTCGGCGTGGACATGGCGAAGCCCCTTGACGCCGACGGCATGCGGCCCACCTCCAGCAATCCTCACGGAGTTCCTCACGTGCAGGTCGAGGGCAACTACTTCGATGACGTGGCCCTGATCCTCAAGCACTGCGTCTTCGCCGCCTATGACACCCCGGGAGAGAGCCACGACTCGTGGACCAATCGCGCCCAGGCATTCCCGCACGAACTCGTCCGCATCCGCAACATCGCCGATGACGAGCGGCGCGCGCGCGAGTTGGCAGAGCTGGCCTCATTTGCTCTCGGGCTCCTGTCGTCCGGCGCACTCACCAAGACCGCTCCGACTCGGGTCCGTGTCCTCATGAACGCCCGCCGCCCCGGCATGCGCGAGCAGCTCCTCACGCACGCAGGGGACCTCACGTGACGCCGCAGCAAGTGAGGGGTCGCAGAGTCCTCGGTGAGCTGATCCGCAAGTACCCCGAGCCGGACGGCGTGATCTATCACCTGCCCGATCGCGCCCGCGACGATGAGCGCACCCCCGACTTCGCCCCCGTCGTCTGCGGCGGCGGCCTCGTACTTCCCCCAGCGTCGAGACTCGTCCCGAGTCCGACGTCTGCCCCGACTGTCTCGCTGGAAAGGTGACCCTCTGATGGCCGCTACCAAGAACCGCGTCTTCCGCATCGCGGATGAGCTATATGCACCCGCGCAGGACGTTGCGCTCGATCATGACGACAGCCTCTCGGACGTCGTGCGACTTGCTCTTGCGGGCTATGTCGAGAGTGCGCGGAACGGCACCGAGGGCACCGACGAGTTCATGCGGACCCTGCGTCGCATGTCGACGAGCAGCATGCCCGTCACGCCCCAGTTCGCATAAACGCATATGCACTCTCTAACGTGGACCTAAGGGACACGGAAACCCGCTCAGCATGAGCTTCTTCATGCTCGCTACATACGCCTGACCATCTCGCTAAAGGAATCCCATGCCGTTCGAACAGAAGTACACGCCCGAGACCCGCCAGCAGGCCACCGACGAGGTTCTGGCCCGGCGCGCGGCGAACCCCAAGGACCGGAGCATGATCCGGGAGACGGCCGAGAAGTACCAGGTCGGGGAACAGTCCCTCCGCGGATGGATCAAGGCGTACGACAAGGCCAACGAGCCGGAGCCGAAGTCGGAGCCCGTGGCCGCACCGGCGCCCGCCGTCGCGCCTGCTGCCGCAGCGCCCGCCCGCGAGGTGGTCGCAGCGCCCGCGCTCAAGCCCGCTCCCGTCAACGCCCGCATCGCTGAACTGGAGGCTGAAGTCGCCAAGCTCACGCGCGACAAGGCGGCACTGAAGGGTGCCCTGCGCATCCTCCTCGACGACTAGACACGCCGAGTTTCCTCGCGGTGTTGACGCTTGCATATGCAGCGTGTACTGTAGCTCTCAGAGGCCCTGAGGGACAGGGCCACGAGAGGACATCATGACCATCACCGCCATCCGCCCCATCGTCAGCAACAAGCTCGCCGAGACCATCGAGACCTTCTCGGGCGACTCCGCAGCGCGCTTCGCCGCCGAGACGCTCGCCACCGAGGCGGGCTTCTACTTCCACATCCAGACCTCGCACGACCTCAGCCGCGCTGTCATCGGCTACCGCGAAGGCGTCAGCAACGTCGAGGTGCTCGTCGACGACGCGGCCGAGATGGAGACCTACATCAACGGCAACATGGTCTACGCCGTCGGCCTCAGCGAGAGGGCGGCCGAACTGGTCGGCTTCGTGTTCGCCAACGTCGCAACCTTCGCCCTCGCCGCAGGCTTCGCGTCGCAGGTCGAGGCGGACGTGCTGGAGAGCATCGCCGCGTAGCACCCACCATCACCGAGAGCCCCGATCGCCCCGCGCGGTCGGGGCTTTTGGCGCGTGGACGCCCTGCCGAAGATTCTCGCGAACCACAGTTGACGAAGTGCATATGCACGTGTACTGTAGCAATCAAGCGGCCCGAGGGACGGGCCACGAGAGGACATCATGAAGACCACCGAGATCACCGCAGGCGAGCTTTACACCACCGGCACCGCCGCCGAATTCGAGCCCAGCGCCATGTTCATCCTCGACACGACGACGCCGGTGCTCTTCTCCACGTCGCAGGGTGCCGAGATGGGGACGCTCCGGAAGGCCAAGAAGGGCGAGGCCAAGCGCATGCTGGCGATCCTCGCCATCCAGAAGCCGGAGAGCATCCGTGAGCACCTCGAAGAGCTTCGAGCGCTCAACGTCAACGACCTCCTCGGTGAGACCCAGATGTCGACGAAGCTCCCGCGGGGCACGTTCATGCGCGCCATCTCCCCGGCGATGCTCAAGGGCACATTCGACGAGGTGACTGCGGAGCAGGCGCGGATCGAAGCCGAGCGCAAGGCGGAGGAGAAAGCCGCCCGTGAAGCACGCGCAGCCGAGTACGACAAGGTGATGAACCTCAGCACGATGATCCGCAAGGCGGGCATCCCTGCCACGGGTCCGGGCCGCATCGAGTTCGACTTCGAGGGCCACGCCACGCTCACCACCGAGACGCTGACCAAGCTCCTCATCGCCGCCAACAGGGCGAGCCGCTGATGGAGCACATCGTCTCGGAGCGACTCGCCGGGATCAGGCTCAAGCGCCTGCTCGGCGAGTCGCAGCGGTCCACCAGGTCCGCCCTGACGGCGGCGCAGTGGGACGCCGGACGGGATCAGGTCCTCGCGGCACTCGCCGTCGGCGCGGCACTCGCGGCCGACCCCGATCTGACTGCCACAGCCCTGCTCCTGGCGCAGGAAGCATCCCCCTCTCGGCAAACGAGACCGGCGACGCCTTCCATGGCTGGCGCCGCCTCCGCGCGGACACTATGCGCGACCTCGAACAGCTCCGACGCGACCAGAAGGGCGCAGCCGCATGACCGCGATCGACACCACCTCCCTCGAAGCACGCATCGTCGAGGCGCTCCGAGACGGACGCCGTTCATCGATCAAGGCCCGCAACTCAGCCGCGAGCCCCATCGAGTTCAGCAACGCCCTCCGCCTCACCCGGGCCCTGGCGAGCACTGGTGGTCCCTTCGGGAACTCCGCCGATGCCCTCGGGCGCGCCATCCTCGTGTTCACCGAGGTCGAGACCAGCTCGGCCGACCCGGAACAGCGCCGCAGCTACGGTGCCCGTCGGGTGGCGATCCTGGACGAACTCCTCGAACTCCGTTCCGCCCTCTAAGAGCACTCGCTCGAACACCCTGGGCCATGCGGGCCTGGGGCGTTCCGGTGCGCCCGACGAAGACCGCTTCTGTCGCAACCTGCTATACTGACGCTATCCAGGTAGCGCTGTCCCGTGCGGGCCACGCGCCATCCCAGCTCGCAACGGAGCCCCATGATCATTCTTCTGGCAGCGGCCGCCTCGCGTGCCTTCAAAGCCTTCGCGCCCGCCGTGCCCACGCCGATTCTCTGGCTCATCATCGGCTTGGCCGTCGCGGTCAACCTCATCGTCAAGGGGCGCATCGTCATCGCCGACAACGCCGCCGAGCGCGCCGACGAGGCCGCCCGCACAGGCACACCCGTCGCCTACACGCTCCAGCGCCCGAAGCTCACCCTGAAGGGGTTCCGGCGCCTTCTGCCTGTGGACGCTGCCACCCTTGGTGGGCTCGCCATCATCATCGGCGCGCTCCACTTCCTCCCCGAGCAGTAGGGACACGGAAACCATGACCTTCCACCTCACCGAGGAGGAGCCGGGCGTCAAGTACGAGTTCGACCTGCCGGGTGATCTTCCCCACCTCACGCAGCTCCAGCACGGTCGCCGCGTCAAGATCAAGCCGCAGCGACTCACCATCAGCGCCTCTCGCTTCTCCGAGCCTGGCGTGCTCGACGTGTACATCGAGGGCCCGACGGTCAAGACGAATGGCAGTGACGGGCAGCATCGCCGCGGCGTCGCGTTCCACGACAATGTCCGGCAGTGGGACGAGCCCGCGAGCCGTATGAGCGAGCTGCCCGCCTGGGCCGCGACCCACCTCGCCCGCGTTCGCGAGTGGGAGAGTAACCGCCGATGACCGCGCACAGAGACCCCTCCGTCCCGAGCGCCTACGACCTCAACGGCCAGCACGCCGCGGATGTCCTCATGGGCGCCCAGGCTCTCCATCTCGACGCGAACCTTCACGGCGATCCGCCGCCCACTCGCAACCAGGTCGCCGCGGTGCTGCACGGCCTGGCCAACTTCGGTCTCGCTAGCCACATGCTCTCGCCGGAGGTGGCCGCCCTCGGCGCCGACAAGCTCGACCCGCTCGGGGAGGATTTCGCCCGCGCTACCGGCGTCGGGCGCTACCTCAAGGGTCTCGGCCACTGGCTGGAGACCTACCCCGATGACACGAGCCTGGGAGAGTAGTCAAATGACCACAAGGGACACGGAAACACCAGACGACCCGCAGCGCCGCATCACGGACGTCGACGAGCTGTCCCGCGTCGTGTGGGGCTATTTCGGCCAGAAGAACCACGACTTCACCTACGACTCCGAGAAGCGGCAGGTGACCCTCGTCCTCTACGACGCCATCGTCTTCAAGTGCGGACTCGGCGACGAAGGCGACCACGGCTCTTCCTTCGGCTGGATCGAGCAGGGCAACTCCGACTTCACACAGAGCGTCTTCGGCCGCTCCCTCATGCGGACCCCGAACAAGGCGTCGATCGAGGATGCGCTCCGCCTCGTCGATGCGTGGGCACGCCTGGTCCTGCCGGACAGGTACCTCGCCGTCTACGACGACATCTTCGACACCCGAGCGAGCGAGAAGCCCGCTCGCGTGTTCGCCGGGAAGCGTGGGCGCGGCGTCGTCGGGCACGTCAACGAAGACCCGGGCTGGTAAGAAGTCCGTCGCCGACTGATAGATCGGGGCCCCTCGACGCTCTCTCCAGTAGAGACCCCATCGAGAGGACCACCATGGCCGACCTGACCACCCGCATGCTCGACACCCTTGCCTGGATCGAAAGTGCCGGTCCCCTTCGCGTCGGGCGTCACGTCGACCCGATGCGCGATCGCGTCGGCGCCCGAACCGCAGCCGCGCTGGAGGCTCGCGGCCTCATCGAGCGGCAGTACATCGGACCGGGTGCCGGGAAGGTCGCCACCACGCGCCTTGGCCGCGACCTGGCGCGCCAGCTCGCCCGCGACTGAAGCGGCCACGTGCTTCACTGACAACCTCCCAAGGGGACCGGCACGGCGCGGTGCTCGACCAAGCAATCAGCGGTACGGTGTGCATCACGATCGCCCTCCTTCCTCCCGGAGATGCTCATGCCTGCTGCAACAAAACCCCGCGCCAAGAAGGCCCCTGCCAAGGCCGCCCCGAAGGCGGCCGCGAAGCCCGACGCCAAGACCCCTCCGAAGGCGCCAGCGAAAGCTCCGGCGACTCCGAAGCCGATGTCGACGGCCGCCTTCGTTCGCGCCGCCAAGTCCGGCACCCTGCGCGAGGACGTCAAGGCCGCAGTTCTCTACCTCGCCGACTCGCGTCGCGCCTTCCGTCGCGGCACCCTCCCGCCGCAGCTCAAGCCCCAGCTCGACAAGGCCGCACCCGGTTGGCTCACGCTCTCGCCCCGCGAACTCGATGACGGGTGGGCCCTCCGCAACGGCGTGCAGCCGCCCTCCTGGGACCACGACTACCTCACCCTCGCCCGTGAAGGTCGACTCGCATCCGTCGGGGCCGACGCCGACAACTGGCTTACGCTCCAGCGCGCCCTCCTCTCCGTCCACCAGGGCGCAGGGACCGACAAGGTCCTCGACGAAGCCCTCCCTGGCTGGGTGAACCCCCTCACGGCCGAGCAGCTCGACCAGATCACCGCCGAGAATCCCGACGACCGCGCCAAGGCGGCCCGCCGAGTCAAGCGCCTCGCCGACCTTGATCGAGCGGCAGTCCGCAGCGACCTGGACAGCGACAGCTACCTCGCCGCCGCCGCCGAAGGACGCCTCGCCTCCTTGCCCACCGGCAACCGATGGCTGAACGACCAACGCCACCGCCTGGCCACCGGCGACCTCACGAAGAAGCGCGCCGCCAGCTACGACAAGGCGATCCCCGGATGGCGGGACCACAACGCCGCCGACCTCGACACCGACGCCCGCCTCCGGGCCGTCGAGGCCGGAACCGCCCAGATCGAACCCAAGTCCCTCTTCGAGCGCCGCATCGTCGAGGTCTCGAAGGGGTGGCCCCTGGAACCCATCACCGGCCCCGCGAAGTCCTGGCTCCACGAGCAAGGCGTGAAGCTCCGTCGCGAGCAGCTCACAGAGACCCGGAAGCGGGCCCTCGATGACAGCATCCCCGGATGGCGATCCGAGATGCCGAGCATCATCCGGGCAGCCCGGTCCGCTCGGACATCCGAGGGCACAGCGCGCCGCGCACCGTACATCGCCGCCGCCTCGGACGGGCGGCTGTCGAAGAAGTCCACGGCGTCCCGCGCATGGCTGATCCGTGAACGGGAACTCGACTCCCTTGGCCTGCTGCCCGCCGACGTGAAGGCGCAGTACGACAGCATCATGCCGCTGTGGCGCTCGGCCAGCCCCAGCCAGCTCGACGCGGACTGGCGCGACGTGTACGTCACGGACGCATCCGTCGTCGATGAGGCAGCATCCGCCCCTGAGGTCGCCGACGGGCGCGACCAGCACTACCTGACGCTGGCCAAGGATGCCCGCCTCGGCTCCGACAAGTACTCGACGCAGTGGCTCATGGTCACCCGAGCCGCCGCATCCGGCGGCTATCTCAGCGAAGACCTCCACGCCGCCCTCGACCTGATCGCGCCCCGCTGGCGCCGGGACAACGTCAACACGCTCGACAGGGACCGACGCGTACTCCTGGCAGCGGTGGAGAAGGCTCCCGATCGCCACTACCTGGCCCTCGCCCGCCGCGCGCAGCTCGCCACCGATGCGGGCGCCAAGGCATGGCTGGATCATGCCAAGCAGCTCGACAAGCAGGCCCAGCTCCCGTTCGACGTGTCCGTCGCGCTCGACGAGATCGCGGCTGGATGGAGGAAGCTCAACCCGGCAGGGGTGGATGCCGCCGTGGTGGCCGCCCGGACGCCCGTCGAGCCGCCGACGTTGCCCGAGCTGATGACCAGGCTCTTCGACACTCGCATGCTCAAGCGCACGGACCCCTTCGCTGCCGCCTGGCTCGCCCACGTGAAGCGCGCCGAGGCGCGCGCGTAGGTCGCTCCGCTCGCTCTCCCATCCCCGACCCTCCGGCATTCCTCGAAGTCTCCGCATAGGCGGGGTACGAATGGCCCATCCGAGTAGGGCAACGGGTGACAACCTGCTACAGTAAAGCGCATGAACCTCCCCTCAGCGCCTGATCCGCGCCGGGGAGGATCGCCCACGCAGGTGATCGATTCGGGTCGGTCGCCTTCGGGTATGCGGACGAGTCTGGGAGGGCCGTCCGCACTCCGTGGTGGTGTCGTAGCTAGGGGTAGTCGCGACACCGCCACGGGGGCTCTCGTCGGGATCGCTGGCTAGGCGCTCCGATGATCGCCGTGTGCTCGGATGCCTCCGGAAGGATGGCGCGCGGCACATGGGCCTGGGTCCGCGAGAACGGCACGTACGCGTACGGCCAGTCCGCCACCCCCTCTGACGTCGGCAGCACCGAGCTGCGCGCCGCCATCGAGGCCGTCAGGGCTACGCCCGAGGGGTCCGAGGTGCACCTGCGCACGGACAGTCGCGTGACCCTGACGCTCATCGCGCCGTATGCGATCATCACGGGCTTCGACCTGGGCGGCCCGACCAAGTTCCGGCCCGAGTTGGTCGACGAGTTCGCCGAGCTGGCCGAATCGCGCGAGATCATCGCGCACTGGGTCCGCGGCCACTCGGGCGACCCCCTGAACCATGCCGCCGACCGCCTCGCGAGCCTCGCCGCCGACCGCCTCGCGAGCCTCGCCGCCGACGAGGGACGCATCGACTACGGCTCCGAGGTGCTCCAGGCGCTCAGGAAGTTCCGCAGGCACGCCGCAAACGACGCCAGGAGGGCCCTGGACCGCGAATGCGAGTGCGGGCTCGTCACTGCCGAGGCGCGAGCCCTCAGCCGCCGCCAGGAGCCCGTGGCGATCGATCGCTGGTGGGCGCGAGAGCCTATCGAGCTGATCGCCTAGTTAGCAACCTGCTACACTAAGATTGGCGACGTGGAACCGTGGCTGTAGGGGGTCCCGGTTCCGCATCGCCCCCGTGTTCGAGACGAGTGAAGCGAGACCCCCATGACTCTGACGTCAAGCGTCAGCACCTCCGACCGCGCTCGACCGAGGCGCGCAGACGTCAACCCCGAGCACATCACCATCCCCAGGCCGGAGGTGGCGCACAGGGCCGAGAGCCAGACCATGGATGACATCGTCAGCCGGGTGGCCTGGAACATCCGCCACGGCTACGACATGGGTGGCAGCAACGTGACCGCAATGATCGCAGGTCTGCTCGACGACATCGACGAGACTCTCGACAGGCTCGCCCTGGGTGCTCCTGGCGCCCCTCTCGGTCGGCAGGACACCGTCACGATCACCGTCCCCGACATCGCGCCCCACATCGCCTACCGAAGCCTGCTCTTCCATCCGGCAACCGGGCGTCCGGTGCCCAATCGGTACTTCACGCGCGTGCTGCTCGACATCCTGGACTCCACGGCAGCGTCCCTCAAGGCCGATGGCTGCTACTGGGTCGAAAGCGACCTCGGCCACCTCCGCATCGGCGACCGCGTCCGTGCATACCGAGGGGACTTCGAGCGCTACGAGGACACGGTCGTCGCCGATGGCTCGCTCGCTCTCGCGCGGCTCCACCTCATCGAGGCCGTCGCCTCCGTCGGCACCCTCGATGGCCGACCTGACTACTCGGGCTTCCGCTTCGAGCGGCTCGCCCGCCCCGGTGACGTCTGGACGGGCGCATGAGCGTGCTCGGCCTGTCCCTGCTGTTCTGCCTGGGCCTCCTCGGGGCCGTCTGCCTCGGGGCATTCCTCGCCGCCGCGGCCGAGGGGATCGACTCGATCGTCCGCACTCGTCGGGGAATCCACGGTGCGCGGGCATCGCGCGCGACTGCTCGGCGGATGCTGAAGCTCTTCCAGTGGTCAGCGATCGCGTTCATCAGCGGCGCCGTCGTCCTCGCACGCGTCCCGATCGACGTCGACCCGGCCCTCAGCACGCTCGCGCTGGTCATGGGCGCCGTCGGCGGCGGCCTGGTCGCCGCGGCCATCGCCCTCACGAAGATCGTCGGTGCGCCCGCGTCGGCACCGGCGACCGAGGGGACACGGAATTGACGACCGCCGACCCCGCTCTCAAGACCCGGCGCCTGCTGACGCGGATCGAGCGGAAGACCCTCCGGGACATCCAGTACTTCATCGACGCCAGTAATGCGTCCGCGAGCCCCGAGATCAGCGGCGAGCCGTACAGCGCGCGCCCTCGGGGCGTTCTCAATGCCCGCGACCTCGTCGAGCGCCTGCACATCGAGACGCGGACCTCGAAGGCGAACATCCGCAAGGGCACGCAACCGCTCCTCGCCCGCCTCGCCGAAGTCGGCGCCCTCATCCCCTTCAGCGAAGCGCGGCCGCATCTGTTCTACATCGACGCGGACGCCTTTCACGCCCAGTACCCCGACGGCTTCCGCTAACCCGAAGCCCGCACCCCGGCGCCGCGGCGCCCGCTCCGAACGGAACCCCACATGCAGACGTTGACCACCCCCATCACCAGCTACTACGCCGACCTCGACCCGACGCTCGGCATGCCGTCGTTGCTGCTCAAGCGGGTCACCACCGGCGACGGCCACCGCGACTTCATCATGCGGGGGCAGGTGTCGTTCTGGGACCTGGACCGGAACGGCATCCTCGCCGCCAGCCTCCGCCTCGGCGAGAAGTCCGGGCTCGTGACGATCCCGAAGGACTCGGCCGACGCGTTCCTCGCCGTCTCCAGCGACTGGGTAGGCCCCGACATCGAACTCGGACCTCAGATCAGCGACGCCGAGAGGGACCGCTTCGCCGCCCTCGGTCGCGCCGTCGACAGCTTCCCCGCCGAATTCTCCGAGGACGTGAAGTTCCTCCTCCAGCTCGCCGCCAAGTATGCCGAAGCGAACACCCGCCTCACGGAGCGGCACTTCCAGGACGTGGCCTACCGCCCAGAGATCGCCAGCGGCGTCGCTGTGAAGCTCACCGAGGAGGCGGACTGGGACATGCTCGCGCGCTGGAGCGGCGGCGTCATCCAGACCCGCCACCTGCCCGAGTCGGAATGCGCCGAGATCGTGATCCCCGGTGTCGGCGTCGCGCGTGAGGGCACCTGGCTGCACATGGACACCGAGGGCGTCGTCACCATTCACGAGGGCGTGTTCTGGCCCGTGGCGGGGGAGTCTCTCGCCGAGACCCTCACGACCCCCTCCTCATGACGGCCGCACCGGAACCCTCGACCCGAGCGCGGCAGGCCGTCCTTCAGGTCGCGACGATCAACGCCATCCGAAGCCTCCAGGTCGTGTCGGAGAATCAGCGCACCGCGACCTACCGCGAGATCGCGGGTCTCCTCATCGACGCGAGGGCCACCTTCCCGCGAGCAGACGGAAGTCCCGACTGGCTGGGACGCACCTACGCCTACAAGCAGTTCGTCGGCTCGATCTACCGCGCCTCCATCGAGGGGATGGCTGCGATGGTGACGATCCCCGCCAACATCCGCTACCACGTGGGCAACGTGATCCGAGAGCGCTTGGATGCCGAGACGATCGAGCAGTACGGGCTCGACGAGAACAACCCGCGCCAGCGCGCCCTCGAAGGCCGTCGGCAACACCGCACTGAGTTCGACAGACTCCTCGCCATGGCTCAGCGCGGCGAAGGCGACGCGAGCGTCTCTGACATCGTCATGCGCTTCGCCGACGAGCTGGACGCCCTGACGCCCGAGCTGGTCCGCGATCTGTCGAACTCCGACCGTGCGGCCATCCGCGCGGCCATCGGGCCGATGATGCTGCGCCTCGGTGATCTGCGCGCTGCTGCCAGCTAGGGACACGGAAATCGTCCGCAGAGCGGGCGTTGCGTCGAACGTTACTCGCAACCTGCTACACTAAAGATGACGTCGGGAGGGACCTGACGCCGAAGGGGACAACCATGAAGTTCCGCACGATCACTGCGGCCGCCGCCCTCATCACCGTGGGTGCTCTCGCGCTCACCGGATGCAGCTCGACCGGCGCAAAGACCGCAGCGCCCAAGTCGACCTCCGCCGCTTCCGCGCCGAAGCCAGCCGCGACCAAGGATGCGCCCGCCGTCTCCGGTGCGTGGATGCTCGCCACCGTGGACAGCAGCACCTACACCCGGCTCAACATCTACGACCCCGCCACCGGCTCGTTCAAGAACATCGGCGAGATCGAGACGAACGGCGGCCACTACCCGATCGAGTACCTCTCGGGTGACGGCCAGTACTGGATTCCCGCCGACGACGTCGACGACGAGACCGCCATCAACTTCATCAAGGTCGGCGACGACAAGGCCTACTCGGACCCCATCGACATCGTCTCGACGATGCCCGGATTCGGCCCGAGCACCAAGATCGAGTCGATCGGGTTCGACCTCGACACGCCCCACACGCTCGTCGTCGACGCGACGATGGACGACAGCGGCGACGTCACGGCCTGGGGCTACGACGTCACCAAGCCGACGCAGGCCCCCGAGAAGCTCACCGTCGCCACGTACAACGACGGCCGACTCGACATCGACAACGTGACCGCCCTGCCCGCGTTCCCCAAGGCCACGGGCCAGAAGGACGAGGACGGCGACGACGTCTACGCCGACATCCCCGAGAACTACGTCTATCCGTGGATGACGGCCGACGACGACGGCTACGACCCGAATCTGCCGTCGGGGACCGACGCCGCGGTGCACACCAAGGACGGCGCCCAGTGGGCCTTCTCGACCCGCCACAGCGACACCGACACGACCCTGTTCGTCTCCAAGCGCGCCTCCGGCGGCTCGACCTACGACACCGTCGGCAAGCCGCTCCAGCAGCTCCCCAGCGGCACGGACATCGCCTGGGCGCGCCCTCTCGGCAAGTAGTCGCCCAGACCACCACCACCTTCCAGCATCATCCGGGCCATCAGGGGCCTGAGACACAAGGGGAATCATGAACATCCGCAAGATCACCGTCGCGGCCGCACTCGTCGCTATCGGGGCCCTGGCCCTCACGGGGTGCAGCCCGTCCGCTTCGAAGAAGGCCGACGAGAAGGCCACGGGCGGCACGTCTTCGCAGGCGGGGGCTTCCACCAGCCTGCCCGCAGGCTCGTGGATCGCCTCCGTTCGAACGGACAGTGACGCCTCGATTCTTCAGGCCATCAACCCTGCCAAGGGGACTGTCACGACGATCACGTCGATCCCCAGCGACAGCTACCCGGAGGGCTACATCTCCGGGGACGGCCTCTACCGCCTCAACACCGACAGCGCCAGCAACAAGACCTCCGTGCCGATCGTCCCGGTCGCGGCGGGCTTCCCTGCCGGGACGAACCTCAACTTCGTCGACACGATCCCGGGTTACGGCGCCAAGACCAGCGTGGTCGGCGTGGGCTTCGACATGAAGGCGCCGCACACGCTCGTCGCCACCGTCGACTTCGACGGCAAGGATGAGACGCTCTCGACCTGGTCGTACGACGTCTCGGACCTCAAGAAGGCTCCTGTCGAAAACGGCAGCGCAACGCGGGAGAGCGCCGACCAGGACCTCGTCCTGGACGACCACAACGTCCCCTCGTGGAAGACTCGGGCTCCCGACACCACCGAGGACCCGAACGCGGCACCCGCCCCGAAGCCCGTGGAGCCCACCTATCTCTGGGGCAAGGATATCGACGGTCCCGGCCTCGTCGACGTGCAGGCCGCAGACGGCACGCAGTGGAGCTTCGCGGCCCACGGTTCCGACAACACGACGACGCTCTTCATCACCTCGAAGAAGCAGGGTGCCAGCGACTACACCGCCGTCGGCAAGCCGATCCAGAACCTGCCCGACTTCTACCAGCTCAAGTGGGCTCGCCCGGTCGGCAAGTAGCTCCAGGGGACACGGAAATCATGACGACGACGGCCGCGCATCGCGAGATCACCACCACCCACGACGAAGGCGATGAGTGGAGCAAGCCACTCAGCATCTACGTGTACGGGCACGACCTCACGGACGACGAGGCGCGAGTGCTCGCGCAGGCGTGCCTCGACGAGTGGGCCGAGGAGCACGAGTACGACATCGACTCCGAGACCCCGGCGCGGCCGCTCGTCGACGCCGCCTCCCGTATCTGGGTGACCAAGGTGCCCTCGCCCCCGTGAGTGAAATCTCCTGGGTCTACCAGGAGAGCAGCATCGAGGTCCCCGGTGGCGACGCCGTCATCGAGTTCGAGGTCGACGAGCACCTGGTGCCGCGGTGCGAGGTGGCGGGCTGCACGCTCCGCTGGAGCAGCCAGGACCCGAACATCGACTCCCGCCGCATGTGCGCCGGACACGCATCCGTGCGGAACGCTCGGCAGACCATCATCCATGCGCTCGGAACGGCCCACCAGGCCGCCGAGTACGCCATGGGCTACCCCGACGCGCACTTCGACGCCCTCGGCGCGGCATCGACCCTCGGCTCCACGGCCGAGCGGCGCGCCTACGCCCTCTCGCACGCCGAGTGGACCGGCGAGGGCATGACTCGCACGCTCACTCGCGCGATCGCCGATCTCACCGCGGCCGAGGCGGACGGCTTCACGCTGTCGCCCTGGCACTACGCCTTCGGCGAGTGGAACCACCTCCCTCAGACGACGATCGTCGAGACCGTCGCTGCCCTGGACGCCTTGCCCGTCAAGACGGTGGTGAAGGGACGCTTCGACCTCATCGCTGTGCGCACGAGCGGGCGATTCTGGTCGCAGCCCGGGTCCGTCGAGAAGGTGCGCACGGACGAGCTGTTCGGCACGCATGGGCCGCGGTTCGAAGTGCTCTCGACGGCCTCGTGACGCAGATCGGGGATGCCATGGGGAACGTCGGGATCATCCTCATCGCGCTCACGGCCATGGGCATCATCCTCTCGATCTTCCTGGCCATCGATGCCAAGGGCGATCAGCGGAAGGAGACCAACGTCGGCCTCATGGTCTTCGTCACACTCTGCGCGGGAGCGGGTGCGTTCGCGCCCGTCTTCCATCTCGTCGACACGGCCCGCGTCACCGCGCGCGCCTTCACGGAGATGGCCGCGTCCGGCGTCTTCAACATCGGTTGGCGCGACACGATCGCAGAACTACTTGTGACGCATCGCTAGTGCGTGTACTGTAACACTCAAGAAGCCCCGAGGGACGGGGCCCGAGAGGACCGACCATCATGCTGAGCAACGAAGAGATCGACAAGGCCGAAGCCATGGGCGCCACCAAGGCGCGCGCCGAGCAGCGCTTCCAGGGTGCCACGGAGCCCTCCGCCCCCTGAGCGGCGAGTGGTCCGGCGAACTGACCCCCACCAGCCTGTTCCGCAAGATCATGGGCCGCGAGGCCGAGTGGGACGGCTCCGACTCGGACGACATCGACGAGCTGGCCGACGCCTACGAGGGCGGCTACTACGACGCCTTCACCAGGACGGCCCGCGCCGCCTGACCTGATCGACGAAGCCCCGGATGACGCGAGTTGTTCGGGGCTTCGTCGCGTCGTCATGCAGCCCGTGACGAAAGGGCAGGGGGTCAGGGATGGGAGAGCCGGCCTGGCGCAGGACCAGCGTCACGGAGACGCCCGCCGAAACGGGGAGCGCCTCGGATTAGCGCCCAGAGTTGACGAACATGCACAAAGCATGTACTGTAGCAAGCGAGCTTGAGGGACAGGCTCACGAGAGGACATCATGCACACCACTGTCGAGCAGAACAAGGCTCACCGCGAAGACCTGAACTGGGCGCGCCTCAAGGGCGGCGTCTACCTCGCGACCAACGGCTGGACGATCCAGAAGGACAACAACACCAGCCGCTGGCTGGCCTTCGACGAGACCGGCCAGCAGGCCACTCGGGAGATCGAGGGCTACGGCGTCGAGATCAAGATCAACGAGCACAGCCTGAGCTGGGCGAAGTACGTCACCAACGAGGAGATCGAGCGCCGCGCGCGCGTCGCCTCCTAGACGACCACCACCACTCGGGCCTCGCGGGCATGTCTCGCGGGGCCCTTCCGCATTCCAGCCCAGGAGGGATCATCATGACGAACACCAACGCGGCCCCCTGCCGCAACGAAGCTGCCTTCGAGACCACCGGCGCCAACGGCTGGACGACCGTCTACGAAGTCCTGGAGGAGGACGGCCGCTTCACCGTCACCACCGAGGATCACGAGGACGGCGTCGACTTCCACACCACGCGACAGTTCTGGACTCGCGAAGAGCTGCAAGGTTGGGTCGACCAGCTTCAGCGAGTACTCGCCCGGTCTGCCTAGCCGACCAGAACGCCCCGTCACGAGCGATCGTGACGGGGCGTTCTTCGTTCAGGCATGAAGTGAGGCCCAGCGCGGAAGATGGGGGACTCGCGCTGGGCCTCGGCCTGCCGGGCGAGGACTAGTCGACGGCAGGAGCTGGAAGGGGCCGCCACCCCGGAAGCTTGGGACTCGGGGTGGCGACCATGCGTCGCGCGAGAGGACATCAAGCGCGACGCAGTCTGTGGGGGCCTACCGGAGCTGTTTAGCTTCGCCGGTGACCGTGACGTCGGCCGAGCCCTCGCGGGGGCCCCAGACCGTCGCACGCGTGGTGGAGATGCCGCCCGTTGCGTGCTGGATGGTGCCGTCGAACGCATGCAGGCTCACGATGGAGCCCGCGGCCGCGGTGACGGTCGTCTTGAGGCCACCCAGGCTCACGATGGTGGCCTTGGCGCCCGGCATGACCTCGACGGCGTTGCCGCTCTCGGACTGCATGAACAGGATGACGTGGCCACTGATGACCTTCATCCCCATGGGCGAGCGGAAGTTCTCGACGACGAGCGGGCGCCCGTCGGAGGGGCCGACCAGCTCGAAGCCGTCGGCGTCGGACGCTGCGGGGACCGACGGCCATCCGATGAGCACGCGGCGAATCTGCCCCGCGCTCTGGCCGCGGCCGTTGCGAAGGGCCTTGCGCGTCGCTGCGACGCCTTCCGGGTAGTCGAAGTCGTAGAGGTCGACGTCGGTGATTCCTGCCGCTGCGAAGATCATGTCTTCGGCGATCTCGCTGTCAGTGCGGATGATGGTGCTCATGGTCTGTGGCCCTCTCGGACGCTGTCCCTCAGCGTCGGTGATGACTCTACAGTACACGTCACTCTTCGTATCGTCAACCTGGGATGTGCGAGCGGGTCGGGGATGGGAGGGCAAGCGCTCGCGCAGAGTGCTGCCGCCTCAGGCGTGATCCCTCTTCGCAAAGTAGGTGGGGTCGTAGTGGGTCGGCATCGGTTCGGTCTTCTCGACGACGTCGGAGACGGCCGCGGCATCGAAGGCCCCGAAGATACCCTCGCCCATGAGGTCGTAGCTCGTCGACTTCTCGAACCCTGGCAACGCCAGTGCGCTCGACGGGTCGTCCCCGACATACCGCACGAGGACCCGGACCGGGTCGTACCCGAAGACGGACCAGATGTCGAAGGGGCCGATCTTGCCGAATATGCACGTCGTGGCGACCTTCATGCGAGCCTCGATGAGGGCTTCGTCGACGCGGCGGAAGTACGTCTCAGGCGCTTGCTTGGTGGGCTGGAACCCTGGACCAGGGAGCCAGTCGGAGTCGAGATCGGCGACGTCTCGCAGCAGAGCCTCCTGTTCGCGACCCGGCAGCGGGTAGTGGTCGCAGGCGTACCAGCGCCCCTCGAAGAGCGCGTAGGAGCCTGAGGCTCGGATCACGCCAGCGCCCCCACGGGGGATGGCGGGATGACCGGGTCGTAGCCGGGGATGATGGTGACGGGGATGCCGCTCTCGATCCAGAGGGCGATCACGTTCGGGTTGTCGTCGAACGCGTGGACGATCTCGAAGTCCTGCTGGATGCTCGCGAGGATGTCGCGCTTCACCTCGACGTCGCGACGGCGGTCGTAGTCGCCCCGCATGTAGACGTGGTTGACGTCGAACGGCGCGCCCACGGAGCGCATCCAACCGACAGTGAGGATGCGCCACTTCGCCTTGCGGGCGGTGACGACGATGACCTGGTGTCCATCGACGACGGCTTGGTGCATGGCCTCGATCGTGTCGGGTATCGGCGGGCAGAACGCGGAAGCGCCGTGGAAAGCGTTGAAGTCCCGGGTGCCGTCGTCCTGGTTGAGGTAGTGCCTGACCGGACCCGTGTCGACGAGAGTCCCGTCGACGTCGAAGATGACCGCGGTCGGCTTGCTCATCTCTCTACAGTACATGCATATGCAACGCGCGTCAATCGACCGTAACGGGCGTTACGAAAACGGGATCGCACGCGACCCCATGATTGGGGATTGTCGGACGCAACCTGCTACACTAAGCGACACGACCTGAGGGACAGGTCAACGAGAGGACACCATGAACAACGAGACAATCCGCCCCGCGGCCAAATCCGCCTCCATCGATCTGAACGTCAGCCGCCTCACGGACGGCCCTGCCGGTGGCGGCCGTCCCGGCCAGATGCAGTCCAACTACGCCATCGCGGCGCTCCTGTGCGGTATCCAGGCGATCGGACTGGGGCTCCTGCTCCCGCTGCCGGGCGGCTACCGACTCGGCCTCATGCTCGGCGGGGCCCTCATCCTCGTCTTCGGACTCATCCTCGTCACGCGCCGCGGGGCCCGGAAGCTCAGCTACGCCAGCGAGCGACTCATCATCAATCGCTGGCTCGCCGCCAACGCCCCCTTCGACCGTCTCGGGTGTGAAGAACTCGCCTGGAGCCGGGCGTTCGAGATTGGGGAGGGGCAGTATGAGTTCCGCTCGATGGTCAACAAGCAGGCGCGCTCGCTCATCGTCGACCTCGGCGCGAGAGTAGCCTCCATCGCCGTCAACTGACGCGCTACTCCGGTAGCGAGAAAATGCCGATCGGCACCCGAATTGGGGCCGGTCGGCATCGTCATTTGCGTCTCGAACTCGCATAGCCTCGATGGCAGACATTGGCACCAGGGGGAACGTGGACGACAAGCAGCAGGTCGACGATGTCGCGGCCGCAGATGCGCTCGGCGAGAAGTACCTCATCGACAGTTGGCCCGGCGCGACGCTGCGGACGCGTTACATCCTCTTCGAGGCCCTGCAAGGCCGCATGGCACTCAGCACCGAAGACCCGGACCTCTGGCTGAAGAATCAGCGACGACGCTTCGGGAAGACCGAGACGCACGAGACCCCCATCTTCAACACCGTCATTCCCGGCTGGCGCACCCTCGACGCCGAGCGCCTCGATGCCGCTTGGTTCGAGCGCCACGGCAAGCGCTGGCCAGCGGACCGAGGGCCTGCCATGCACCTCTTCGACGACAACGACCGCCGCCGCCTCCGCTTCGCACTCGCAGGCGAGCTGGAGCGCCGTGTGAGCGACTGGGCGGCCTGGCTTGAGTCCATGCGCTCCCGCGAGCAGAGCGACCCGCTGAGCGCCGCGCAGGTGGCAGTCCTGGACGACGTGATGCCCAGATGGCGAACCGAGGATGCCGCGAGCCTCGACGCGGCTGCCAGAAAACGCCTGAAGCGCCGCAAGAAGGTCCCAGCGCCACCATTGCGATCGGGGGAGACACGGGGCGAACTGGGATTCACCGAGACGCAGGAGTACTACCTGGACCTCGCGCGGCGGAGCATGCTTCAGGTCGCTGGCCGCGCCGCCAGCACGTGGCTCTCCCGCATGCGCACGATGGAGGCCAAGGCAGAGCTTCACCCTGAGCAGATCGCTGCCCTCGATGCGGTGATCCCGCTCTGGCGCAGCGAAGGCGTCATGACCCTGGATCGCCTCTCGAAGCGCGCGCTGAAGCCGAGCGACCAGAAGCACGTCGACCTCGCCCTGCGGGCGCGTCTCTTCGAGGAGGGCGGCCGAGCGAGTGCGTCCTGGCTCGAACGGCTGCGCCTTCGGGATGCCGAGGGAAGCTCCTCGACTGGGAGGCGCGCCTGTTCGATCAGGCCATGCCCGGATGGCGCACCACGCCGCCGTTCGCACTCGATATCGCTCGGGTGCGCAGCAGGCGCGTCAAGGCCTAGCTCTCACCCAGCGCGAGAGCGCGACAAGGCTTGCCGTCGTCACTGCCGCATCCGCGATGACGACCACCTCGCTGACCATCCCCTGGCCGAGCGCGACGCATGCGACTAATCCCCCAGTGGCTCCCACGGCGATAGCGATAAGCCATGCCGGAGGGCGCCGAGGGCCTTTGATTTTTCGGGAATCGAAGACCATTCGAGCAGTCTGCCGACATGACGGGCTGTCATCTAGTCCATCTTCGGGGGAGTTGCGGCCTGTCACACCCCTGTGTCCCCCCAATGGGTGGTATGCAACAACCTGCTACACTAAGCGGACAGTTTGGGACACCAGGGGAAAGCAAGAATGAGCATCGCCATGATCGAAGACGCACCGAGCGCACGAGGCATCGTGAAGCGCCGTGGCGCCGCGGGCAAAGCCTCGCCGCACGACGAGCAGTTCCGCGCCACGATCATCGCAATGAGCCCCGGATGGCCCCACATCAACCTGACCAAGTCCCAGAGCCATTTCCTCTCCCGGAAGCGCAAGCGCCTGGACGAGGGCACCCTGAGCCCCAGGCAGTCCGCCTTCCTCGACATCCACCTTCCCGGCTGGCAGAACCGTCGCCGCCCGACCGCCGCCGAGCGTGCCGCCGAGGCCGAGCGCGAGTACGTCGTCGAGGCCGTCGACGGCAGCCTGTTCGACCGGGTCGACAGTCAGCACCTGGCGTGGCTCTCGGACCTCGGCCGCCGTGCAAGCCGTGGCGAGCTGAACGACGAACAGACCAGCTTCCTCGACGCTCGGCTCGCAGGGTGGCGCACCTTCCGGGAGGCAACCGCCCCCGTCGAAGGCAACCCCGGATCGATCGTCGTCGTCAACGCGTTCCTCGACCTCGCCGCCCGAGGCGTGCTCGGCGACGACATGGACGCCGCACTCACCTGGCTGCAAGGCGTTCGGCACCTCGCCCACGACCGCACTCTCCTGCCGGAGATCGAGCGAGTCATCGACAGGGACCTGCCGGGATGGCGCGCTGGCTCGATCGCGAGCGTCGTCCGCTACTACTCGATGGGCCTTTTCCCCAGCGAAGACATCAGCCGTCACGACCGAGCATTCCTGACGCTCCTCCGCGGGGGCTCACCGAGGCCGACGTGCCGCTCTACGAGGCCTGGCGCACCGAGATTCACGAGCGCTGGCTCGCCGGGACCCTGACGGTCGCTCTCGTCCAGCACCTGGACATCTACGACCCCTCCTGGCGCGGCACGCTCACCGAAGCGGCCCCGCGGGTGCGTGCGGTCACCGGCGCGCCTCGCGACGCCGTCTACGGCGATGGCCGACGCGGTCAGGTGCTCGCCGCCGTCAAGGCCCTCGAAAGCATCGTGGCGGACGTCGACCAGAACGGCATGGGCGGCTCGGGCCACGACCTTACCTACCTCGTCGCCACTGCTGAGGCGCTCTACGCCTCGCTCGTCTACGGCTTCGACCTCGTCGACGAAGAAGCTGCGTCCTGATGAGCGCAGCAGCAAGCCCCGCCTTCGCCTCGGAAGTGTGGAAGATCGTCGACTCCCGGACGGGCCGCCGCGCCACCTCCGGCTCATTCCTGAGCGAGGAGCAGTGCTGGGTCCAGATCACTCAGTGGCAGGACCGGCACGACCGTGGCGGCCGCCCGGACGTGACCTTCGACCAGCTCACGCACATGAAGCCCGTACTCGACGATCCCAACGAGCCCCGCGATGCAGCGATGAACGACTGGCGCGTCATCGATGAACGATCCGGGCTGGCGGTCAAGGTCCGGGCGCCCGACCACATCGAGCCGGATTTTCTGGACGCTCTTGCCCACTGGCAGGAGCGCTTCTACGCCGAGCGCGTCCCTTCCTGGTCGCCCGCCGACCTCGACACCAACGGCACCGAGAACCAAGGAGAAGCAGCATGACGACCACCACCCCGGCATCGGCGCCCGTCATCACGCCGCACCCCGAAGGCACGCTCGTGCGCCTCATCCGCGACTCCGACTTCGCAGGCGAGCAGCGCAGCAAGGGGCTGGAGATCGAGGTGGGCGAGTTCATCTCCGCGGACCTCGCCGAAGACGGCATCGCGTTCTACTGGGGCAACAGCCGCGGTGGCTACAACAACGCGAATTTCCTGCACGAAGACGTGGAGGTCATCCGCACGGCCGAGCAGCAGTCGAACCGCACCCTCCCCTCGCGCGAGGACCTCCTGCGTGCCCTCGGCGGCCTCATCATCAGCAGCCGTGACGAGGACGCCTTCAGCATCAGCGAGACCGGCTATGACGCCAGCCTTGGCGCCGTGGAGGTCGTGGCGCGGACCGCCGACGGCCTCGACTTCACGTTCAACGTCTTCGCCGACAACATCCGCGAGTACGAGCTGTGAGCGACACAGGAGGCCAGGCGGCGACCCCGATCCCCAAGGGCACGGTCGTCCGTCTCATTCGCGCGTCCACCGTCGACGGCCGCCGCCGCGCCGGAGGCCTGGAGATCACCGTCGGCACCTACTTCGACACCGAGGGCACGCATCCCTACTACACGGGCAGCACCCGCCACGGCATCAACGACATGATCTTCCACGCCGAGGACGTCGAGATCGTCCGCAGCGCCCCCACGCGCGCAGACGGCACTCCGCCATCGCTCGTCGACCTCGAACGCGCGATCATCGACGCCATGGGGCACTCGCGCGACGCCGACCTCCAAGTCCGCGTCATCGGCAGCCAGGGAGGCACCATCACGGTCACAGCCTCCAACGCCGAAGGGGTGTCCTACGAGTTCGAGGTCGCGATCTCCAACATCCACTCGGTCGCCGCATGACCCGCACGAAGGACCTGAGCACCTACGAGGAGAAGGACGGGTCGTACCTGATCGCTCGCAAGGCCCGCAAGGCCCACCCTTGCGACGACAAGATGTCCCGGTACTGCCAGCGAGTGATCCAGCCTGGCGAGAAGTACGTCAGCGTCACAGCGTTCCCCAACGACGTCCTCGATCGCATCTACCGCGGCACCTCGTGCGTCTACTGCTCGTCCATCCGCGGGCGTGACCACCTGCTCTACCCCCTCCCCGAAGCGCAGCTCGAAGCGTTCCGATACTGGGACATCGACTCCGAGCTTCTCGAACGTCGCCACGGCGGCTACGGCCTGGGCATGAAGTCGGAGCCCATGGACGGCACCCGCATCCAGATCGTCCGCCAGCAGCTCGCCGCCGCCTAGAGAAGGGACCGGCGTCTAGGGCGTCGGGGGCTCCAGTCCCGTGAGCAGGTGGCAGAAGTTGAGCCACAGATCGTCGTAGAGCGTGAACCGCCAGCACGCCTGCTGGTACCAGAAGATCAAGTCCTCGGGCGTCAGTTCCGACTGGCTCTCGTCGACGGTGAACCGCTCCCAGTGCTGGTCGAAGTCCGCATCCGGGGATGATGTCCTCGTGCCCAACCGCTTCTGGGTCGCGGTCTCCACGAACGCGTCACAGGGCTCCTCGGGGGTGCCGACGCTGTCGACCTCGACCACGCCGAGGGGCCACGTCGAATCCGGCCCCTGCACGTTCGTCAACACCGAGGTCAGGACCAGCTCTCCGGCGATCAGTTCATCGGCGGCGGGAAGGGATTCGGTCGCGCCCTCGGCGGCGTCCCACATGCCTCGGGTGCAGGCGTCGCGGAGGAATGCGCGGTGCGCGTGAAGTCGCCTCGCGGATGCCCGCATCCATCTCTCGATGACCTGGACCTGCGCCACCGTGAACGGGATGCGCGTGCTCGGGACAAGGTTGAAGACCGCCTCGTCGACCCGGTGCCCCCAGGTGAGCGTCATCGTCGTCAAATCGGTGTCGATCGGGCGCAGTACGAGAGGGCCCTCGC
The DNA here is from genome assembly GCF_030296615.1 of Frondihabitans sucicola. GTDB lineage: Bacteria > Actinomycetota > Actinomycetes > Actinomycetales > Microbacteriaceae > Frondihabitans > Frondihabitans sucicola. The sequence goes on along the minus strand of NZ_AP027733.1, from coordinate 390,676 downwards.
GGCCCGGGTGATAGTTCAAGCGCGGGTCACGCAGGAGGTGGTCGATCTCCACGGCCGCGCCGAAGCTGTCCCGCGGCAGCCACATCCCGACACTGATCTCGCGCTCGGGAGAGTCTCGGATGCCATCGACAGACAGGCTGTCGCGAACGGCCCTGACGCGCAGGGGTGAGGCGTCGGCGGCCAGTTCGTCCGTCATGATCGACACCCTCCTCGATGTGGCTCTGAGCCTAGGCCGACTGCCGGGCGCCGGGGAATACCGCTCCGCTCACCCTCCCATCCCCGACCCGCTGGCACCTCCGGCAATTGACGTGACCATTCCTGGCATGTACTGTAGAAAGGGCTTCCGAGGGACGGGGCACGAGAGGGCTGGGCACGATGACGAAGAAGTCGACCTACGCGATCACCATGGTCGATGGCGTGGCCGCGAAAGCGCTTGGCCTTGACGACTGGGTCCGACAGGTCAACTACGTCGGCACATTCGCCTCCAAGGCCGCCTTCGTTCGAGCCCTGATCCTGCATCGGCCCCGCGAGAAGCAGTCGACCCTCGCCAAGGAGGTCTACGACTGGGGCTTCCGCGAGGAGTACGTCGCCGAGGGCGTCATCTACGTCGAGTCGCTCAGCAGCACGAGCGGCCACAAGCGCCTCCTCCTCGATGACATCCCGCGTCCGGATGGACGTTAGGGCGCCTGACCACCAGCGCGGCCGCGGCGCAGACGTTTGACGGTATATCTGTGCACGGTGTACTGTAGACGCGTACGATTCGCGCGATTGCGGCCGTCTCGAAGAATGGACTTACCCCATGGCTCACGACCCCTACATCGCAGCGCTGCGCGACATGCACGGGATGCTGCACGTGATGGGCATCATCCTCTTCGCGACCTTCATGCTCATCTCCTACTTCCGATTCCGCTTCGCCGGGTTCGACTGGATGGCCACCGCCATCAACACGATGGTCGGCTTCGTCGGAGCAGCACTGGTCGCGTGGCGCACCCCGTTGATGCCCAGATCGCCATCTGCATCTGGGTCCTGGCGGGCACCGCAGCGGCCGCCCTTGTCATCGAGATGAGCCTGCTCGTCAGCCGCCTCCGAGACCGCAGAACAGGCGCCGGACCCCTCGCCAAGACGGGCGGCGCCGACGCATGAGCCGCCGTGAAGCGGAACCCGTCGCCTACGACTTCGAGGATGCCGGACACGAGTTCCTCATCATCAACGTCGGCGCGGTCGATCCGTCTCTCCAGGGCCAGTACCGCCTCGTCCTGATCGACACGCAGGAGCAGGTGGGGGAGTTCGCGATCTCCCTCGACATCCCGGCCGACGGCCACATCGTCACCGAGCACGCGCGCGAGTATCTCCGCGCGGAACGTGCCGACATCGACGTGGAGCACAAGGTCCGCGTCGGCAACCGTCTCGGCCTCATCATCTCCCACGTCACGAAGGATGATGAGTTCTTGGTGGAGTTCCACGACCGAGAGGTCAAGCGCTTCCCGCGACACCAGATCATCCCGAACGCCTTCACGGAGCCCCAGCCCGCCTAGGGCGAGGGGACACGGAAACCAGGAGACACGACATGACTCAGCCCGGAACGGTCTATGACGCCGCCTTCACCGACGGAGGCTGCGACTTCGAGGTCTTCTTCGTCGACCGCCCCGACGCGGGAGGCGACTTCAACTACGTGATCGAACTCGCCGACACCCAAGAGCACGTCGCCATGCTGCCCGTCACCTCCGAAGAGCCCCCGTCGGCCGCCGACATCATCGTCGCCGCGCAGCACGCTCTGACGGGTGCCCGCGCGCTCCTTCAGGCAGGCGACTCTGTCCGCATCGGCGATCTCCTCGCCACCCTTCTCGCGCCGGGCAACACGACGAGCTGGTACGTCCGCTTCGCTGACGGCGAGGAGGGTTCGTACTCGCGATCGCGAATGGTCCCCAACGCGAAGGTCGACCCCCATGCCTGAGCAGGGGCGCATCGACATCGCCGCCAAGCGCCGCCTCCACCGCGCCGTGACCGCATCGGTCGGCTGGGTGCAGCTCGACGGCGGCGACTGGGCCGTGCATCTCTCCGGGCCGTTCCCAGAAACGGCTGGCATCGGGCACGACGCCTTCGAGGCGCTCCGCGAAGCCCGACGCCTCCCCGAGGCAGAAGGCTGGAAGCTCGGCATCAACGGGGCCCGCCTCGACGTCTGGCCGAGCGGCATGGCCCGCGATCAGGGCAGCGGCCTGCGCGCCTACGTCTTCCCCGGTTTGCCCGCCAGGCCCACCGAACTCGTCGACGTCTTCGAGGCCTGCGACCCGTCCCTCGTCGGCAGCGTCGCACAACAGCTCGACAGCATCCACCGACTCTCAGGAGTGCGATTCGCATGACCCGCCGCCAGCACTTCGCCGTCTGGGCCAAGCGCGTCGCCATCGGAGGCTTCGCGCTGCTGATCGTGGCCGCCGTCGTCAACCGCATCATCGAACCGCCCGAGCTGACCCTCGGCCGGGCGATCCTCGCTGCCGGAACCCTGCTCGGCGGCTTCCTGGGTTTCGTGGGACTCCTGGCGTACATCTTCGCCCTGCCCAAGCGCCCGAAGGCGCCGCCGCTCGGCCCCGACGACCCCATCCCGCGCGAGTGGATCGAAGGGACACGGAAATGACGCTCGACACCAGGCGTGTGCCCGCGCCCCTGAAGGTCGCGCTCGGCGCCGTCCTCGTGAAGCTGATGGCACTCCTGGTCCTCCTGGTGACCATGCCCAACCTCGGCTGGACCCTGGGTGTTGTCCTCGTCCCGCTCGCCCTCGTGATGGCGATCGTCGCGGCGATCAGCATGGTCTGCTTCATCATCAGCGACCTCATGAACACGAACCCTCGGAGGAGCGCATGAGCACCACGGACTGGCCCGCCGCACCGAGCACGCGCAACATGGACGGCCTCGACGCGTGGATGGATGTCGAGCTGCCGCCGAACGTCGGCCCCGCTGGCTTCGACGAAGAGATCGTCGCCATCCAGCTCACGCTCGCCGTGCTCGGAGGCGGCACCCGGCAGGGCCTGGCCCTCCGCTCGGCCTCCGGCGAGGTGACCCCGGAAAACGCTACTTCGCCTACGAGGCGATGCTGAACGACGTGCACGACGCCGCGAGCGTCCGGCAGTACCGCTCGCCCGGCACGCCGATCACGACGGAGTCGATCATCCATGACCTCCGCAAGCTGCCGAACCCGTGGGAGGGCACCCGCCGCCCCGAGAGCGTCCCGTACCGCGCCGACGGCGCCTGGTGGGTCGACGCCTGGCGGAAAGCGTTACTGGACGCCGTGGCGCGCGCCCTGCCGATCCCGGACGAATTCCTGCACCCCGCGGTCGCTCCCGGCGACCTGGAGGCGCACAAGGCCTCCTCGGTGCACGAGGTGAAGGTCATCCACGTCGACCTCGACCGGCACCGCACGCTCCATGGCTGCGTCGCCTGCGGCACCTGGATCAGCGACCCCGAGAGCATCGGGGATCGCCGCGGCGAGATAAGCTTCTGGCGCGCTCGTGACGAGTACCCGTCATGGTTGCCCACGCTTTGAAAAGCGACCTTGGTAGCAGGGTGGGGGTGGCGCGATTATTCGTAACCTTCGACTATGCCGATTAGTTTCCCGAACCTTGAGCACATCCTTTACGGACACTCGCCGCGGCGATTTGTACCAGCAGTTTCGGACGTCTTGATTCAGGGCGATCATGCATGGGCGGCGACCGTCATGAATGAGGTACTCCCGACAGGCGGGGACTTCGTTTTACTGAGCCCGCGGGCATTGCCACCGATGGACGAAAGTCGAGCATGGAGCGTCAGGTCATCCCTATCGGCTCCGATCCAACCGTCGACCTACGTATTCCGAACGCCTGACTGGGAGTCCGAACTAACGGAGGAGCGGCAACGGGGCCTCGCTGGCCCACTCGGCTCGATCGTCGCAGGTTGGCGGGATAGGGCGCGGGAAGTGCCCGGCTCTCGATTCATCGTATCGACGCCACACATCCCTCAGTCTTACTTCGATGCCTGGTCTACCTATCTGCATCAGACCACGGTGAGCGAAGCGTTGTCTCACGGCGCCGCCAAGGTCGAGGAGCGGCTCAACGCACTACCCAAGTGGACGGCGATGGCGTGGAATAAGCGAACCGACACCTGGTCAGAAATCGGCTCGCGCGCTCTTCGGGAGGCCGCGTAGCCACGGTTTGGAAATGACCCAGGGCGCCTGCCCCATGCTTCCAGATCAGTGATGCCTACTGGGCGGCCAGCAGGTCCTGGAGCTGCTTGAGGTTCACCAGCACCCGGCCTGACTGCATGTCGACGCTCGCGTTCGTGAGGCCCTTCGCTGCGAGGTCCGCCTCCACCTTGCGACGACCTTCCGTGAGCGCCTTCGCGCGAGCGTCGCCGTCCTCGCGCTTCTTGCGGAGCGAGACTTCGAGGACATCCCATTCGGCGTTGAACTGCTCCCAGGTGGCCACGATGTCCTGCGCACGAACGGCGCGGACCCGGAAGCGATCGCCGAGGATCGAGGCGTTGTCACGGAGGTCGTTGATCGAGGACAGGTCGATGGCGGCGAGGGCCTTCAGGTGGTCGGCTACCTTGTGCGGCCCGCTGGGCGTCGCGATCACGACCATGCGCTGGCTGCGGCTGTTGCCGACGAAGTTGGTGATGCGCCCTGAGTGGTGGCCGCTGCCCCCGGAGCGGGAGTAGTCGCCACTGGCATCCAGGACGAAGGCGGCATCGCTGTCGGTGCGCCATTCCCAGGGGTCGCGCTTGGTGCTGTAGGCATAGACCTCGCCTGCGGTGATGTCGCTGAGCTTCATGGAGTCCTCTCGGGCACTGTCCCTCAGCGCCATACTCCTACAGTACACGTTCATAGATGACTGTCAAGTTTGGAGCGGGAAGTAACGCGCGTTACGGGCTGCTCCGAAGCGGACGTCTTCATCGGGTTCTCCCATCCCTGACCCGCGGGCTCCGGGGGCCGTACGCGGCTGCGGGTGCAGGCGGCGCGTCGCGCAGGGCGGCCTGGAAAGACGCTCGGTCGGCGGCGTACCGCTCTGCCAAGGCGTGGACACGATTCCCCTCAAGGAGCAGGTCGGCCTGGCGTCGCTTCTGGCGCGCCGCGGGCGCGATGAAGAGCGAGCCGAGGCGCCGGGAGAGGGCTTCGAGGCCCGCCTGGTGCTCGGGCTTGTCCGCGTGCACCAGGGGTGCGGGCCCCGCGCCGCGATGCGCGCTCGGGCCTCCGCGATCAGGACGCTCATCTCCGCGGGCTGCTCGAATGGCGTGGCCTCGACATCGCGCGTCTCGCGCAGGAGGCCCAGATAGTCGACGAAGAGCGGGCTCGACGGGTCGATGGGCAGCGGCTCGCTCGGCGCTGCGTCGCGGGGCACGGTGAGGAAGACCAGGCCGCCGTCGAGGTGCGAGTTGTCCTGGGCTGCGGAGAAGGTCGTGCCTGCGTCGGCGGCGCGCTTGCGGACCGATTTCTTGCGGCGGGCGTTCTTGGTCATGAGTGTCTCGTCTCTGCGCGTTCCCACACCACGAGCGGTCGAGTTGCTCCGACTGGTTCTCTCCTGCGATCCACGTCCGGGCGTCCGGGGGACCTTCGCCGTCCTGAGCGCCCGGCCAGTGTGGGTGGCGTGGGCTTCGGCGAGCCTGCAAGTCGGCTCGGGGTGAGTTTAGGAGCGCGGGTGCGCGGGCGCCAGCGTGGCTGGCGGCTGGGTGAAGCGGATGCCCTCGAAGCCTGCGGCGAGGCGGTCGATGGCGGCGGTGGTTCCCTCGCGGCTGGCGAGAGGGTCGACGGCTTCGTTCGCCGCCAGGGGCGCCCACGGGGCGTAGGCCGGGTTGGCGATGGCGTTGTTGAGGACGTTGAGCGCGAGAGTCAGCAGTCGGATGTCGGACTGCGTGAGGTCGAAGTCGACGCTCGGCTGCTGGTTGAAGGCGATGAGGGCGACGGAGCGGTCGGGGCGGGCGAGCTTCAACTGCACGAGCTTGTCGGGGTGCTTGCGCGCGGTCATGCGGTAGACGTGCTGCGCCTCTTGGCGCCCCGCCTCGGTGTCGGGCGACGTGTGCACGATGATGCTCGCGCTGACGACGGTGAGCGTGCCGCTCATGCTGATGGGTCCTCTCGCCGAGCCGTCCCTCGACTCGTCATCTTCTACAGTACACCTTAAACGTGACGAGTGCCACACCTTGCGCGCTGGTAGCTCACGCGGTGCCGGGGCGCTCCTTGATGGCCGTCCGCCACTTGTCTCGGTAGAAGTAGTCGCCGCTGGGAGACTCCGCAGCGCGCCGTGCTGCGGTCTTGTCGAGGATCATGCCCACCTCGCGCGGGGTGACGAACGGCTCCTTGCCGAACTCGGACACGAGGGGACTGATCGATCGGTTGTAGAGCAGGTCGGAGTACGTCACGACGCCGCTCCCCGGCTCCACGAGCGGCAGCCAGGCTTCGGGCTCCTGGAAGCACGCGAAGACCACGAGGATGTCGCAGGGGATCGTCCCCTCGTGAAGCTCGGCGATCGCCGTGTACTCGCCGGTGTCGAGGCCGTCCGTGATCTCGCCGACGTACTTCCTGGAGCCGTGCGTCATGAGGAAGCGGATGTGCGCGGGCCGGGCCATCTCGGCCTTCAGGTGAGCGAAGGTCGCCGACGGGGTGGATGGCCCGCCGAACATCCCGAAGGCCGTGGCGAAGCGTGCGTGACGCCGCGCAACGCCAACGGGCGACGTGAGGTCGAGGCTCGCCATGAGCCCCTGCGGGGCCGTCACTCGATGCCTCGCCCTCGACGTGCGTCGTCCTCGCCGACACACGCGATGCAGCGCACCGTGACGCCCGAGGGCACCGGCACCCAGCCGTCGACGACACGCGCCGCGCGGGAGGCGGCCCATTCGTGGCACTGCGCGAGTGCAGACGGGTCCAGCAGGTGCTTCTGACAGAGGACGGCGCCGGGGGCGAAGCCGCCATCCTCTAAGCGCATCCCCCGCAGTGACGGGTGCTCCTCGCTCTCGAACTCGCCGAAGATGGCGATGTAGCGGCGCAGGACGTTCGCGGCGTGCAGCACCATCGCGGCCAGGTGGGCCTGGACGATGGAGCGCTCTCTGCCGTGGAAGCCCTCCTGCTCGAACCGGTACTCGGCCATCGCGGTCTCCAGGTCCTGGAATTCGAAGCCGACGTGGTAGTTGTTCAGGTCGCCGTAGACCCGCTCGCTGATCGGGCCCAGGAGGCGGGTGAAGCGGTCGTCCCAGGTCTGGAGGACGGCCTGGAGCCAGGCGCGGGCGTCGCCGACCTTGTCCTCGTCGTTGTGCCCGGTGTTCTCGCGCCAGCAGTCCAGCAGGACGTTCCATTCGCGGGAGTCGGTCGGCTCGCCGAAGCGAATCGGGTCGAGGCTGGGGAAGGCGGGCGCGACGGCAGCGAGGGTACTCATGCGGCCACCGCCTGGCGCTCGTCGGCGACGACGATCAGGTGCATGACACGGGCCGCGTGGCGGATGGCGATCGCCACGGTCTCGCACTCGGCGCACCACACGTCATCCTCGATGCCTGTGTGCCGGACGACATCCAGGGCATCCTCGATGTCGTCGTAGGCCGGGCCGAAGTCGCCGAACGCACGCGGCGTGAAGCCGTACTCGGCGGGGATCGAGCCGAGGCTGCCGCGCTGACCGCTCTCGGCCAGCCAGCCGAGCCAGCGGCTCCAGGTGAGCAGGATGGCGTCGAGCCACTCGGCGTCGGTGCGACGGGGGCGCTCCGTGCGCAGGTAGTTCAGGATCGGGTTCGTGACGGCGATGTCCGTCTCCACGCCCTCGGGGGTGGTCTTGATGCTCAGCATGATGCGTCCTCTCCAGCCCGTCCCTCGGGCCATATTCGTACCGTACATGCACCCACCGACATTGTCACGGTCGACTAGTAGGGCCACCTGGGCAGTGGGTCGGGGATGGGAGAACAGCTCCTGCGGAGGCAGGCTCCGGGGCGGTGCTCAGGCCGCCAGGCTCGCCTCCGCGCGGTCGAGTGCCTCGCGCACGCGCGTCCACGGCCGATCCGGGAGGCGGTTGTCGCGGAGCCGCACGACGAGCGTGCCGGGGGCCGCATCGATTCCGAGCGCCGCGGCATCGACAGGGTCGCTGGTGGCGTGGAGCAGGTCCACGTTGAGGTCGCGCCCCTCGAAGGTCAGGGCATTGACGGCGCGCAGGGCGTCAGCGAAGGACGCGAAGGTCCCTGCGATGTCGACGCCGCGCGAGTCGCGCAGGCCGCCGAGGCCGAGAGCGAGGGGGTGGAGGCGGCGCGGAAGCTGAAGGTGGAAAGCATGGTGGACGGTCCTCTCGTCGCGCTGTCCCTCAGCGCTTCGTGGCTACAGTACATGCAGTAACTGAAAGCGTCAAGGTTCGCCAGAGAGGACGGCCGCCCCAGGGGGCAGTGGTCAGTGCGCGTCCGAGAGGCCCCCGGAGAGGACCGTTGCGCTCGACGAGTCGTCGATCGAGCAGGTGAAGCTCGCGTAGGAGTCCGTCACGCCACCGATGGTCGCCACTGGCACGGCGATGGAGCGTCGCTGCCCGGGGACGGCGAGGACCCTCTCGCTCGCGTAGGCGCCGAAGGTCAGGTCGTCCTGCATCGACTGCGCGTACGCGACGCAGTTGCCCCATGCTCGCTGGTCCAGCGTGAGCGGGGCGGGGGTCGCCGGTGCAGCAGGCGTGGTGCTCGGAGCCGCAGGGGCGACGGACGGCGTCACGGGAGCGGCAGGCGCCGACGACGCATCACGAGCCGCGCGCGCAGCATCGACGTCGCCCGAGTTGGGGAGCATGGCGCACCCAGCCAGGGCGGCGGTGGCGAGGGTAGCCGCGAGGGCGAGGGGGAGAAGGCGCTGCATGGGAGTCCTCAAGGGTGCGTGACGCAAAATGTCGGAGGTGTACTGTACCTTCAAATTATCGCCCGAGGGACGGGTGACGAGAGGACCCAGATCACCATGAACACCACGATTTCGACCCCGATTTCAGCTCGGCCCATCTTCTACAGCGACAATCTCAACGAGGGGCACGAGCGCGCCGGGTTCTGGTTCCTCAGCGACGACGAGCACGGCCTCTACTGGCAGGCCGTCGTCGACTACCAGACGATCGAGACGTGGTGGGATACTTCGAGCGCAACCCCGCCCGCGGGCATCACCCTGAAGCGCGACATCGCCGACATCCCCACCGGGCGCCTCAAGTACTGGAAGGGCGACGGCACCCCGGTCGAGATCGTCTACGGCATTGGTGACGGCACCTACTACGCCCTCGACCACCAGCCGCGAGAGACCTTCGCCCCCGCCCAGCTCTGGTCGATCGACGTCGACGCCAAGGGCCACGCCTGCTGGACGGCCGTGATGCACGCGGGCGACGTCGAGGCGAACGCCACCATGAACGAGTACGCGATGCTCGTCGGCCAGCGCCTCCAGCGCCCCATCGCCGACGTGCCCCTCGGAGACATTCACTTCCACGACGACAAGGGCATCCGCCAGGCCTTCACGAACACCCTCGACCCCGAGCGGGTCTACGCCTTCGCTGACGGCGACGGCACGGTTGCCGCCGAGCGCTGGATTCGACTCCGCGCGACGGACGCGCTTCCCGTCTACGCCGCCACCACGCTGACCCTCGACGAGTACTACCCCGCGGATGCGGAGCGGCCTCAGGGCGTGCGCCTGGAGGCACCCATCGACCAGCCGCCCCTCGGCCGACTCAAGTACCGCACCATCGGCGGCCACGAGGTCGCCATCGACAACTTCGTCATCGAGGCCTACACCGAGGCCATCGACAGCGAGCACGGCGCCACCCTCGCCGGATGGTGGATGCCCATGCTCTCCATCGACGGCTTCGAGGACTGGGCTGCCGTCGGCGAAGGCGAGACCGAGGAATCCTGGTGGGGCGCCGCCGAGGACCTCGCGGGAGCGCGCGTGAAGTACCCCACGCTGAAGCGCCACATCGACGACGTCCCTGCGGGCGACAAGGTGCGCCTGAACTACATGGGCCGCGACGGCATCGACTACCAGCAGGAGAACGGCCAGAACTACCGCGTGGACCGCTACGGTCGCCGCACCGCCCTCTAGTCGCCCCGAGAGCCCGCGCACGCCCCACGGAGCGGCGCGGGCTTCGTCGTGCCCTGGCGCCGGACGGCGGGGGGTCGGGGATGGGAGTGCAGGCGCTGCGAGTGAAAAGGGGCGCAAGACTTCCAGGCGCGTGACAGAAATCACTGGGAGCATGTTCTGTAGGACGACCGAGAGGAAGCCTCATGAGCGGCAATCGAGCAGACGACGCCGAGTACATCGTGACGCCCCGATTCCCCTGCTACCCGAAGTTCCACTTCCAGAGCCAGACCAAGCGCTGCGGCATCCACTCCGGCGCATGGCCGTGCCCGGAGGACGTGCAGGACGTCATCCTCGCTGCCCCGGTTCCCCATGAGACCGAAGCGCCCCAGCGCGCCCTCATCGCCTGCGACGTAGAGCCCTGCGAAGCCAAGTGGTTCGGGGAGTACCGCGGTCATCAGCCCGCTGAGATCGCCGTCGAGATCATCCGCGAGAAGGCGGAACAGAACGGCTGGGGACGCGGCGATGGGACCCAGGACCTCTGCCCGATCCACTCCGGGTCGGCCATGTTGCGGGCGTCGTAGCCTTCGCGCCTCGGGGGACGCCCGAGTCCCGTCTAAGGGGGACTTTTCCGTCACCAACCTGCTACACTAACCAGCATGTCTTCGACGCTCGCTACCCCGGCTCCCGTCTCGCCGAACATGATCCTCACCCCTGAGGTCAAGGCGAGAACGGCCGTGCTTCAGACTCACCTGGGCCTCGACAGTCGCACGGCCATGTACTGCGTCCTGGCCGACCGCGGACAGCTCCGCTTTCTCACCACCGGCGTGCCCGACTGGCTGAAGGCACGACGTCGCGACTGGTTCGGCGTGGCGATCGCCCCCAAGCTCTCCCAGGCGCTCGATCACTACATGCCGGGGTGGCGCTATCTCACCCAGCAGGAACTCGACATCGCCTGGCACATCCGCAAGGGTGTCGCGGACCCCCTGTGGGACCTCGACTACCTCGCAGCACTCACGGTCGACGACGACGCCTTCAACCCGGACCTCGTCCCCTGGCTCGACCGGTTCCGCACTCTCGATCGCGGCGGCAAGCTGCCCGTCGTCGTCGCCACGGCGCTCTCCGCGCTCTGGCCCGCCTGGAACAAGCGCAAGCGCACTCAGAGCCGTGAGGCGTCGGGCCGATTCCAGGCTCCCGTCTCGGTCCTCCAGCCCGCCTGACACTCCCGCGTGCTCGACATCGCGCACACCCCCTCGGCCGCCCTGTATCTTGGATGCCGCGTGAGGGACGCGTGACGAGCGGTGCGAGGTGCGAGCGTGGCGAGGGGATTGAACGCCCGGCTGACGGATGAGGTCAGGGAAGCAGCCAAGCGCTGGGGCGTCTCCAAACGGTCCGCGATCTTCATCGAGGCCGCCTCACGCGGTGAACTGCGCCTCACCCTGCCCTACGCGACGGAATGGCTCGCGTCGCAGCGCTCTCGCGCTCACTCGGATGCGCTCAGCCCCGAGAAGGTCGTCGCGCTCGACTCTGTGATGCCGGGCTGGCGGCGCCTGCGGCCGGTGGAGATCGATCGCGAGTGGGCGAAGCGCCACGGTGCGCCCGTCCCGCCACGTCGGCGTAACCGCAAGAAGAGGCCGAAGATCGCACCGATTCCCGAGCCCGCGGTCGTCACCACGTCGGCCCGCCCAGGCCCTGGCCTCATCCGGGTAGCTCCTGACCCTCGTGTGCCTGAGTCGTCGCCGTGGCTGCGCGTCATCAAGGCAGCCCGTGGTGGTACCCTGTCGCTCTTCCAGGGAGCGTTCCGATCGCTCCGCGCCCACGCTGCCGAGGGAGAGCTGCCCCTCGCGGAGACGCGGGCGATGGATGCGGCCGCACCTGGTTGGCGCACCACCGACGCCGAGGTTCTCGACGCGCGCTGGCGGGCGCGCAATCACAGCGCCGAGGCGCCCCGACCAACCCTCCCGCCCAAGCCTCTAGCGCCCCAGCCGGACGTGACGCTGAATCCACGCGTCAAGGTGAAGCGGAGCCTCCGCACCTACCTGTCGAAGACCGATCGGGCGATGATCGAGGCCCTCCAGGCAGAGGCGCGGGACGACGCCGCGATCGCTTGGCTCAACGCGCTCCGATCCTCGCGCGACGAGGGTGAGCTGAGCCCGCGGCTGATCGCCCGCCTCGACGTCATGCTCCCTGCGTGGACCCTCGACGTCAGCACCCCAAGACCCTCGCCGGAACCCGCCGCGACTCCCGCGCCCGCCGCGGCGCCCACCATCCACCAGGTGCCGCAGGAGAGTCACGCACGGACCATCGCGGCCTTCACCCTCCTGGCCGACTCAGGCATCCTTGGCGACATGCCAGAAGCGATCCGCTGGCTCGACGCCTTCCGGGACGCGGATGGGCAGGGACGCGTCTCCGCTCGCGATGCGCAGGCGATGACGGCCGCCTGCCCGCGCTGGCGTGAGGGCTCCTTCGACCCGACGTCGATGGATACCGGGCGTCCGCGTCTCGTTCCGCAGGTGACGACTGCGGCCCGCCGCGCCTACGTCGAGGACTTCGACCAGCGCTCCCTCGACATGCTCGCGCTGGCCGAGGCTGGGGCCTTGACGTCGGCAGGGATGACAGCGACGAACTGGCTCATCCGGGAACGCGCTCGGGCGGCGGAGGACCGCCTCGCGCGACACATCATGGCTCGGTACTCGATCGTGATGCCGGGGTGGCGCGCTGACCCGCCCTCAAAGCTCGACAGGGCGTGGCGTGAGCGGGAATCCTTCGACGCCTGAGCCATCCGGCAGGCTCTGGCGATTTACCGTGCAAGCAAATATCCCCGGAAACATGGGGAAGTAGCGAGGTCGGCCACTTGCCAGTCAAACAAATCTCGGGTCGATGTTGACAGTCGCGCATATGCGTGTACTGTAGCTATCAAGAAGGCCGAGAGGGACTCGGCCGAGAGGACCATCATGACCAACATCGCCACCGCCACGACCTTCACCCCTGTCGAGACCGAGAGCATCTCGGACCTCCACCAGATGATCGCTGAACTCAGCCTCGACGTCCGCGTTAAAGGCTTCGCCACCGGCATCCGCGTCACCACCCAGGCCGTCTTCGTCGGCCAGCACGAGGTCGTCGTCGCCAGCACGGAGCCCAGCGACGACTGGTGCCAGGTCATCGTCACGTCCGCACTGAACGTCGAGCTGCGCGTCAACGGCGAGCACGTGTCCGGCTTCGAGGACTCCCAGGACGCGGGCCACCTCGCCCTGGCCTTCGCCGAGGAGAACCTCGTCGGCCTGTCGCTGATCGCCGGGCTGCTCGACGAGGTCGCCGACCGCGCGTAGTCGCACGCACTTCGAGAAGGGCCCAGGCATCGCGCCTGGGCCTTTCCGTCGTTACCTCGACCTCGGGTTTGAAAACGGGTAGCGATCCATTCAAAAGGGGACCACCTGACATCCCCGCGAGAGGCCCGATCTTGGTCGACTCGAACTACCACCAGATCAGGGAGAACGCCATGTGCCTCGGAGCCAACGAACCCAACGGCCCAAAGCGGTGCAGCGGCCACGCACGCGCCGCCTATGACAAGGCCGTCGGCGAGCACGTGGCCGCCACCGAGAAGGCCGGTGAGGCCCGCGCCACCCACTCCGCCCTCATCCACGCTGCCGCCGCGGCGGCGAACGACCGTGACGCCGCCCGCGCGAAGCTCGACAACGCCACCGCGGACAACGTCGCCGCGCTCGAAGTCGACTACGACGCCAAGTACGCCGAGTCGGCCCGGCTCATGCAGTCCGCCATCAACGCCGACCGCGCCCGAGAGAAGCTCGTGGCCGAGCAGCGTCACGCGGGCGCCGTCATGCTGAGCCGACGCGCGGCCTACGACTCCACCCCCGAGGGCCTTGCCCGCCTGGAGCTGGACATCGACCAGAGCCAGCGCACCCTGCGAGACATGGCCGCCCGAGGCGAAGCGCAGACGCACGAGAGCAACGCCCTCGCAGGCTCCGTCCACGACATGCTGAGCCGCCGCGCCGAGGCCGAATCCCGCATGGAGGACGAAGCGGAGGAGCGCCGCCACAACCGCGACTTCACCCCGTTCGACTCCGAGTTGGAGCAGCGTCGGATCGACGAGATTCGCCAGGAGCGCGATGCTCTCGGCGAGGACCCGGACGACTCCCACGCGGCAGGCGAGCGAGCACTACTCGGGCAGACCATCACCCGCCGCCAGGCCGACCTCAACGCACATCGACGCACCGACGCCAAACTCGGTGGCTACCGGGCCGCGAACGCTGGCCACGCCGAACGAACCGCTGACGAGAGCAAGTCCCTCCAGGGCGTCTCCTCGATCCAGCGCCCCATGTACGACAGCGAAGGGCGGGAGACGATCGAGGCGCGCCTGTTCCGCATGGACGGCGACGAGCGGATCAGCACCACCGTCGAGGTCCCTCGCGAGGCCTTCCCGGCGCCGACTGACGCTCTCGACGCACTCCACTCCCAGCGCGACCCCTCCACGACCCGCCTCGTGCGCTACCTCCAGGACGCTCGCGCTCACAACGCCAAGGGGCGAACCCTCGCCGAGCACACCGCCAACGGCGGCAGCAAGGACGACTGGTACGCGGGCGTGAAGGCCGCCAGGGCCCTTGATGCCCTCTTCGGGCAGCGGGAAGCCGTGGCCGCGGCGTAGGCGCACTGACGAAGGCGGAGCTGGGATGCCCGGCTCCGCCTTTCGCTTGCTCGGGGCCGTTTGAAATCGGGGCTCGATCGCGTGAAAAAGGGACCGGCCGCCAGCCCCGGCGTGGTCCCGTTTTTGGTCGACTCGAAGTACCAGAACTTCGAGCTAGGAGACCGTCATGTGCAAGGGACCGAACGAGCCGGGCGGGCCGCACCGCTGCGGTGGACACGCACGCACCGCCATGCAGGAGGCGTCGTCGGCCGCCGCTGAGGCGCGCATGCTGGAGCGCGCTGCCAACGCCGAGCGCAGCGCCACCGAGGCGGCGCACGTCGACCACAACGACGCCAAGGTCAACCTCCAGCGCGAGTACCTCCGCACCGAGGACCCCGAGCAGCGCGCGAAGCTCGCCGAGCAGATCGACAGCGAGGCTCGCATCGAGGACCGGATGGCGGAGCAGGAGCGCAGGGCGACCAAGGCCTGGTCCGAGGCGAAGCAGGCGAGCCGCACCGCCGAGCTGCGCAACTCCGAGGCGCTGTACGCGTACGACGCCACCACCGAGGGCCTGATGACCCTCACGAACGAGTTCAACCAGCGCAACACCGCGTGGCAGCGCAGCGTCGAGGCATCGAGCGTCCCCGGCGTCGGGACCGAGCTGACGCACGAGCAGTCGGCCGAGCTGGCCGAACTCCAGGGCCTCTCCACCCGCCGCGAGAAGGCCGAGCGCCGCATGGCCGAAGAGGCGATGAACCGCAACGGCGCGCAGATCGAGTCCGCCGAGGGCTACGCCGAGTATGAGGAGATGACGGACGCCCTCGGGGAGCACAAGGCGGCGGGCCAGATCATCTACGAGAACGAGGGCACGCCCGAGGAGATCGCGGAGGCCAAGGAGCGCCTCGCCTCCGCCCAGGCGACCATCGACGCCGCCCGCAAGCGGGATCGCGCCAGGTCGATGCTCCAGCCCTACAAGGCGGCCGACCAGGGCGAGTTCCGCATGCTGGAGGAGCCCGTCTGGACCGGCGTCTCGTCGGGGCACCGCAACGTCGTCGGCGCCGACGGGAAGCCGAAGGTGCAGGTCGTCCTCCAGCGCGATGTCGACGGCGTCCGCACGCAGAAGGTCTTCGAGACGGACGCCGCTCCGATCATGGCCAAGCGCGAGGCGATCCTGGCGAGTGCGGACCGTGACGCGTCGCACACCGCGCAGCGCTACCCGACCACCACCGAGGTGCTCCGGGGGCTCGGGCAGGACTTCGGCAGGCTCAACTCGAAGGGCCGCACCTGGGGCGAGTTCAAGGCCAACGGGGGCTCGCGCGAGGACTTCGACCGCGCCGTCACGGCGCAGCGGGTCCTGTCTGGCCTCTTCGGCGGCAGCAAGGCGGAGACCAGCGTGGAAGAGCGAGAGCTGATCGACGCGTAGAGCGATCGATCACCAAGGCCCCGTCGTCTCGGCGGGGCCTTCGTCGTTGCGTCCGCGTTCTCCTTCCATCCCCGACCTGCTGGCTTAGGAGCCTCCATCCGGGAGCGTCGGGCACGATTGGTCGCTGGCCATAGTTTGTTCGCACGATCGAGGCTCGAAGAAGGCCTGAGCGCCTAACGCTTCGGCGGGTCATCCCGATAGAGGATGGGGGACCGTCAGCTCCCGCCCGTCTTGCTTGACACAAGCGCCATAGGGTGTACTGTAGGTTACGAGCTTGAGGGACAGGCTCACGCAGACCTTGGGGGCCACCATGCCGAACACGACCGTCACCACGCCCGGATTCTGGGACGACGCCGAAGTCATCCACGCCTACACCGCGGCCGACGCCGTGGCAGACGGGGACCTGGTCGCGCTCGACGACAAGCTCGTCAAGAGCCACCGCATCCTCGTACCCGTCCTCATGACTCGCGCCGCGTACGCCGACGCCGTCGACTGGACTCGCGGTGACGACGAGGGCCAGAGCATCACCGGCCGCGCCCACGACGTCCTGTCGATCATCACCTTCATGGGGATCGCCAAGCGCGCAGCCGACACGAACGAGAAGGTCCCGTTCGAGCTGCACCGCATCCCGGACAAGACGCCCTCGGGGCAGCCGTCGCGCTCCACCACGGCTCTCCGCACTCGCCTCCAGATCAACATCGAGGGGTACGACATGACCGGGATGCCCTGCTTCATCATCTCGATGCCCGGCGAGGACTGAGCTTGAGCGCCCTCTCGGACGCCGTCATCGTCGGCAGGGAGCGCGGCTACCGCGTCAGCCTGACGCTGGCCCCCTGCTCGGCCGGGAACGCGATCGTCACCCGCATCGAACTCGCCCCATCGGCCCTCGTCCCTCGCGGCGTTGCCGCGTTGTTGGACAGCAGTGGAAACGCCACCTACGAGGTCAGCATGCCCGCGAGTGACTGGGAGCCCATCGACTCCCTGGAAGCCGCAGGGGTCGACGCCCAGGCCCTGATGGCACACGTCCGCACCTTCGGGAGCATCTACCGCGCCGCCGCAGCGGCCCAGGAGGCATGATGGCGCGCTCGTTCGGTCGACGGCTCTGGTCCGGCCAGACCCTCGACGTCGAAGCGCACACAGACACGGCGTTGTCTCCAGGGCGGCACTGGCAGTCGTACTACGGCATCCAGGCCGCCGCGACGCTTGTGGCAACCGTCGTGACGGCGTGGGTCGGTTCGGTCGGATTCGCCACGATCATGAACCAGGTGAGCCTGCATCCCGGCGAGAAGACGAAGGACCTTTGGGTCTACGTGGCGCCGTGGGCGTTCGTCTTCCTCACGATCGTCGTCGCTCGCGTCATCACGGTCTGGGCTCGGGGACAGCTTCGCTTCCATCAGTCGCTCTGGCTCGCGATCATCGCCCAGCGCCTCCATCGTGAGTTCGACATCGAGTTGACGGACCTCAATCGGGCGCTGATCTTCGTGCCCTTTCTGAAGCACCCGAAGAGCCCTTACCTTCTCCGCGATCGGCTCACGTTCCGGCACGGCGAACACGAGACGATCCGCATCCAGGTGCCGACGCTCCCGGATCAGCTCATGAGCATCCGCGTGCTGCGTGGGGGCGACTGGGTCGTGCCGCCTCGTCGAAACCCGGAGGGGTAACTGGCGTTAGTAACACGCGTTACGCCGTAACGGGCGTTACGCGCTGACAACCTGCTACGCCAGCGAGCAGCCAGTCCTCACGAGAGGGCTGGCTGCTCGTCCATGCTCAGCGGGCGAAGCGCGACTCGACCTCGGCGCGGGCGGTGGCCAGCGCCGTCTCTTTGGCCTCCTCGTGCTTCCCGGCGCCGCCGAACGCGTGCGCGATGCGCTTCTCGCCCGACTCGCCCTCGAACCAGATGACGCCCCCTCGTCCTCGCCTCGGTACCACTGGCTCTTCAGCAGGTCGAGGAGGTCGCCGAAGAGGATCGACTCGTAGGCGACGTCGTCGCCGTGGTTCTCGTAGGCCCCCATGACGCGCACGACGTCGCCTTCGATCGTGACCTCGGCCCCGGCGCCGCCGCCGTCGGTCGACTGGAAGACCCACTTCTTGGTCCGCGTGTTGGCCCGCTGGGCGCCGTGCTGGTCGACGGTCGCGTGCGTGGGGAGCTTCAGCGTGCCCGAGTAGGGCGAGCAGATCGCGAAGACGGCCTGGAGGACGTCGGTCTCTCCGGGGCGCTCTCGACGAGTCCAGAACTTCTGGCGCTCCTGGCCGTTCATCTTCTCGGCCGCGTTTCGGTAGGCCTCCAGGGAGGTCTTCGGCAGCGCGCGGTGCCAGGCGCGGCTCTTCTCGTAGATGGCATCGTGGGTGGTGTTGAAGAGCTTGGTGAGGCTCTCCGCCAGCCGCTTCCCGTCGCCCTTGTGCAGGGTGATGGTGCCGCTCAGGCCGCAGGTGTAGCTCATGATCTTGTCCTCTCGCGCCTGTCCCTCAGGCATATTCTTACAGTACGCGTAGCCACTGACATTCGTCACGAGGGCCAACTACTGTACTCTGGGGGATGGCAACCACCCCCACTCCTGAGATCGTGTCGACGCCGGGACGGTGGGCTCTCGACTTCGGATACCGCCTGAGCAAGAGCAGTCGCATCGCCTGGACGGTCGTCCTCGCTTGGGACGTCGCGGCGCTCATCCGCTCCATCCGCGGGGGCGCCGACGTCTCGACTCTCGTCCTCGGCATCACCTGCGTCTTCGGTGCCGCCATGTTTCTGAACTCGATGTCGCGCAAGCGCGTGACGCGTCGCCACTTCCGCAGGGATGCCGACGCGCAGCAGGCCGCCGACGCTGCCGTCGCGGCGTACGCCAGCGCCGCCGAGCGCGCCGCGGCGATCCGGGAGCGGGGACTCATTGCCGAGCAGGACACCGCGGCGGTGCTCCTCGGGCGCAGCATGCTGGTCGCCCTCGACATGCACCACCCGCCCCGATGGCTCGGGCCCGAGTTGAAGCGACTCCTGCCGGACGAGACTGTCCCCATGCTGTCCAACGTCACGGCGAAGCTCGACGCGATGTTCCCCGCCGAACTCGCCAACCGACCGCTCTAGCAACGAGCGGGGCTGGGGCGGAGACGTGTTCGTCGGGTTCTCCCATCCCTGACCCTCACGCCCGTACGACCAACCGCCCTCAGCCATGGACGGCCGAGGGCGGTCTTCGGTCAACTACCGCGCGATGAGGTAGCCGAGGTGAGCGTCGTGCGCGGCCTCGCCGAGCGGGCCGTAGTGGTTGGAGATGCGATCCCCGCCACCGAAGGACGCCCCGGTCTGCCCTTCGTTGTACTCGGAGTTGTACCAGATGACACCACCGGAATTGCGGCCCCAGGTGATCGCGTTGAGGGCGGCGTAGAAGGCCATGCCGATGATGGACTCGTTGGCGTGGTCGACGCCGTGGTTGCCCTCGGCGTGGACGGTGACGACGCGGCCGCGGATGCTGACGGAGCCGTAGTCGCCGCCGTACGCCCGGATGAAGGCCCAGGTGCCGGTGCGGATGTTGCCGCGCGGGGCGATCGCCTCGACGGCGTCGTGCGTGGGGAGGCGATCTTCCCGCTCCCGGCGATGTTGTCGAGCACCTCGAAGGCGAGGGCGGTGCGTGCCTCGGCCGTGGCGTTGCGCGGGGCGCGCACTGCACGAGCGTGGTCGTGGTGGGCCAGCTTGAGCTGTCGGAGCCCCTCGGCGTACTTCGTGGGGTTCGTGGTGCCGATGCGCTTGTGGAGGGCGCGAGCCTCGTCGTAGACGGCCTGGTGCGTCTCGTTCAGAGTCTCAGTGAGGGCCCTACAGAACGCCGCGACCTCGCGGGCGGGAAGGGTGATCGTGCCGTGCATGCGCTCGTCGTGGCTCATGGTGATGTCCTCTCTGTGCCCTGGGATTCCGGGGCTTGCGCGCCTGTCCCTCAGGCACATTCCTACAGTACGCAGAGCCACTGACATTCGTCACATTCGCGGGCCTCGTGCTCGTAGGGCCATGCTGCCGTTCCTGGCGCATCTCGTCGAGTCCTCCCATCCCCGACCCCCGCTTCGGCCCACGACAAAGCCGCCCCATCCCGAGAGAGATGAGGCGGCCTGCCCGGTGCTCACTACTCGCCGGGGTACCAGCCGTGGACCCGCTTGTACTCGGACTTGCCGAGGGGGCCGAAGTGCTCGCTGATGCTGTCCCCGCCGCCCCAGTCGTTGCCGCTGGGGCCCTCGTTGTGCTCGGAGTTGTACCAGAGCGCCCCGCCCGAGGTGCGGGTCCACTTGACGGCCTTCAGGGTCTCGAAGAGGACCCGGCCGAGGATCGCTTCGTGCGCCTGGTCGACGGCGTGATTGCCCTCGCTCTCCCACCCCAGTTCGCGACCCCGGAGCGTGATGTAGGCGTCGGGGGAGGCGTACCGGCCGAGGACCTCGAACCTGTCGGTACGGTTGGTCGCCTTGGGGGCGATGCGTTCGATGTCGGCGTGGGTGGGCGCGTGGAGCTTGCCCTGGTGGGCGATCTGGAAGAGCACGCTGATCGCGACGGCCCGGTGCAGGTGGCGGGGCGACAACGGGGCCTTCGACCAGGATCGCTCGGCGGCCTCCAGCTCGGCGGCGGCGGCCCGCTGAAGCTCATACACTGCGGCGGCGTAGGCCTTCAGCGACGTCGTCTTGATGCCGCGGTGCATGGCGCGGGCTTCCTCGTAGGCGCCGTCGTGGATCGCATTCGCGGCGGCGACGAGCGCCCGGCTGATCTGCGCGACAGCAGGTGCGAGGAGAAGGATCGTGCCCGTCTCGGTTTCGTTGTGGCTCATGATGTTCTGTCCTCTCGTAGCCTGCCCCTCAGGCACGTTCCTACAGTACGTGGAGCCACTGACATTCGTCACACGAGGGAGTACCGTAACGCGCGTTACTCGCCGAGAGGGGCGTCGGTCGCGGCGACGGGGACACGGTAACCGGCACCCTCAGCCAGCCCTGCCTCGGCGGGGTCGCCATGTCGCAGGATGCCGAGCGCGAGAGACTCGGCGCAGAGCAGGTAGGCCGCAGAGACGGCGGGAGCCTCGCCGTGCGGTGGGTTCAGCGCGGCGTCGAGGATTCGGAGCTGAGCCTCGACAGTGGAGCGCAGGGAGGCGATGAGGGCCGCGTCGGCGATCGCCCGCTGCTCGATGGGGGCGCCAGGCACAGGGGCCCCGCCGTAGCAGGTGGCCACGTCCCACATGTCGACGGTGACATTCGCCGTGCTGAACGTCTCGCGATCCTTTCGGAGGGCCACGTCCGTAAACCTCCAGGAGCCACGAGTGCCGAGGCGCACGAGTAGCTCCAGGCGCCGTCTGGCCTCCCGGACGACTGCGAGGCGCTCGTCCTGCGCGCCGCTCATTTGTCGATCACGAAGCCGCAGGCCTCGCACTTGTCGTTGTCGCCGACCTCACCCCAGGGGCCAATGTGATCGAAGGTCGCCGGATTGCAGTGGACCTCGCCGAGTGACTGGTCAGCGGGGTAGTTGGTCGTGGTCACCGTGATGGATGCCACCTCGCGGATGAAGGCGTGGCCCATGCGTCCGGCGCGTTCGCGGGCATCGGCCTCGTCCTTCGCGGTGACCCAGCCCGGCGCACTTGCGAAGAGCGTGGATGCAGAGGCGTCCCAGAACTGCCAGGTCGTGGAGCGCGCCGTCTCAAGAGTCATGTTCTTAGGGTAGCAGGTTGCGATTAATCTACCCGCGATGCGGTCGGAACCCCGCGCTCCCATCCCCGACCCCCTGTGTCAGGGCGCGGCGGTCAGCCGCGCTTGCCCTTCTCCTCGAAGCCGCAGCCTGCGTCGCAGGTGATCCACATCTCGGACGTGGCGGAGAACTTCATCTGGACGCCCGCGAGGGAGTAGCTGCCGAGGGGCTTGGCGGTGAGACGCGGCGCGACGGTCATGCCCTGGTGGCCGCACATGGGGCAGGGCGCGTCGATGTGGTGCTTCTCGGCGCTGGGGTCCGCGGTGAAGGTCTTGAGGCCGTCGGCGGGCGGCGTGGTCTCGTCCATGCTTCCAGTGTCCATGGTCAGTCGTCCCATCCGAGCCACGCGTAGTCATCTTCGGTGACCTGGGACTCGAAGATCACCTTGGGGAAGTCGTCGCTGTCGAAGCTGAACTCGTCCTCGCGGTCGATCCCGTCGACGGCGGCGAGCTGGTCGAGGGCCTCCTCGACGGTCATGCCTCGGGCTGCGGGGGCAAGCTCGCCGCGGACGATCAGCTCTTCGACGAGCCTCTCGGGGGTGAAGTTCTCGGCCTTGTAGGTGTAGCCGACGATGTCGGTGGCGCTCATGGTGCTCGGTCCTCTCAGCAGCCGTCCCTCGGTCCCTCTCGTCTTACAGTACATGCTTACGGCTGTAGCGTCAACGCCAGGGGCTGCGGACCCGAAGGTCTCGCGGCCCCTGGCGTCAGCCTCAGGCGGCCTTGACGCCCTGACGGCGCTCCGCGTCGAGCTGCCAGGCGGGCACCGGGAGGCGGAGCTTGGAGACCTGCTCGATGAGCCACTCGCCAGCGGCGGTGTAGTCGCGGTCGGAGTAGTCGCGCCCGGTGCCCTTGAAGGTGACGCGCTCCTGGTAGCCGGACTTGAGCGCCTCGCGCTTGTAGTCGCGGGGCATGTCGAGCACGATCGCGGCGGCACGTGCGGGGGTGAGCACGAGCCCGCCCTTGGTGGTCTTGCTGGCCATGATGACCGGTCCTCTCTCGCCCCGTCCCTCGGGGTTTGATTGCTACAGTACACGCATATGCACGAGTGTCAACCGACGGCAGCGAATTGGCCGCAGAATTCGTAAAAACCGGCTCTTCTACCCGCGAAGAGGGGGCGTGTGGCGCCTCCGTAGCGGCCGATTGAGTGAGAGCACCCCACCACAACCGCAAAGGCCCCCATGCGCACCCGCCGCCGCTTGAAGCTCGCCGATCTCGGCTTCAGCTTCATCGAACTCCTCGCCTACATCGCGATCGCAGCCCTCCTCATCCTCGCCGCCGTCCCGCAGTTCGGGCAGTACCGCGAAAAGGCGCGCCTGTCCGTGCTCCGCGACGACACCCACAACGCCGCCCTTGCAGCCGAGGCGGCGACGATCGGCGTCGTCTCCAAGCACACGCACGGCACCGGCCCGCAGCTCGTCGCCGCGACCATCCGCACCGTGTCGACCTCGGCGATCATCGACGCGGTCACGAAGGCTGTCGCCTCCACGAAGCTGTCCGACAAGGACACCTCGATGCAGGTCATCGACACTGGGGGCGGGGACTACGACATCCTCGGCACGAACACCGCGATCAAGTACCAGGTGGCCTACGCATCCGCGCCCGACGCCTCGCGCGGCTACGCCTCGGGCCTCAACATCATCCGTCCCACCGGAGACGTGACGCCCGTCACCCCCACGCCGACCCCGACTGCCACGTCGACCCCCGCCCCGACGGTGACGCCGACTCCCACCGGCACCCCGTCGCCCACGAACACGCCCACGCCGACCCCCACGCCCACGCAGAAGGTCTGGACCCCGATCCAGGCGGCCGCAGCCATCGGCGGCGGCGACGCCAAGCTGACGGTCCAGCTCACGGGCCAGACGCTCTCCACCTGGGGCGCCACGAGCGCCACCGTGACCGCGGACGGCACGACGACGACCGTCACCGCGTTCCCCGCCACACTTCCCGTGCAGGGTGTCGCAGTCGGAGGTTCGGAGCCCGTGACGATCGCCCTGACGGCCTCGGATGGGCAAAAACTCACTACGACCGTCACGGCCGAGCGGCAGAACTACCCCGCGGTCCAGTCGGCAACGCTGAACAGCACGAAGTCGATCATCACCGTCACCCTGACCTCGCTCGTCTCCGACTGGGGAACCAGCACCATGAAGTGGGGCATCTACCAGGGCAGCACGGCAGCTATCGCCCAGGCGGGGACCGGCTACGCCAGCATCAGCGCCAAGGCGACCGCCCTATCGAGCGCCATCACCATGCCGCCGTCGCCCAACGGCAAGTACATCCAGCTCGTCATCCAGGACGGGAAAAAGGTCTACCTCGTAGGCCAACCGATCGCCACCGGCGCCTAGGAGAAATCGACATGCGCATCCGCAAGACTCTCGCCGACCGCGGCTTCAGTTTCATCGAGCTGCTCGCCTACATCGCCATCGCGGCGCTCCTGATCCTGGCCGCCGTCCCGCAGTTCAGCCAGTACCGCGAGAAGGCACGCCTCTCGGTCCTGCGAGACGACACCCACAACGCCGCTCTCGCCGCGGAGGCTGCGACCATCGGCATCGTCTCCAAGCACTCGGACGGGCACTCGGTCCAGCTCGTCGCCAAGAGCGTCCACCTCGTCGACACGTCCACCCTGATCAAGGCGGTCACCGACGCGGTGAAGGCTTCGAAGGTCTCCGACAAGGACACCACGATGCAGGTCATCGACGCGGGCGGCGGCAACTACGACATCCTGGGCACCAGCACGGCGATCAACTACCAGGTGGCCTACGCCTCCGCCCCCGACGCGACGCGCGGCTACTACGCGGGCCTGAACATCGTCCGCCCCGACGGCACGACGACCCCCACCACTCCGACGCCGACGCCCACGCCGACCGTGACGAGCCCCGCGCCCAGCGCGACCCCGACGGTCACCGCCACGCCGACCCCGACGGCGACCCCGACTCCGACGCAGACGCCCGACCCGCCCAAGAAGACCTGGACCCCGATCGACGCGTCCGCTCTCATCACCGGGCAGGGCGGCCAGCTCACCGTCTCGCTCAACAGCGGCGCGCCCAGCACGTGGGGTGCGAGCACCATCAAGGTGACCGCCAACGGTGCCAGCGTGGACGTTAAGACGTTCCCGTACACGGTCGCGGCGACCAATGTCGCGTCAGGCGCCTCGATCCCCGTCACCCTCAGCGTCACCGCCTCGGACGGGCAGGTCATCACCCAGACCATCACGGCCACGCGTACCGCGATGCCCACGATCGCGAGCTTCAGCATCAGCGGGACCGTGATGACCGTGAATCTGACCGCCACGCCCAAGAGCTGGAGCGGGCTGACCACCACCCGCTGGGGCATCGCTTGCGGCACGAGCGCGCCCAACACGACCGCCGCCATCTCGGGAGCGCAGTCGCAGTTCGATGGGGCGAGCATCTCCGGGCGGATCGGGATGAACTCGAACTGCAAGTACGCCCAGCTCTACATGTCGCAGTACCCGACCAACACTCCCGTCGAGACGCCCTACACGACCGGCTACAAGGGCTGACCCGTGACCATCCCGACATGGAACGCGCTTCGCCATAAGGCTGTCGACCGAGGCTTCAGCTTCATCGAGCTGCTCGCCTACATCGTCATCGCGGCCTTGCTGATCCTCGCCGCGATCCCCCAATTCGGGCTCTACCGCGACAAGGCCAAGCTCTCCGTCCTCCGAGACGACGTGCACAACGCCGCACTCGCCGCCGAGGCCGCCACCATCGGCGTCGTCGCCAAGGGACACAAAGCCGACGACGGCGTCCACCTCGTCTCGGCCCACATCCGCACGGTGGCAGCTTCCGCCATCATCACGGCCGTCACCTCGGCGGTCGCCGGGACCAAGGCCTCCGACAAGGCGACCAGCTTCACCGTCATCGACGCAGGCTCCGGCGAGTACGACATCGTCGGGACGAACACCGCCATCGACTACTCCGTGGCCTATGCCTCGGCCCCCGACGCCAGTCGCGGCTACTACGCGGGCTTGAACATCATCAGGCCGTCAGGCACTGTCACGCCGACGAACCCCACGCCCACCGCCACACCGACGCCCACGTCGACCCCGAGCGCTTCGTCCAGCGCGACGCCGACACCGAGTCCCACCGCGACGCTCGATCCGGCGCCCACGGCTACTCCGAAGCCCTCCGCCTCGACCCCGCCGACGGTGTGGACGCCCATCAAGGCCTCGGCCTACGTCAACGGCGGCGACGCCAAGCTCATCATCCAGCTCACGGGTCAGACGCTCGCGACATGGGGTGCCACGAGCGCCACCGTGAAGGCCGATGGCGCAACGACGACCGTCTCGGCGTTCCCGGCGACGCTCGCCGCCCAGAACGTCGCCATCGGCGGATCGGAGAGCGTCACGATCTCGCTCGCCGCCTCGGATGGACAGACCGTCACCACGACGGTCACCGCCACCCGCCCCACGGCACCGACCGTCAAGGCGGCCGCGATCACGCCGAACCGGACCTACCTCCAGGTCACGCTGACGTCGCTCATGAGCGACTGGGCGGGCTCGGGGAACACCGTCACCTGGGGCCTCTACTGGGGCAAGACCCCGCAGGACGCTCAGCTCGGGAACGGTGGCCACGTGGTCGACACCGCAGGCAAGACGATCTCGGAGTACTACCTGGCACCTGCCGTCGCCAACGCGAAGTACTACCAGCTCGTCGCCGTCGTCAACGGCAAGGCGAACCTCATCGGGGCCCCGGCGCTCAGCGGCTACTAGGCGCATCCCCTCAGTCGGGTCGTCATCGCGGCCCGTCGACGCGACAAGGCCCCCTCCGTTCCCGGAGGGGGCCTTGTCGGTGGGGCTGAACTACTTGCAGGTGCCGAGCATCGAGGTCAGGGCCGTCTTCTCGCTCGTGGTCACGCTGAGCTTCCAGGTCGTCTTGATCTCGGTCCAGCGGACCGCGTAGGCGCAGTAGTCGCCCGTGTTGGCGGGCTTCCACTGATCCGGGGTCTTGTCGCCCTTCTGGCGGTTCGCGGAGTTGTCGACGGCGAGCGTGACCAGGGGGCTGTTCGCGTAGGTCTCGCGCTGGCTGGCAGTCCAGGTGGCGGCACCGGACCGCCAGGCGGCCGCCAGGGGCACCATGTGGTCGATGTCCAGGTCCGACTGGTCGCGGAGGGTGGTGCCCGTGTACGGGTCCGCCCAGGTGCCCGTGATGTGGCAGTTCGCGCCGATCTTGGGGGCGGTTGCGTCACGGTAGAGGACGGCGTCGCGGGTGTCGCATCCAGCGCCGAGCGTGCTCTTGTCCCACGTCTTGAAGTTGTCACGCGAGTAGCCCGCCATCGTGCCAGCGGGGGCCACCTTGAGCGTGGCAAGGGAGGTCTTGGCCTTGGCGCCAGTGAAGGTGACGTTGTTCCAGGCGGCACCGCCGGTGGGAGCCTTGCCCGCGGCGGCCTTGGCGTCGGCGGCCTTCTTCGCGGCGGCAGCGGCCTGGGCGGCCTTGGCCTTGGCGGCCAGTTCGGCAGCCTTCTTCTTGGCCTCCTCCAGGAGCTTCTTCGCGGAGGATGACAGCGAATCGGAGGCGACGGCGGCAGGGGCCGTGGTGGCAGCGGTCGAGGGGGCGCTGGTGGCGATACCAGCGGACTGCGCCACCGGAAGGTCGGCACCCGTCAGGTGCGGCAGTGCGAGGCTGATCGTGATGAGTGCCGTCGCGCCGATGGCGGTCAGGGCAAGGATGCGCTTCATGGTGCTGGTGGTCCTCTCGTGGGCCGTCCCTCGACCCGCAGAATCTACAGTACACGACTGTACGTATTCGTCAACTCAAACCGAGGCCCTTTTTCAAAGTGTTGACGATCAAGACACGTTGTGTGTACTGTAGCCATCAACAACCCCGAGGGACGGGGTTTACGAGAGGACCACGAACCATGCGCACCCCCACCGAGCACTTTTTCAGAGCGACCCGCTTCGAGCCCGGCGTCCTGGAGACGCCCATCAACCTCCAGACAGCGCTCGACTGCCTCCGCGACGGGAGCGAGCTGAAGGCCCGCGCCTACTCGTCCGCCATCTTCACGCCGACGTTCGAGGACGGTCGCGACGACAAGGGCACCGCAACGTTCCACTTCAGCACCGAAGCGCTCAACATTCGCGTCCGAAGCATCACCTCGGCCGAGGACCACAGCGGCGCCTTCGTCCTCGTGGGCATCGTTCACGAGATTACCTACGAGGGCGACGAGCCGCCCCGCTCGTGGGAGTACACCTTCGCCATCCGCGGCGGCGAGAACACGACCTTCACCCGCAGGGAGATCGCCGACGGCGAGTAGCCCAAAGCCACAAGAGCCCCCGTCGAGAGAGCGGGGGCTCTTGTGCGCGCGGGCAAGATTCACCTCGCGGAGGTAGCCAGCGGCGCATCCGACGGATACCTTGTGCCTACCGAGGTCCGGGGGACAGGGATGGGAGGCGAGCGATGAGCAAATCAGAGCCGACGATCGAAGCCGTGATGGCGCTGATCCTGCGCCTCATCGAGCGGGGGCCGCAGTATCAGAGCCAGGTCAACGACGTGCTCCGGTCGGAGCTGCCCGGGACGCCCTGCGATCTGTTCGGAGACGCCGTGGCCACGCTCCTACACGACGGCAGGCTGCGCATTCACGAGCACCGGTACGAGCGCCCGGTCCCCGCCGAGGTCTAGGCCCGCTGGCCTATTCGCCCTGCTCCGGGAAGTGCACGGGGCACTCGTCGTTGGGCTCCAGCATCGAACCGGGCTCGACGGCGCTTCCGTGCCGGGTCCAGGTCTTGGGGTCGGTCGGGTAGCAGGTGCACTCGTCCACGTCAGGCCTTCAGCAGCTCGTGCTGCATGCCGTCGACCTTCAGGAGCGCGGCCAGCTTCTCGTTGAGTCGGTCGCGGGCCTCATCCAGGCGGTGGGTGCCCCACTCGCTGACGAGAGCGTGATCCTGCTCGTTCCAGCCCTCGAAGTCGACGGCCAGAATGCGGCCGAAGTCGTCGTAGCTGTACTGGGAGTCGGAGATGCCGTCCTCGGTCTCCTGGAAGACCACGACGTGGTCGCTGCTGCCCTTGCCGGTGAAGTCGGCGGTGAGGCGCAGGCCGCCCTCTTCGAAGGTCAGGACCATGCCCTGGTAGCCGAAGTGCGCGAAGGCGATGCTCGGGCTCTGGATGGGGGTTGCGAAGCTCATGGATTCCTCTCTCGGCCCTGTCCCTCAAGGCCTCGTGATTCTACCGTACACGGCCACCACGATTGTGTCACTATTTGCCGGTGGCGACTTCCTGGCCATCGGCGCCGGTGATGGTCCACTGGTCGAGCGCCAGGGGGATCGCGGCGGCCGCGGGCATCCCCGCAAGCGCCACCTGGACGGCGGGCTCGGGCTCAGCCATGTACTCGACCAGCTCGCCGACGATCTTCGACTCGCCACAGGTCAGCGTGACCTCCGTACCGCGCAGGCGCAGCAGCGCGATCTCGCCCCGAAGCCGGGCCAAGAGGCTGTCGTCGGCCTGGACCGTGTACTCGCCCGCCCCGGCGCCTCTGGCCTCGTCGGTGGCCTCAAGGGCGCGTTCGGCTGCGGCCCGCGCCACATCGGCCTCGGAGGCTCGGATGTTGGCGTCGTCGGCGATCGCCTGGACCTGACGAATCTGCTCGTCCTTCGAAGCGATGGACTGGCGGAGGTCCACGGCACGCCCCTCGGAGGCGGCGAGCTGACTCGCCGCGGTCTCCAGCAGCCGCTTGCTCTCGCTCTTGGTCTCGCGAAGCTCGCGCTGGAGGTCGTCGATACGAGCCTGGTCGGCGACGGTGGTTGCGGGGCCCGATGCGCGCGGGCGCGGGGTCTCGCCGAACGGGCGGCGGCCATGGAGCGTGGTCCGGATCGGCTCGGGGTCGGTGTCGATGTCGTCCCAGGCGACGGGGGATGCCCATCCGAGCCCGTCCGCCAGTCGGCGGCATGTCTCGCTCGGGGTGGAGCGCTCGGACTTCTCGTCGATGCCGCGGGGGAAGCGCGCGAGATCGCGGTAGACGTCCTTGATCCGCTCGCACGCGGCCGCGGGCATCCGCTCCGGGGAGTCAGGATCACGAACCAGACGGCGTCAGGGGAGATGCCGAGGCGCTGGGCGAGTTCGCCCGGCTGGTAGCCGATCGCGACGAGCGCCTGGAGTCGGCGAACCGCTCCGACGACGTCTGAGCCGCCCGTGGGGACCGGCATGGCGGGCGGCGGCACGGTGGCGACGGACGTGGACGGGGCGATGACGGCACTCGTGGTCACGGCGGTCTCCTCAGGCTTCTTGCCCTTGGAGCCCGGCGGACGGCCGCGCTTGATCTCTTGCCCCTCGCGACGGCGCCGAGCCAGATCGCGCGCGGCGACCGACTTCGGGTTCGTGCTGTAGATGCGGGGCAAAGCGACTCCAAAATCAGGGTTTAGTAACAACATGCTACCCTAAGCCCCCGATCGGTGCCTACTTGGGCGGCCTGCGGTCCAGTTCGTCATACACCCGCGGGTTGATCGGCAGCAGGTCGACGAGCGAGGTCCGTAGCGCTCTCGCCATCGTCGCGATCGTCAGGATCGATGGCATGGAGCCGACCTGGCTCTCCTGATTCGAGGAGGCTCGCCCGGTCTCGATGTGGGAGATGTACTCCTTGTCGAGCCCCGTCATCTCACTGAGTGCCGCCATCGAGACGCGGAGCCGGAAGCGCCGGATGCGGAAGCGAGCCCCGAGGGCCATCGAGTACACCGACCACCACTCGTTCGTGACAGGGACCGTGTCCCGGAAGATGTCCTTCTCGTCCTCCAGGAAGCCGTGCGCGGTCATGGTGTCGGGCCAGACCTCGATGGGCCGAAGCTCCTCCATGTCGAACACGTCCGTCAGGGCAAGGCCGAGACAGATCGTGACGCGGATGAAGTCGCGCAGGAACGGATTCACGCGGGGCCCGGCAGCTCCGCCGTCTTCCCAGCGCGCGTATTCGTCCGGATCGAGTTCCGCCATCGTCGCCACGGTGGCCACGCTGAAGCCCAGCGCTTCGCGCCTCTCGCGCAGCCTGGCGCCGATCTCTTCGCTCACCTCCTGCCACTCGGCAGCGGTGAAGCCCACGTATTCCGTCACGTTCGTCATCCTGGCAGGAGGGGACACGGAAACTCCCCTTTCTGGAGGACTAGTTCGATTTTCAACCATCTCACGCAACGAGCTACCTCTCTGCGCCATCTTCGGGGGTGGAACGTTGCGCCGCATCTATGTGGATGCGCTTACACCTCCGCCGGGCCCTGCGTGGCCGCCCGTCTCGGGGCGTGTCGCGACCGCTGCGTGACGAATGTCGGAGGGTCTATGTACTGTACGAAATAGCTGCTCCGAGGGACGGGGCACGAGAGGAAACCATGGACATCAACGTCAACTTCGACTTCACCATCGACTTCGTACCGCCGCGCTGCCGGAACGCACGCCCGACGAAGTTCACCAGCGCCACCGTCGTCACTGTCGCCGAGACCACCGAGGCCGAGGCGCCCGTCGGCATCCGTGCGCAGGACACCGAGTACCGTCTCCACGACGGCCGCCTCTGGGTCAAGCGAGAAGGCTGGGTCCGCGACGGCGAGCCCGTCGACATGATCGCCGGAACCGAAGCCTTCCCCGCGGAGGTGCACCGGAACGCGGGCTACGTCACCGAGCGTGAAGCGAAGGCCGACCTCGCCGCCGAGTACGCCGACATGCTCATCGTCGACGGATGGGTCTACGACGCGCAGCCCGAGCCGACCTACAGTTACATCACCCTCGGGCTCGACCTGCACCCCGCCTGGACCATCGGCCCGGTCAACCCCCAGAGCCCCACGTCCCACTTCTCTGCCCGCGACCGCGAGGCGTTCCTGGCCGCCATGCGCTCCTGCGTCACGGACAACAACCGCGACGGGGACCCCGCCCGCCGCCTGGAGTACATCGAGCTGACGCCGGTGATCGAAGTACTGATCGACGACGCCGCCCAGTTCGTGACGCCCACCCGTGCCGAGTACTTCAAGGCCCGCTGGGACAGCTACTACGAGCGCGGCCGCGCAGCCGTCGTCGACTCGCTGGGCGCCACCGCCCTCCCGAGCATCGTCGACCAGGTCACCACCGACCTCTTCGAGCACCTGGTGGCCACGCTTGGCGAGTGGGGCGTCGTCCGGGCCCTGGGGGAGTCCTGGGACTGGAGGAACGACGTCCACGTCATGCGGAGCCCCGAGGTCATCGCCGACGCCCTCGCGGCCCTCAAGGTCACCGGCGGAGCAGTGAAGCGCACGACCCTCGCGATCGAGTTCGTGCACGACGGGGACTTCCCGGACGTGGCCGCGCTCCTGGCGCAGCTCTCGGCGCTCGGCGCCGGGGAGGCGTACCTGACGACGCGGGTCGAACACCCGGTGCCCGACGCCACGGTCGACGTCGAGCGCGAGCGCTTGGCGGCGACGAGCGCCGAGCACGTCTCGGCCTGACCGCCCAGGGCGGGGCTCGCGCCTCGCCCTCCGCGGGGTTCTCCCATCCCCGACCCACAGGCTCCACGGGCTGAGCAGGCCGCCGGGTAGAGTGCGAAATCGCAACTGGCTACACTACGACCACCGCACGCAAGCGCTTGGGGGAGCTGCATGACACTTCGAACTGTGCTCGTCGGCGCTCCGCATGTCGCCTTGGAAGCGAGGGGCCTCCGAGTGGCTGGATGGCTCTTCTACGCCACCCACCTCGTCGTCTGGCTTCTGGCCATCATCCAGCCCTATGCCTACGAGTCAGGCAGTTCCATCTGGGGTCCCGTGCCGCCGCTCGTAGGTGCGTCGCTCTTGTGGCTCTGTGCCGCCGTGACCGCCTGGGTCCTTTCAGTCATCGTGGAGCGGATGGCAGGTCGCCCAAGGCGCATCGGGAAGTACTTGCAGCTCGTCGGACTGCTTGTGCTTGCCGTTCTCGGAGTCTGCGTCTTCTTCGTAGTGCTGGCTGCGCTCAGCAACACGGAGACCGGAGGGGTCCTGCTCTGGCCAGCGACCCTCATGCACGCCCTCGACGGCTACTCGCAGCTCCATCGCGCCTGATCGCCAGCGAGGGCGAGCCTCCGTCTGTGACGAATGTCGGCGGTCGCATGTATGGTAACAACGTGGCCTTGAGGGACAAGGCCTGAGAGGAAACCATGACCATCACCGACACGGCCACCACCACGATCCGCTTCATCACCTTCGAGCCGTCCTGCGGCGAACACGGGGGAGTCGGCGGCTTCGAGTGGGAAACGGCCGACCACGCCCGCATCGACGCCCTGTACGAGTCGATGACCACCGACCCAGACCTCACGGACGACACGGTCGCCCTCTACGAGATCACGGTCGCCGCCGCACTCACCCCCGCCGCGATCGACGACCTCATCCAGATCGACTACATCGACGAGTGGCCCAGCTCCGCACCCATCAAGGTGCGCCCCGGCGAGCACGCCCAGAAGTGGGTCCTCGCCAGCGACGGTGCCGAGCACGACTTCACCGACCCGCGCCGCGCCAACGACGCCTACGAGGCGCTCGTGGACAGCGCGACACCCCAGGCCGCCGAGCTGATCCACGTCGTCTACGACCGGTTCGAGGACGACATGGTCACGCGCCTGATCCGCACCAGCGCCCAGCCGAGCGTCACATTCACCGTCCCCGCTGACGTCGCGGGCGCGATCTCGGAGTCGCTGGAGTACGTACGCCAGGAGACCCCCGACGACACGGAAGCCGAAGACCCCTGGGGTCAGAGCGCTGCCGACGCCCGCTCCCGCCGTGCCGCCAGCCGCGAAGGCATGCGCGCGATGATCTCCGAGGCGCAGATGCTCGTCTCCGAGGCGACCGCCACGGCTCAGGTGGGGACGCCGACGTGGATTCCCTCCACACCCGTGACCCGCATCGCGACGCTCGCGGAGCTGGAGGCCGCCCCGCTGTTCTCGATCTTCGCCATCGCGGATGAGGCCGGGACGCTCAGCGTCCACAAGGACCCCACGGGGCACTACTTCATCTCGGGCACCTTCGGGCCGCAGACCGCGGAGGACGTCCTCACCGAGGCGGATGGCGGGCTGTACCTGGTGTTCACGCCGCCGTCCCAGACGGTGGACTGGTTCAACCGGCGCTAGCCGCCATCACGAGGGGCCGTGGGCATATGCCTGCGGCCCCTCTGGCATGCCTGCTACCAGCTAGGCGACCTCCCCTCGTAGTCGAGTTCGATAGCCAGCGCCGCCCCGCCGCGGTGACTGCCGGGCGCTGCGGGCAGCAGGTGCGGGGACCCGCGGTAGGCCTCCCGCAGGGCGGCGGCTGCGCGTCGTCGACGGCCAGGTCGTTCGGCGGGGTCCGCCGCGATCGCCTCCAGCCCGTCGAGAGCGCGCTGCCAGTTCTGGTTGGTGAGTTTCGTGTCCATGCCCACCATGAGTGCGGCGACCTCGCGAGAGTTGCGCCGACACCGGAACTTTTTCCGAGACGGCCGCAGTACGCCTCAGTACATGGTCGCTTCTGACGAATGTCAGTGGCTCTGTGTACGGTAGTAATCAAGAAGGAAGGGCTGAGGGACAGCCCACGAGAGGACAAGGCCATGAGCACCACGACCACCAACATCAGCAGCGCAGACGCCGCATTCATCGTCCGCACCCCCGCCGCCGAGGAGGAGTTCACCAACAGCGCCGACGCCATCGCCCGCTACAACGAGCTGGTCACCCAGGGCGGACGCGTCGACTACCTCGAACGCGAGTACGAGAACCCCGAGGCCGACGACGAGGACCGCGGCGACCTGACCACCGACCTCATCCGCTCCGCAGGCACCCCCGACCGCTACATCGCACTTCCCGAGGCGGCGCTGCACGTCGTCCTCGATGCCCTGCGCAACTACCGCATCGACGTCGAGGAGATGGACGGTTTCGAGCCGTGGAAGAACTACGACTCCGAGCGCGACGAAGACCAGCTCGCCAACCCCGCAGGCACCAGCATGCTCATCAGCGACGCCGCCGCCGCTGTCACCGCCGCCCTCGACGCCCGCCCCGGCGAAGAGCCTGCCGCGAGCAGCCGACTCCACGTCACCGATGAGGCGCTCGACAGCCTCCGCTCCGCCGTCGACGAGGCGCGCGAGGCTGCCGCCGACGACAGCAACGACGGCGAGATCGAGTCGCTTCAGGGGGCACTCGACGAGGCCCTGACGATCATCGGCCTCGAAGAGCGCCCCACGGTCGACCCGTTCGCGAACGAGGAGGACGAGCCGGACGAGGTCGACCCCAGCGACGAACGACCCGCCGGAGGTCGTGAGCATGTCCTGACCGTCCGCGTCCTTCTCGACAGCGATGACGCGGCCAAGGTGACGCACTTCAAGACCGAGGCAGGGATGCTCGTCGCCAGCCAGCTCCGCGACGCCTTCGTCGGGGACGCTGAAGGCCTCGATGGCTACGAGGGCGCGACGATCGCCGCCGGGCCGTTCATCAGTCTCAGCAGCTTCTAGCCCGACCGCACGAGCGCCCACCCTCCGTAGAGCGGGTGGGCGCTTTCGCGCGCTCAGGGCCGGTGGGTCGGGGATGGGAGAAGAAAGCGAAGCGCCGGAAATCACCCCGAACGGCGGTCGAAGAGGGGCATCGCGCGCCCCCGAGGAGGGACCCGTGGAGGCGGTGAGCCACGGCTTGTCACCCTGCCCTGCCATGCGCGGCGCTCAGGGCTGCACGATGCCGGGCTCGATGGTCGCGTCGCTCGTCGGATTTGTACCCCGACACCCCGTGGCACCTGCTCTGGGGTGGGGGACTAGCTTGTCCCCACTTGTGCCGACATGTAGATTCATACCTATCGAAGCCAGGCGGGTTTCGAGGGCCGGATGCCCGAATCATCCACCCTCGGAATCTTCTCTCTCAGTGGCATCGCGTGACCCCTAGCGCGCGTCGATGTGGCCCCGCCGCCGACCTCTCCCCCTGGTCGGCGAGCGGGGCCTCACTCTTTCCGCCAGCCCCTGTGACGCATGGGTCTTTGACGTGTGCTGTAAGATCACGGCATGGACAAGTCGATCCCCACGTACGGCATCCTCAGGAACGACACCATCGACGGGGTTCTGAACTCGCGCACCTACGACCTCGCCATGTGGGTCACGACGAGTCAGTGGACCATCAGGAGCTGGATCATTCCGGCGCTCATCTCCCTCGGCAGCCTGCTCGCGATCATCGCACGCGCCTCCAGCATCTTCAGCCACGAGGACACGGTCCGCCCTGCCGACATCGCGCTCCCCGTCATAGCTGTAGCCGTCTGGTTCTACCCGGCGTTGCGACGCCACAACTACCGCCAGGCGGTCCGCATTCACGTCGCGAACGCCCTGCTGAACATCGGCGTCATCAGCGACGCCGAGCGCCCCGTGATCCGCAAGCAGGCGGCCGTCCACGCGGGAATGACGAGCGATATCGCAGAAGTCGACCAGGTGCTCGTGCGCAAGGGTGTTCCCGTCACTGTTGTCGTGCGCCTCCTCGGCGGAACCACCATGCAGTACATCGAGGTGGACCCAGTTGCGCAGAAGCGGGATATTGCTCAATACGGAGCGCCCGGCGCCCGTGAGGCATGATGGTCGACTTCGCCGCCAAACCCACCTTCCTGGCCTCGGTCACGGCCGAGATCATGAGACGAGCCACTTAGGCGCCGACGAGCCGAGCGGCTCGTCCGAACACGGCAACCAGCTCCTCGCGACGCCCCCGCACTGCCATAGCTCGCTGCCCTGGATGCCACGTCCTCAGGTAGGAATACTTCCCTTCGTAGGCAGGCTCGATGAAGCGCGTGAGGGCGTCCTGGGCAGGCTTGCCGCATGCGACGATCACTTCCAGCCTGGGCAAATATTCGAGAAGGCGCCGCAGCTCCAGGGCCCCTTGACGAACCTCGTCCGAGGTGGGCGTCTGGACTCCGACCGCGAGAAGCCAGGGGACGATGTTCCACTGAAGAGCGATGCCCTCATCGAGCCGGGTCTCGTGTCGAGCGGACCATGTATTGCGGGCCGTGAAGTCGTCGTTGTCGGGGGAGATGAATCCGGAACCCTGTCGCCTGCCTTCACGCTCCGTGCTCGTCATTGGTCCGGGGGACTCAAGCAGAATCAGAACCTTGGCATCCGCGCCCGCATCGGCGGGGTCGAAGGATGGGACGCGAACCGGGAAGTCGCCATCCTTCCAGGCCGCGAGGCGTCGCTCGGTCAGAAGGCGCTCGTATTCAGCAAGGGGCCGGTAGGCCACGCTGGTCTCTTTCATGGCTTCGCGTTCGGCGCGTACTTCGGGATCGGCCATCGCGGCAGGCGGGCTCATGAACATGCCCCGAGACTACCGAGCCTGGTCGGTTGACATGTTGGCCTAAGCGTGTACTGTAGAACCACGAGCCCGAGGGACGGGCACGAGAGGACACCATGACAAGCAGCGCCACCGCGAGCAACGACACCGCAGAGATCACCGTCGTCCACGATGTCGAGGGCGACGCGATGCGCGTCGGCTCGATCTTCTACTACCCAACCCTGGGCAACATGCGCCTGACTGCCATCGTCCAGACGGGCGAGGACCGCGGCCGCATTCTCGGCACCAGCGTCCACCGCGGCGAGAGCCCCGACGACGACATGCCCATGATCCCGGGGCGGGCGCTGCGCTCGAACCGATAGGGCTTCTAGCCCCGTCACCCACCTTGGGGCGGCGGGGCTCCATGCCCCTTCCGTAGCAACCTGCTACACTAAGCCCAACGATGTTCCGAGGGACGGAGCAGAGGGGGCACCATTTTGACGACACTCACTCGTCCTCCGGCTGGACGGAATCTTCGGGCCATGGCCGCCTCCAGTGCCTCATACACGCCCGACGTCGTCCGGCGCGCCAACGAGACGACCTACTACGCCCTCGCGCCGCTCGGAATCGGCGCCATCCTCGGTTTCTCGGTCGCCCCGAGCACCCTCACGTCATCGGCCTACGGGCTCATCCTCCTCGGCGTGCTCGCGGTCGCCGCCATCGCCTGCATCATGCGTGTCCGACTCATGCTCTGGAAGCGCAGGGCCCTGAGGGACCGCGATCTCCTCAACACCGCCGTCGCCGTCCAGCTCATGAAAACGCGCGGCCTGTCGATGGAGCAGGCGAACGCGTTCGTTCAGGCCGCTCACTTCGAAACCCTGAATGCAGGCCTCCAATACGCCTTCCGGGGCTGCGTCGACGATCACCAGACGACCATCTACGTCCGTCACAACGGCGACATCGACGTCGTCACCGAGGGGGTCCACGCGTGAAGCTCGAAGCCGTCTCCAACCCTGTCGCGTCCGTCGACGGGGCGCCCACCGTGGCCCACAGGGAGCCTTGACCCATGACGCGCATCACCTATGCCGCCTACGCGTTCACCGAGGGCGCCACGGACGAGCAGAACCTCGAAAACGCCCTCCAGGTGACGACCCTCAACGCCGCTGTCGCGCACAGCAGCTTCTTCCACTCGGACGTCATGGCCTACGAGTACGTCACGGACTGCGTCCATCCCGCGCCCGACGCACCCGGCCAGGAGTTCGACGGGATGCAGTACATCCCCTTCACCGA
The DNA here is from genome assembly GCF_030296615.1 of Frondihabitans sucicola. GTDB lineage: Bacteria > Actinomycetota > Actinomycetes > Actinomycetales > Microbacteriaceae > Frondihabitans > Frondihabitans sucicola. The sequence continues at coordinate 352,438 of NZ_AP027733.1, read as the reverse complement.
CCTCTACAGCGACGAGCGCTGGCCCGAGTACAAGGCCGCGATCGACGCCTACGAGATGGATCACTACGACGGCCTCTGCCACCAGAGCCCCATCGGCACCTTCTGCCCTGAGTGCGCAGGAGGAGTCGACGACATCGATCCGGCCGAATGCGAACGCGGCCAGCGCGCCCGCGACGAGCGGGATGAATTCTGGGACGCCGTGAGCGCCTGGGCCGAACAGAATCTGGTGCGCGACCTCCCGATGGCGGCTTGATGCGCTTCGACACGGACATCGCCCACGACGCCTTCCACGTCGCCGAGTTCCGCAGCTACGCGCTCACCTTCCGCATCCTCCACGGGGTCTCCTCGTCCTCGGCATGGGCGCGCTGATCACCATGCGAGTCATCGGCCTGCATGGAGCGCTGACCCTGCTGCCCCTCGCGGCCACGATCTTCGCCTGCTATCGGCTGGCCTTGCACGGCCACGACAGCCGTCACGCCGACCAGGCGGCCGAAGACTGGGCGGACGAGGTGGCCAAGGTCATCTCGCCCGCTATCCGCATCCCCATCGAGGAGGCCCGGGCATTCGGCTCCGCACTCCCCGTGGAACTGATCGAAGACGGCGACTGCCACAGCGGCTACGTCGCGCACGGGACGGTCAACGATCGCCAGCACGTGCTCCGCATCGATGCCGACGGCTCGTTCACTCTCACGCCCTTCCCCGTCGGCGACGCTCTCGCCTGAAATCGGGCACCAAATGCTTCAAAAAGGGCGAAGTCGCCCACCCCACCGCGCATCCGACTAGGGAAGCGTGGAGGACGTCGAAAGGTCACGCATGTCTGAACTCACCCCCTGGCACAAGGGCGACCTCGTGTCGTTCGATCTGGAGACCACCGGCATCGACGTCTTCGAGGCCCGCATCGTCACCGCGAGCTGGCTGGAGATCGACGGCACCACCGGCGAGACCAAGACATTCGAGTGGATGGCCGACCCCGGCATCGAGATTCCCGAGGCTGCGTCGGCCGTGCACGGCGTCACGACGGAGCGCGCCCGCGCCGAGGGGCACCCGCCCGCGCAGGTCCTCCGGGAGATCAACGAGCGCATGGCCAGCGCCAAGGAGCGCGGCGTCCCGATCATCGGCTACAACCTCGCCTACGACATGTCCGTCATGGAGGCCGAGGGCGCCCGACACGGAGTGCCCATCACCCAGGACAACTACATCGTCGACGCCCTCGTCATCGACAAGCACGTCGACAAGTACCGCCGCGGCGGACGCAAGCTCACCCAGGCCGCCGAGCACTACAACGTCCCCCTCGACAACGCGCACAACTCGTCCGCCGACAGCCTTGCCGCCGCCCGCATCGCGCACAAGATCGCCCAGCGCTACCCGGAGCAGGTGCAGATTCCCTTGAGTGAGCTGCACGAGAACCAGAAGCGCTGGTACGCCCAGCAGCAGGCCGACTTCCAGAAGTACCTCCGCGGCAAGCAGGCCAGCGACCCGACCAACACCGACGCTCCGGCGAACATCCCGCCCCAGTGGCCCGTCCGCCGTCCAGGTGACGACGATGACGCCAACAACTCGCCCTACGCCCAGGCGCCTCAGGCCGCTGCTCCCGCCGCCCGGCGCGAGCAGCCGGGCTGGACCATGCCCCAGGGCAAGTACGCCTTCCAGAACGAGGATGGCAGCGTCTCGATCTACAAGGTCGACAAGCCCGAGAAGGGCAAGTGGGCGGGGCGCGTGTTCCTCAAGGAGCAGCTCGAAGGGGAACTGGCCGACATCCGCGGCGCCGACGCACACTCGATCCTCCAGCGCATCCAGAAGGACCCGACCGCGGCGATGGCCACCTACGGGCACACCACCGGCAACTGCGGAAAGTGCTCCCGTCCGCTCACGGACCCGGAGTCGGTTGCCGCTGGGATCGGCCCCGTCTGCGCCAGCTCGATCTAGGAGTTGACGTCACGCCAGTCTTCATGTACTGTAGTGACTACGGAAAAGCTCGCATTGAGTCGGACCGGCAGGGCAGCTCCGGCAGCCTTCGTCAACCGCCTCACGTCATCTGGGCCCTTTGGGAGGGTCTTGCTGTCGCGCCTGTGACTCATCCGTACCTGCTGCGACGTCGCAGCTCCACAGACCGTGGGCCGTTGATCACCTCTCTCCGGCGCACGCGGGCCGTCGGGTGTCCCAAACTCCTCGGCGGCCCCCTCAAACTCCTCGCATTGCCTTGGTTCCTCTCGGCGGCGAGGCGGCCCCGCCCAGTGTCCCAAACTCCTGGCGGGGCCATTCCTTTTCCACGACGCCCCGACGCCGGGCGCGATCGCGGCGTAGCTTCGAAGCGCCGGATCAGGCAAGAAAGGCCCGCCACCCCTTGGGGTGACGGGCCTTTGTTGATGCGGCAGGTCAGTTCGCGATGGCGGCGAAGTCCTGTTCGACGACGGTGGCGGAGACGACCTTGCGGATGTCCGCGTAGAACCCCTTACCCGTCTCCTGGAAGACCGGGTACATGCCGACGGCGAGCTGCGGGTCGGCCTGGAAGTCCTTGTTCAGGAGGTCGACGTGCTGGACGTCGACGTCGGCCTGGAAGCCGATGAGTGCGATGGGGTCGCCCTGGTAGGCCCGCTGGTTGCCGACGGCCCCGTCCTCGGCGATGTGCATCGGCCAGGGGCGCTTGCCGCTGGCGTCGGACTCCTGCTGGAAGGTGATGAAGGTCATGATCTTGCCTCTCGCGCCCCGTCCCTCGGGGCTTTCGTTGTTACAGTACATGCGCTCTCGATCGTCGTCAAGCACGGAATCCCGTCGTCGACAAGCTGCTACACTAAGACAGTTCAATGCGATCATCCGATCCCGCGCAGCATCGCCACGCGAGATCGGATGATGGCCTCGTCAAGCCGACCCGAGGGGGACCGTCAGTGTCCGATTCGACCGATGCCACCACCGTCGACCGCGCAGCTCCGCGCGTCTACATGATCGACTCGCCGACCACGCGCGATCGAGACGACGCCTTCCGCGTCGACAAGACGGATACCGGCTACCGGGTCACCGTGCACGTCGCCCGAGTCGCCGACCACGTCCCCCTGGGCTCCGATGAGGACCTCGCCGCGCGCGCCGCGGGATGGACCCTCTACGGGCCGCGCCGCGTCACACCGATGCTCGGCGAGACCATCGAAGACCTCGCCACCCTGAAGCACCAGGAGTCACGACCCACCGTCGCGATCCAGATCGACCTGAGCGAGACCGGCGAAGTCGTCGGCCGGGAGCTTCGCCGCGACATCGCCCTGAACCCGGTCGCCCTGACGTACGCCAGCGCGACGACCACCCTCGACGAGACCGACCACCGGTGGCGCCCCGACCTCATCACCGCCCACCACCTCGCGATGATCCTGCTCGACCGCCGCCGCAACGACGGCGCCCTCGCGCTCTACGACCTCGCCGACGGATGGACCGTCACCGAGGAGGGCGTGCTCATCCCCCTCGCCGACATCGAGAGGAACGTGGCCTACGTCATCGTCCAGGAGATGATGATCGTCGCCAACGCCGCCGTGGCCGCATGGGCCGCCGAGCGAGAGCTGCCGATCCTCTATCGCAACCACCAGGCGAGCGCTGTTGCGCCAAGCCTGAGCGAGATCGCCCAGGACATCCGCGTCGCTCAGAACTCCGCAGACCCCGCGGCCGACTTCCGGACACTCCGCCAGCGAACCTCGCTCACGATGAAGAAGGCGACCTACGGCCCGCGCCTCCTCGGCCACTACGGGCTGAGCCTGCCGTCGTACACCCACTCCACGTCGCCCCTCCGCCGCTACGCCGACCTCGTCACGCAGCGCCAGCTCCTCGCGGCGCTCGACGAGCGCGAGCTGCCGTACAGCGCCGAGTCCCTCACCGAGATCGCAGAGTCCCTGCGGGAGACCGCTGCACTGCGGTCTGCGGCCGTCACCGCGCGCGAGAAAGCCAAGGACGTCGACCGCACCCTCACGGCCGTCGGGCGGGCGAACAGCCTCGCCGACCTCTCCACCGAGCGCTGGCTGAAGACCCTGAAGCTGGCCACCAAGGGTCCCTACCTGGCGCCGGTGGCGATCGAGGTGCGCCGCCGCATCGACGCGCGCCTCCTCGACCACCAGGACGCCGCATACGTGCTCGGCGCCAACGACTCGTGGCGTGAACTGAAGCTCGACCTGCTCACCTACGTCGACGAGCACAACCCGGCCATGGCCTCGATGCTGCTGAATCAGTACCAGCAGCAGAACGCTGACGCCCTGCCCGTCACCTACCAGGAGAGTCAAGACGGCCCCCGCACGCGCCGGTCTTCACCATCCACCCGAGCGTCGGACCGGAGCGCCTGTTCCCTCGCTCCGCCACGACCGTGAAGCTCGCCCGTCACCGCGCCGCGCAGGCAGCACTCCTGCACCTGATCGGGGAGCAAGTCCACGAAGAGCAGGGCATCGCGGCCCCCGCGCCGATCGCCCTCCCCAAAGAGGAGGCGCTCCCGACGCACGAGAACCCCATCTCCTGGATCAACGAGCACGCCGCCAAGGCCCGCCTTCACGCGCCGACCTTCGACATCGCGAACACCGGGACCGCCCAGGCCCCCAAGTTCACCTGCCGCGCGACCTACGAGGCCGCCCCCGACTTCACTGCCGAGGCCACCGCTGCATCCAAGGCTGAAGCCAAGACCAAGGCCGCGGAGACGCTTCGCCAGCGCATCCTCGCCGCTTGATCCCGACTCTGAATCGAAGGACACTCCATGGACAACCTGGCCCCCCTGCACTTGGCAGGGCACATCATCGCCATCGCCGGAGGCGCCGCGGCGGCGCTTGCGCTCTTGCTCGTCCTGGCCGCCGTGATGAACGCCTCCTTCCACATCGCCCCATCGCTCCTCGCGCCTCGCAGCTCCGCTCAGCCTTCGACCGAATCGCCGACCCGGGAGGATGGGCAGGTCGCTCGCGCACGCCACTTCGCCTTCCGCGTGGGGTTCGTCGGCGTCGCCCTGGTGGTCCTCGGGCTCCTGATCGCAACCAACTGCTTCGGCGCGCTCGACATGATCGTCAAAGCCCTTCCGAGCGTCGAGTAGGACACCATGATCGTCAACGTCAGCTTCGTCGCCCTTCTCGCGGCCGGTATCACGCTGGCTGTCTTCGCTTTCCGCGCATACCTGGCGCCAGGCCAGCACGCGTACCACCTGGTGATCAAGCCGTCCCGGGCCCAGATCGATACATACGGCGACTTCGTCGTGAAGATGGAAGCTCGGTGCATGTCCTTCGGCGTCTCCGCACTGGCCCTCTTGTTCGGCGCCTTCACTGTCGTGAACTTCGACGCCGTCTCAGGCTGGACGCGCGGTCTCATCGACTTCGTCGCCCAGTAGCCCCGGCGCGACATACTTTGACCATGAGCGACCAGCAGATCGACGCCTATATCGAGAGCACGAAAGCACTCATCGCCGAGTACGGCTGGGCCGTACAGGGCGTGGGCGCCGGTGATGGCGCTCCGCAGTTCTCCTACTCGGTGGGGTTCACGGCCCTCGGGCACGCCGAGGTCATCATCGAGAGCCTCCCGATGGCTGCCGCTCAGGGCGTGCTGAACAACATCGGGCAGGTCATCAAGGACGGTCTTCGACTCGCTCCCGGCGATGTCGTCCGGGGATTTCTCGGAAACGATCTGCCGCTCGCATTCATCGCCGCCGAGGACGACTCGGACCTCACCGTCGTCGGACGCATCTACGGCGAGAAGAATGCCCTCCAAGCGGTCTGGCCCGACACATCCGCACGCTTCCCATGGGACAAGGGCTACGACATGCCGCAGGGGTCCCAGCCGCTGCTTGGCGCGAGCCCAGAAGCATTCCGGGAGATCACCCTCTCGTAGCCGCCCGAGGTCCCCACGAGAGGCTGGCAGGGTCCCAAGTGCCCTCCGACACGTCTCCACTGAGCACGGGACCCAGGAGGCGGTTGGCGAGATCGAGTGCGGGCTCCCACGATCGGTACTCGCCGAGGATGGGGCTGCTGGCGGCCCGCCCGGCGTACCCGGCCTGGATGCCGTCGGCCGCCACGAGCGCGTCGAACGGCATGAGCCGTCGGCGCGCGCCTTCGTCGCGGATCGCCTTGCGCAGGTGTTGCGCGTCGGGGCGGAGGTGGAGGGCGATGATCGCGATGTCAACGAGGTCCTTCGCACGCGACGACCCCTCACCGGCGGCCCCGAAGACGGACATCATGGCGCACGCCTTGTCGGCTATCTGATCCTCGGTGGCGATCATCGCGTAGTCGAAGGTCTGGAACTCCTCGATGTCCAGCCGGAAGTCTGGAGTCGCCCGTACGACGGGCGCGCTCGGCCGGGGATGAAGGGCGAGGTCGACCTTGATCGTGCCGCGAGGCTTGCCAGCGACGGAGACGTCAAAGATCACCTTGGTCGCCTCGACCTCGGGCTGGCTGTCGCCTCCCGCGGATTGGCGGCCGCGGTAGGTGAAGGTGAACCAGTCACCAAGGTCGATGGAGGCCAGCTCCTTCAGGAGTTCCACCGCCACGTCGAGCGTGTTCTCGCGAGCTTCGAGGTCGACGTCATTCGTGGGCCGCGCGCCAGGGACGAGCGCGAGCATGCGCGTCCCGCCCTTGAGCAGGAGACGTCCGTCGGGACGCGAGAAGACCCGGCAGAGGAATCGGTCGTAGTCCGCCTGGTCGACGAAGCGCTTGACGTCGGCCCGGCCCATGCCGCCCGCTCTCTTCCGAGCGGCCTTCGTGATGGCGTCGCGGGCCGCTTTGCCGGACTCGAAATTAGGCGTCATTCGCGGTGGACTCCGAGCCCTCAGAGGTGGGGGAGGGCAAGCCCTCGGTACCGTGCGAGGCGCGGCTGGCCGAGCCGGGGCGCGCACGCGCGGCGCGGCGGGCGGGGTTCGGGATGCTGGCGGCGGCCCGCGATGCGGCGGCGCTGGTTGCCAGCTTGCCGATGGCCTCCAGCGTGGCCGCCGGGATGCCCGTGGACAGGGCGATGTCCATCTTCGGCACGGTCACCAGTGAGCTGATGACCCCCTCGGGGAGGTTGATCTTGGCGACGTTCTGGATGCCGCGGAGGATGGCGGGGTCGAGCTTGTAGACGGGCAGATTCTTGGCCAGCGAGTCGATGATCGGCTTCAGGGAGGCCTGTTGCTGCTTCGCGATCGGGCCGATGATCGAGTCGATGGCTGTGGCCGTCTGCGCCTGTTGGGCCTTGAGGATGGCGTCCATGGCGGATCGGAGGATGGGGTTCGTCAGGAGAGCCTTGAGGGCCAGGCTTCCGTCGTCCCGCGACGCCTCCGCCAGGAGCCGCGCGTAGAGCCCGGCGCCATCACCCTCCCGCAGCTTGTAGCGGCGCGCGAGGGGCGCGAGGAGAGTCGCCATGCGCGTCTCGTCGAGATCGGCGCGAGCGTCGATGGCGTCGCGGAGAGCGTCGGCGATGAGCGAGAGGTCCCCGTGGTCGCGGAGGAGGTCGGCGATGGTGCGCTCGACCGAGGTGACGGGGAGTCCGTCGCGGACGACAACGTCGCCCGGATCAAGGTCGCGCGTGCTGTAGGTGATGTCCGTTCGCCGGGTCGAGTGCCGCTCGGGGGAGATCATGAGGTAGGGCAGGGCGTCGAGGTCGCCGATCCCATGGATGAGTGCGGCCGCGGCGCTGCCGACGACGACGTCGGGCGCTCCGACACGCTCGTGCGCCAGCGGAGTCGGGTTCGTGGAGAGCCAGGCGGCCCGGATGTCGTCGAGAGGGGAGGAGGCGGAACCGCCGAGACGGTAGACCCCGTGCACCATGCGCTCCAGGCGACCGTCGCCCTCCCGGTTGACGAGGTTGGCTCGGCTGATGCCGCGTTCGTTCGCCTGCGCGGTCGTGAGCATGCCCCACTGGCCCGCGGCGAGGTCGCCGAGGACCTGATCAATCTCCGCGGTCTTCATACCGCAAAAGTCTACGCTCCATTGACTTTTGCCGCAAGAAGGCCGCATCTGGCCCGGAAAGTCAGTAACCGTCGTTAATGTAGCCACCACGGATGGTCGGGCTCGAACGCGACCCACGTGAGAGATCGAGGACATCGTGACGACGACAGCAGGCGAACGACCCACCGGCACCATCGACGCCCTGTTCCGCCGAGAGTACAGGCACCCCAACGCCATTCCGATCGCGCCCGGCAATCAGCAGTTCTGGCTCATCCAGGTCGGCGGCGCGGCGCCCCTCGGCTATGTCCGCCGGACCCAGCACCACGGAGCCTCCTCACCCTTCGTCTTCGACTGCTACGCCCACTGCCGCGACGACAATGGCGGCCGCCCGTGGCTGTTCACCTCGGAGAAGTTCGGCTCCGCAGTCGCGTGGATGATGCAGCACGACCGCGAGATCAGCCGCCTCATCCAGGCGAGCAACCCCGAGCCGGAATCATGGCCGCCCGCCATGCACGACTGAGCGCCTGTCAGACTTGGCCCATGGACGACTCGAACGCAGCCCCTGACGCCATCGCGCGCCACTTTGCATCGCCCGAGTTCTTCGGCCTGGACCGATCCGCGAGCGAGCGAGCCGCCGAGGCTGCGCCCACAGGACCCGCCCCCACGGCCACTCAGCGCACCTACTGCGACTGACGCCCCACTCCACGCCTCGCGAAAGGAAAGCCATGCCGCTCGTCAAAGCCGACTCGATCCTCGATCTCGCGATGCCCGCTCTCGATGAGGCGGCGGTGGCGATGAAGTACTCGGGAGCCTCGATCGACCTCTCGCCCCGCCAGCAGCTCGCCTTCGACGATGCGGTCCGCTACGCCGCCGAGATCGACGCCCGTGAGCGCGAGCACTTCAAGCAGCTCCCGGAGCAGATCAAGGCCGAGAACGACCAGGTGATGACCGACCTTGCCGCGGGCAGGCTCTACCTCGTGAACGTGGTCGCAGGCTCGACCAACGTCGTCCACTTCGCCAACTGCCGAACCATCCGTCACCAGGTCGACCGCGACATCGCCCACGAGTTCGAGATCGAGCGCGGAGACGCCATCGAAGGCTCCTGGCACTCCGGGTCCGGCTACGACTACGTCGCCAAGTGGCCCAACCTCGTCACCCTCGCCGAAGTCGAAGACCTTCGCTCGTATCGCGCCTGCGGGCTCTGCAATCCCGACACGAAGCAGCGCCGGAAGTACGCCGGTGCCCGGAACGCGCCGTCGAAGATCACGTCGGTGACCCAGGAACGGATCGGGCGCGAGTACGAGACGCCCGAGGGGAGTACCTCGGCGTCCTGGAGAGCTACACCGTCACCCGCGACAGCATCGTCCTGCACTGCTCCGAGCGGGACTTCGTCGGCCAGGAGGGGGCCCTGGTCACCATGCTCCCCAAGGGCGTGTAGTCACAACCTGCTACACTGGCCGCGCCTCCCCGAAAGGGGACCGTCACTAGAGCCAGGGGGCCATCGTGGAGAAGCTCGTCGTCGTCAAAGCGCAGGGGTCCAACCCTGATCGGCAGTGGCCGCTTCTCGCCGGGTACGGCGGCCTCATCGACATCGAGTGGGTGGACGCAGCCCGCACTCCCTTGAGGAGCGTCAACGCCGAGATCGACGCGATGGCCAAGGCGGTCGACGCCATCAAGGCCAACATCGCGCAGGGCATGCACCTCGCCGCATCCGGCTCGGACGCCACCGCTCTCATCGCCGCGGTCGAGGACCTCATCCGCGACGGGGCCCCGACGCCTGCGAGCATCACGCTCGTCAACCCGCAGCGATTCACCCGCGCACGGCCCTTCTGGGCTGCCGAGAGCGTCCTCGCCTGGCGTGAGGAGAACCGTGACGTCCGAGCCGAGGCCTCCTACGAACTGAGCGTGGGGCAGAACGATCCCGGCCGCGCCGCGATCACCGAAATCGAGACGATCGTCAGCCGCCAATTCCCTAACGGCGGTTACGGCGTCCCCAAGACCTGGTCGCCCCTGACCAACGCCTACGCCGACATCCCGACCCTCGTCCTCCAGACCCCGCGTCCGCCGCAGGTGCCGGTGTCGATGTTCACCGAGACGGCTGAGGCCATGCAGCGCTCCGGCGCCATCCTGCGCGATCTCGTCTCCCCGTCCGCCGTCGGTGGCTCGATCGTCGCGTGGCTCGTGCAGCTCGGCGCCCTGACCAAGCTCGGCGAGAGCCTTGCGGCTTCCGGATGGATGGTCGAGCCGATGGGGGAGCCGCGCTACCTCGCCTCGCCCGACTGGGCCGCCGAGCACTCCGACGGACGTCGGCTGGAGCTGCTGAACCGCGGCAAGGGCGAGGTGGGCGTCGGGGCGCGCAAGGCGCGAGGCGACGCCTGGTTCGAGGACGCCACCGCCTACTTCGAGCCCTCTGCCGACGGAGCGCTGGTCGATCGCACGGCCGTGAGGGCCGCCGCGGAGTTCCCTGATGGTGCGCTTGTGCGCGACCTGAGCGTGATCCTGACGCCGGGCGAGCTGGCGGCGGTCACGGAGATGATCGTCGACGTCGCTCGCGTGGGCCAGAACATCGAGGCCTGATCCGCTCCGCGGACGACTCCCATTCCCGACCCGCAGGCGCCCCACCTCGTCTCGTGTGACGCAATGTCGGTGGCTCTATGTACTGTAAGACTCATGGATCGAGGGACGGTCCACGAGAGGAACACATCACCATGGGCAGCATCGGCGTCTACGTCACCGACAACCCGGCCTTCGGTCGCGCAAAGGGCGAGAGCGACATCTCCTACTTCTTGCGCGATAGGGCCGAAACCCTCTTCCTGGCGGGAACCACGCCGCCCGAGACGCCCCGGCGGCGAGAGATCGTCGCTCACAACTCGACCGCGGATGCCTTCTACATGGCCATCCGGATCGTCGATGACGGCGACTTCCTCCCCAAGGGGTCCGTGTTCGCCGAGGTCATCCTCAAGTCCTGGCACGGGAAGGGCGACCGCCGCGAGTTCATCTACAAGTCGCAATGGGAGGGCATGGGACTCGGCGCAGGAGACGCAGGCCCCTCACTGAAGGTTCTCGACGCCCTGACGCCCGCGGAGGACATGGGCCTCGGCGAGGAGACGACTGCGTGGATCGCCACGTGGCGCACGGGATGCCGGGCCCTTGCCGAGCGGCCGAAGCCCAAGGTCGACGACGTGATCGAGTTCCCGTCGGCGTTCCGCTTCGGTGACGGCGTCTGGCGAGGACTCTTCCGCATCACGCAGGGCGGCAAGCTCGTCGACGCGCTCACGGGGGCTCGCGTCTCGCTCACCAAGTGGCACGCCCGGGACTACTCGGTCGTCAGCCGCGAGGCCTTCGAGGCGGCCGCCGTGGTCGAGCGCGCCCGCCGGGCTTCCGCCGTGCGCGACACGCAGCTCACCCGCCTCTTCCAGGCCGAGCGAGCCAACTACTCCGCCATGATCGATGAAGCGCGGCGTCGCGGCGAGATCGCGCCGCCCTCGCCGACGTACGCGAGCCTCTTGGACTCATGGGCACAGATGCCGGGCGACATCCGCGATGACCTGTCTCCGTACCTGGAGGACGCAGAAGTCGAGGAGCACCTGGCGAGCAAGGGAGACTCCTCGCTACCCTGGGCGTAGGTCGCAACCTGCTACCCTAAGGGTGGGCGACGAATCGGTCGCCCATACTCGTGCATCCAGGAGCAGCATGCCCAAACGCAGCCTCGGCGACATCACCATCCCGACTCAGATCGCTCTCGTCATCGGCGCGGTGGTGGCCGTGGCGCCCGTCGTCTACAACCGCCTCGCGCCCGTGCTGCACCTGGAAGCCTTCGCCGCGGCGAGCACCTTCCTCCTGGTCGGCGCCATCATCTTCGGATTGAGCGGCGTGAGCGCGCTCATCGAGGTGTTTCGCAAGCCGGGTGGCATCCTCACCCCCGAGGGTCGCGAGGCTCACGAGGCCCACTTCGAATCGCGCGTCCAGGCCGCGGCCGCCGACAGCGAAGCGGCAGCCGGGGAGGGTCTCGTGCGTAGTCGTCGCCGCCGACCACGCCTCGCGCTCACGATCGGCTCCACCCTGCTCGTTGCCGCCATGGTGGCCGTCCTCACCGTCTTCGCGATCGACAACGCGCCGATCCTGTGGTCCATCGCGGTCATCGCGATCGCCGTCTGCTCGACCGTCGTCGTGGTCCCCGCTGGGCTCATCGTCGACGCGCGCATCGCAGCGGCTCGCGCTGCCCGACTGGAGGCCGAACGCCGAGCCACTGAGGCGCGAGCCCGTGAGGCCGCCGAAGCGGCGGAGCGGGCCTACAGGGAGTCCACTCGCGGCCTCCTCGGAGGCTTCCGCAGGGTGGCGCACAAGGTGGTCGGGCGGCCGGGGAGAGCGATCGCCGCAGCATCGCCTCCAGGGTCGTGACCACGGTGGCCTACACCTCGCGCGGCCGCTACGGTGGCGCCTACGGCATCTCATCCTCCGCTGACGGAGGCTTCTTTGCCCTCGCGCCGATCGTGGCACTGCCGCTCGCGATCGTCGCGATCTCGTAGTCGACGCACCCGCCTGGCAAGATCAGGCGTGACATGCGGCAGAATGTGGGTGTACTGTAGATAGCGCCGTGAGGGACACGGCGCGAGAGGACACCATGACCATCATCGAAGCCGACGGCTCCGACTCCTACGGCGCCGAGATCATCGAAGACGAGGACAAGCCGCAGTTCACTGTGGCCGAATGCCCCATCGAGGGATGGCGTGGTCCTCGTCGCAAGCGCCCTGACGCCGCGCAGGACGACGCCGACCGCCACAACGAGCGCGAGCACCCCAACGCCAAGAAGCCGAAGCGCCCGATCCCCACGGGGCTCATCGGGAACCGCGGCCTGCCAAAGATTCCCGCGCAGAACCTCAACTTCGACATGCTCGACATCATCGAGCGCGTCCGCCAAGGCAAGACCATCGTCTCCCCGCCGTACCAGCGGGACAGCGTCTGGACCCTGGAGCAGCGGCAGGCGCTCATGGCCTCGTGGATCATCGGTCTGCCGATCCCCGCCATCGTCGTCAACTCCCGATTCCGCGGCGGGTGGAACCTCAGCGGCGACGACGCGCAGACGGCAGTGATCGACGGCAAGCAGCGCATCGAGACCGCACTCGCCTGGCTGGACAACAAGTTCTCCATCCCCGCGGCCTGGCTCGACTCCGACGACTTCGACTCCGTGCAGGAGTTCAGCATGGTCTCCTTCGAGAACCTCACGCACCGCGGCCGCAACACGGCACTGCCGATCCCCATGGTGGAGACTTCCGTCGGCACCATCGAGGAGGAGGCCGCGATCTACCTCATGGTCAACGCCGCAGGCACCCCGCAGAGCATCGCCGACATCGCGAAGGCTCGCCGGTACTCGTACGGCGCATAGTGAGCGCGGGGGATCGGGGGATCATGGTCGACAACTGGCTTCCAGCGCGCACTCGCGTCTGGATCGAGAAGCGCTGGGAGGCGCCCGTCTCGGTCGAGCTGCACGCCATCACGTACGACGCACCCTGGGGCGGCATGCGGATCAGCAAGCAGTCCACCGGGTACGCCGTGCACGAGCGCGGAGAGAAGTCCGGCTACTTCGACACCTTCGTCATCTGGGTCGACGACATGGACGCCCTCCAGAGGCATCTGGCCTGGGAGCACAAGTCCGACTGGGAAGCCGGCGGCGTCTACCGCCTGCCCTACACGGCCAGCCTCGCCGACGGCTTCACCTCGCGCGAAGACAGCAACCGCAAGGTCTACCTCTCCCGAAAGGGGAAGGAGGTCGCGCGGATGCCCGCCGGAGCCTACGGAGAGCGCGCTGACGAGCACAGCCATCTGCTCGGCATCTCACTCGACGACCTGGAGTACGCGATCCAGGACCCGCGCGGAGTCAATGCAGCAGGGGCCCAGATTCTCACCGTCGCCTTCCCAACGTCCCCCCGAGTTGAGCCGCCCGCCGTGGCCACCCCCGCCAAGAAGCGGAGCCTCTGGCCGTGGCGACGACGGGACGCCTGACGCCGCATTGATCCGAAGCCGAGTGGACACGTTGCGCCAATGCGTGTACTGTAGCGAATGCGAGCTGAGGGACGGCCCGCGAGAGGACACCATGACACTCCAGACCGAGGCACCCCTCGAAGCGCTCGCGCTCAACATCTACAACCGCCCCATCGAGGGCCTCCTTCGCGACGTCGCGCTGGGCCGCACCGACCTGAACCCGGCCTACCAGCGCGGCAGCGTCTGGTCCGAGGACCAGCGCCGCGGGCTCGTGAAGTCCTTCATCGTCGGCCTGCCCGTCCCGGCGCTCATCATCAACGCGCGCTGGAACGCTGACTTCGCCGACGGCGGAGAGTACGAGTACGCCGTCATCGACGGCAAGCAGCGACTCGAAGCCCTCGCCGCGTTCTTCGACGACAACCTCAGCATCCCCGCGTCCTGGCTGCCGCCCCAGGATGTCGTGACGACCATCGACACCCCCGACGGCGCCTACGTCACGTACAGCGGACTCTCCGCACGTCGCGCTTCCCGCTTCAAGCTCGCGTGGGCCATCCCCACCGTCGAGGCACAGCTCACCACCATCCGCGAAGAGGCAGCCATGTTCCAGCTCGTCAACACCGGCGGCACCCCGCAGACCCAGACCGACCTCGACCGCGCCGCGGCCGTCGCCCAGGAGGCATGACCATGTCCGAACTCGCCGAACGCATCCTCGCCGCCCAGGCCACCTTCGACCGCGACAACGAACTGCACCGCATCGAGCGGAGCCTCCAGTACTACGGGGACGGCGGAGCATCCATCATCGAGGCCGCACCGAGCTTCGAGCGGCGCGTGGCCGCCATCGACGCCGCCATCGAAGACGCTAAGCCGGTGGCTCTCGACACCGCACCGTTCGTCGCCGCGACCAATCTCGCCTTTGGCCTCGGTCTCACGATCGAGCACCCGAGCGCCAGCAACGGGCGCCGCGTCAGGATCGGCGACGAGCCGCACGCCATGTTCGACCTGTTCTTCGCCGCCGACGGCAGCTTCGTAGCCATGCATGGGCACGACGCGCACATCTCCGTCCGAAACGGCGACGTCACCGCAGAGACCGGGCTCCAGGACGCCCTCGCCGTGCTCCGACGAGTCGGCGCGGAGTACGACGCCCGGGTCGAGGCGGCGGCGCTGGCTCGCAAGTAGCCCGAAGGTGGGCTCCCCGACGTCGGCGGGCGACCGTACGATTCGAGCCATGACCACCATCGGAGCTGACGCGCCCCCGAGGCGCTTCTACGAGGTGGACTGCGCCAATTGCGACGAGACGTTCCTGACGACGGGGCACGCCGACGCGTTCTGCTCCCTCGACTGCCGCGCCACCGCCACCGTCATCCGCAAGATCAGACGCGAGATCGAGAACAACGCCGACAGCCCCGAGACGGCACCCGACAGCATCATCCGCGCGCTCCGCGTCAACCTGCACTGGGCGTCCGTCGGCGGCTACGACCGCCCCATCACGCCCGAGCTGCGCGCCGAGGTCTGGGCCCGCGACAACGGGCTCTGCGTCGAATGCGGTGAGCCCGGCGCCGAGATCGACCACATCCTCATGCCCCTGGGCGACCCGCGCCGCGGCACGGCCGACGAGCTGCGCCTGCTCTGCACCCCCTGCCACCAGCGCATCACGGACGAGAACCACGGCGACGCATGATCGACTTCGGCGGCGCCCGCTGCATCCTCTGCGACGACGACCTCCCGGCCGACACCGCCGACGAGCGCATCCCGCGCGCCATCTCGCGCCTCCGTCTCGTCTGCGCCGAGTGCTACGGCCTCGTGGTCGATTCCGAAGAGGACGACGACCCCCACGGTCTCAGCTCGACCCTCCGCCGCGCCTTCGCCGACACCCCCGAGCGCGCCAGCGACGCCGTCGGGTGGGGCGCGCGCGACGGCGGCCGCAAGGCCTGGTTGACCGCTCACGCCCGACCCATCGCCTTCTACCCCGAGGAGGACGTCCATCTCGTGCGCGTCCATGAAGCCGAGGAGGCGTTCGCCATCGTCGCCGACGGCCGCGCCATCGCCGTTGCTGCACCAGTCGGGGTGGACCGCGACCTCTACATCGCAGGTGCGATCGAAGAGGCCCTCGGTCTCGACGAAGACGCCGTCAGCATCGCGCACACGACAAGTCGACACGTGATCATCGAGATCGCGGACGAGGACGAACTCTTCGAGCGGGTGCTCCGCACGACTACGGCGAGACGGGCTTCGGCTACGACCCGGACTTGGACACCGGCACCTACTTCGAGCGGGCGATGGAGCGCGACTAGAGCAGGGGGTCGGGGATGGGAGAGTCAGGCGGAGCCGCCCGCATCTGGAGAAGACTTTAGTCGCAACCTGCTACACTAAGGTCATGTCTTTGCCGTCCATCGGCGCCGAGTACGTGCCCATCGAGCCGCTCCGCGATCACCTCAACCAGCTCCGCCGCCGCGGCATGACCCGTAGCCGGATCGCCGACCTGTCAGGCGTCAGCGTCACGACGATCGCGAACCTGGTGCAGACCACCCCGACGAAGGGGCGCGACGTCTACACGCATGCCCTCGCCACGACCGCCGACGCGCTGTACGCCGTCACGGTCGACCTCGGCGTCTCGGGAACCACCCTCGTATCGTCGGCCTCCACCATCCGCCGCATTCAGGCCCTCGTCGTCGTCGGCTACTCGCGCTCGATGATCGGGAACAAGCTCGGCGTCTCCAGGCAACGCCTCCTGAACATCGAGGCGGGCACCACCGTCACACGCCTGACGGGCGCCCGTATCCGCGCGCTCTACCAGCAGGACTCCATGCGACCCCCGGTCTACCGGGACGGCTACGAACGCGGCTCGGCGATTCGGGCCCAGAACGAAGGCCGAGCGAAGGGCTGGCGCAGCCCGGGGGACTGGCTCGACATCGAGCGCGGTCTCCTCTCCGAGGATGCAGGCACCGTCACGGGTCCCGTGGCCCCGCCCGCGCTCCTGCCCAACGCGCACCTCATCCCATCCCAGCCCTCTGTGCGCCGGATGCGCGCCCTGGCGATCATGGGCTACACGCCAACCATGGTCGGCGCCGCGATCGGCCTATCGAAATCGTTCCTCAGCAAGATCGACGAGGAGGAGGGTATCGGCCGCCGCGCCGCCGACCTCATCCGGGCGTTCTACCAGCGCTCCGCTTTCGAGCCGCCCGTCTACCGGACGGCCTACGAGTCGGGTGCGGCCCGCCGGAGCCAGATTCACGCCCGTGAGAGTGGCTGGCATGGCCCTCTCGACTGGGAGGACATCGAGCAGGGCATCCTCGCCGAGGACGCGAAGACCCTCCGCAGCCAGGATGCCGTCGATCCGGAACTCGTCGCCCGTGCGACCAGGATCGCCCTTTCCCGGAAAACGGAGGACATCGACGCCGAACTCCTCACGATCGCCGAGAAGGAACAGATCGTGCGCAATCTCCGCCGTGCGGGCATGGGCATCAAGCTCATCTGCCGCATCACGAAGATCGGTCGGAGCCGCGTCCTCCGCGCCACCGGCGAGGACTCGCTGGCCGCCGTCACCTCGATCCGCGACGAGGGCAGGGCTGCCGCATGAGCGCCATCAAGCTGCCCACCGGGGGCAAGGACTGGATGCCGATCAGCCCAGTGCGCGAGCACGTCCAGGCTCTCCGTGAGACCGGGGTATCCATGGCGTCCATCAGTCGCATCTCCGGCATCAGCGTCGGCACCCTGTTCAACGCCCTCATCACGGAACCGACCAAGCAGTTCCCAACCCCACGCACTCGCATCCTCCGCACCACCGCGGCCGCCATCCTCGCGGTCACCGCGGACGCCCTCAAAACGGGCGACGCGCCAGTCACCCCCAAGGCCATCCAGCAAGCCGTCTGGGTCGACGTCGAAAAGGTCCGCACGCACATCCGCACCCTCCAGGCCTCCGGGATGAACCTCCACCTCATCGGCGAGCAGGCAAACATCACCAGCCGTCACCTCGTCGCCATCCTCGCCACCGGCTCCGAGGTCGAACAGGTCGCCGCCGCGGATCGCGTCTCCCGCGGGACCGCGCGGCGCATCCTCGCCGTGAAGCCCGGACCCACGAGCCCCCAGCAGACCATCGACGCCCGGCCCACCAACCGCCGCCTCCAGGCCCTCGTGGCCATGGGCTACACGTACGCCATGATCGGCGGCATGCTCGGCTGCAAAGCCAAGACCGTGCGCCCCAAGGCCATCCAGCCCGAGGTTCGCGTCCACTTCGCCGAGTCCGTCTCCGTCGCCTACGCCAAGTACGCGCACCGCGAGCCCGTCTACGTCTCCGACTCCACCCGGAGGCTCGGCCGCAAGCTGGCGGCGGGGGCCCGCACCAAGGGCTGGCTCGGGCCGCTCGACTGGGACGACATCGAGGCGGGGCTGAGGGCGCAGGCACTCACTCCGGAGCTGGATGATGCTGGCGCGGAGATCGACCTGGTGGACGAGATCGCCATCGACCTCGCCGTTGCCGACGTCCGCTCAGGCGTTCTGCGAGGGAGCTACGCGAAGTCCCTCACCGGCACCGAACGCCAGATCGCGGCAGTCCGCCTCTTCGCCGCAGGCATGGGCTACCGGGCCGTCTCGGACGGGCTCGCCATGGGCATCTTCACCGCGCGCGAGATCGAGCGGGGCATGGAGCAAGACGGATCGCTCCCGAACGACGCCTCCCGGGAAGTCGCATGAGCGGCCGCGGTGCGGTCGCGCCGATGGCGGGCACGCTTCGGCTTCCGAGCGGAGGGAAGGACTACCTGCCAATCGCTCCGATCCGTCAGCACATCACGACCCTTCGGGCCACCGGCACCTCCATGGCCAAGATCGCCACCGCGTGCGGCGTGAGCCAAGACACCCTCTACAACCTCATGGCCACCGACGGCGGCCCCCGGCGGTCCCGCGTGCGACACCGCATTCTCAAGTCGACGGCGATCGCCATCCTCGCGGTCACGCCCGAGGTCCTCAGTGGCGCCGTCGCGCCCGTCGGCATCGACCGCGTCTCCAAGGTCGTCTGGGTCCCCGTGGAGACCATTCGGGATCACATCCGCACCCTCCAGGCGTCAGGCATGACCCTCAGGCTCATCGGTGAGCAGGCGGGCTTCGACCGCAGGCGTCTTAGCTCCTACCTGGCCACCAAGCCGACCGTCGCCAACCCGACGCCCGTGGAGCGAGTCCCGCGCGCAGCCGCACGCCGCATCCTCGCCGTGACCCCCTTCGAGCAGCAGAGCCCGCACAAGGCCGTCGACTCCGCCCCGTACGTTCGTCGCCTCCAGGCGCTGGCCGTCATGGGCTACTCGTACGGCATGATCGGCAAAATGCTCGGGTGCTCGGCACAGAACGTTCTCATCAAGCTCACGAAACCGACCATGCAGATCGTGCATGCCGAGGCCGTGAAGGCCATCTACGGGAAGTACGCCTTCACGCCCGTCACGTACGACAACTCCCACTCCGCAGCGCACGGCCGACGAAACGTGGCCCGAGCCCGCGCTCAAGGCTGGCTGGGGCCGATGGAATGGGACGACATCGACACCGGGGTCGTCGCGCTCGACCTTCCCGAATCGGACTCGGTCGACGGGCTCTCCTCCGCCGTCGATGAGGTGGCCTTGCAGGGCGTCCTCCTTGGCGAGCACTCGACGACCCTCACCCGCGCCGAGCAGTGGGAGGCCATCCGGAGGCTCCGCGACATGGGCGTCGGCATCAACGAGACGGCCCGGCGCATCGGAATGAGCGATCGACAGGTGCTCCGCCGCGTTCACGAGCTGCGCGACGAGGAAGCCATGATCGCCGAGTCGGAGGGCTGGGACGTTGCAGCTTAGTCGTGAGGCGTTCCTGGAGAACCTTCGCGCATCCGTCTACGGGCAGGTGTGGAAGGGGCAGGCGACCGACGCCCACCAGGCCGTCGATGCCGCCGAGGATGAACCCGAGCCCTGCGCCGACTGACCTGCCCCTGTGACGCAATGTCGGATGATGCATGTACGGTAGGTTTCATGAGGAGCTGAGGGACAGCTCCCGAGAGGAAACCATGACCGACAGCACCAACCCGTTCCGAGGCGCCGAGCGCCGCTTCGACGCGAAGGACCGCATCGTCAAGATCGAGGTCATCCACCAGGAGATGCAGACCGCCCGAGGCTGGGGTGCCGTCAGCCTGAAGCTCGTCGTGCAGCACAGCGGCAAGAACTTCGTCGCGCACCTGAACCGCGGCGTCCTCGTCGGCAACGTCCGCCACCAGCAGATCACGTACGGCCGCGACGGGCTCATCAACGTCGTCGCCCTGCCCGCCATCCCCGTCGCCCGCTACTCGCAGAAGGGCCTGGAGGCGGCCGTCGAAGCTGCGCTCGAAGTGCTCGACGACGCATGGGGGTCCGATCAGCGCCTCGCCGCGTTCGCCCGCCCGTTCGATGAGGACGAGGTCAAGTAAGCCCAGCTCCGCCTCGACGCCCGCCTTCCACGAGAGGGCGGGCGTTTGGCGTGCAGGGCGCGGGGCGCCGGAGGGTCGGGGATGGGAGAGCCGGCCGAAGTCAGTCGTCGATGTTGGCGAAGGGGCGCTTGCCGAAGGTCTCGACGAACCGCTCGATCCACCGCTTCTCCACTGCGCGCCCCGTCTCCTCGCCCGTCGGAAGCCATGCGACGAGCAACTCGTCCGCGTCGGCCAACTGCCAGATGGAGCGCCCGCCCGTGTGCGAGTTGCCCCGGCGACCGAACTGCTTCACGCGCTTGTGGATGCCCCCGACCGGGTCGGCCTTGCCGATGTAGACGATCGGGCTCGCGTCGACCCACCGGGAGGCGAGATCGTCGAGGTCGTATGCGCCACCCTTCGCGCGGGTCTCGGCGGTGAAGGCGCGCGCCTGCGAGCCTGGTCGGATCACGGCGTAGATGCCGCGCTCGTTCGGCATGACGAGATGCCTCGGGATGCGGACCTCGCCGAAGCTCACGAAGCCCTCGAACCCCAGAGCTTCAAGCCCCTCCCGGTCCCAGGACGGCGGGTAGGGCGTGGGTGTCGACGCCATCACTCCCAGTCGTCGTCGCCGACGGCATTGTTGGCGAACGTGCGCAGGTCCTCATCGACCTGCTCCTGGTGAGACGCGTCAAGCTGCTCGTACATCTCCTCGAACTTCTCGTCGCCCAGCTTGTTGCCATCGAGACTCACGGCCATCTCGACGACCATGCTGTCCTGCTCGTTCTTGCTCAACTTCCTCGCCATGACGTCTCCTCACTCTGCCGC
Source organism: Frondihabitans sucicola (assembly GCF_030296615.1). GTDB lineage: Bacteria > Actinomycetota > Actinomycetes > Actinomycetales > Microbacteriaceae > Frondihabitans > Frondihabitans sucicola. The sequence continues at coordinate 331,378 of NZ_AP027733.1, read as the reverse complement.
GGAGGCGCCTCGCCCCCGCAACGAATCTACTGAGGCTCCCCATCTCGAAGCGGGTGATTCTCCATCGCGGCGGGCTAGCTCACGTCGCCGAACAGGAGCGCACGGTAGGCGGCCGTCTCGAACCGGTAGCGAAGCTCCTCTCGATCGAACTCGTGCACCCCTCGGGCGATGAGCGCTTCAGTCAGCCGCGCGCCGGTGAGGCCGATCTTCGGGTCCTCGTCGACGAGGTCCAGGAGTACCGGGTGGCCATGGGTGCCGAGTTGCCGAACCCAGGCGATGATCCCGCCGTGGGGCGCGTACACCTCGAACAGTGACGCAGTGCGGTTCTCGTCGATCGAGCGCCGCCGGTTCCGATAGAAGAGAGGCTCCACCTCCGGCGGGTAGGCCGTCGGGCCGGGCACGCGCAGCCGTGCTTCGACCAGCGGGTACTTCAGCCCCGGGATGTCGATGGGCAGTTCGGCAAAGTCCTCGTAGTCGACCATGTCCTCCCAGGCGTCGACGATCCGAGCCCACACGTTCTCCAGGTCCGGCGCCGCGGCGCGCACTCTCGCCTGGCCCTCCATGAGGAAGTCGCTCAGGGCCTGCTGGAGTGCCAGCGGAAGTGACTCGAAACGGCCCCGGTATCCGTAGTCGACGCCACTGGGAGAGTCCGACCATTCCGCCCAGACAGCGATGTCGCCGTCGTCGGAGGACGCGGTGAGCCTGCCCGCGAAGCCGTCAGTGGCGTCGAAGCGCCACCCCGTCAGGGTGTTCATGAGGGCGGGCCTCGCCGCCGCGAGTGGCGGCTCGCCGTCGAGCGGCGCGAGGACGGAGGTGATGATGATCGGCATGGCACTCCTGGGCTCGGTGGTCAAAGAGTAACGCGAGTTACGACGACTCGGACACGACTTGTTTGACGAATGTCGGAGGCTGTGTGTACTGTAGCAAATGTCTCCGAGGGACGGGGACACGAGAGGACATCATGACCACCGCCACCGCCACCCGCAAGGCCCCCACCCGCGTCAGCAAGGGGATGCGCTTCCGTTCCCCCATGGCGGACGGCCAGCCGCTGTTCGAGGCGATCCGCTCCCTCGGCAACGCTCGCTGGGAGTGCGTCGTCATCGACGAGCCCATCGAGTTCGACGGCCGCACGATCCCCTCCGACTTCGCGGGCCACCACGAGGTCTTCATGAGCGAGTCGATCCTGCACAAGGTCGCGTTCGAGGCCCGTTGGAAGGCGGCGCAGTCGGACGAGGAAATCTGGTGGGACCAGCAGATCGTCGGCACGACGGTGCACTACCACGACTCCTTCGGGGCCTTCGTCCGCGCGAGCATCGTCCGCGACGCCGACGGTGCCAAGGCCATCCTGCCCACCGCGCTCGTCGGCAACCACCGGAACAGGCTCGTCACCCTCAACGCCGACGGGAGCGTCTACTACTCGTATCACGTGAAGCAAATCATGGAGAAGGCCACGTTCCGCCCGCACTCCGGCAACATCTGGGAGAACTCGGACCACCTGAAAGCTCGGCACGACGACCCCTCGCTCCTCCCGGCGCTCGACCTCAGCGCCCCGGAGGCCACTCCCGAGGAGCAGGCCGAGCAGGCCATCGTCCGCAAGCTCGCCGAGATCACCGCGGCCGCGGGGGACTGGCAGATCACGCCCGCCGAGCGACTCGCCAAGGTGCAGGCGCTCCTGGCCTCCTAGCCTCACCGCAGAGCCCCCGGTCTCCACTTGGAAGCCGGGGGCTCTGCCGTGCCCGCTCAGGCCTACGCGAGGGGCGTGCGAGGCGAGAGGTCGCCAGTGGCATTCAGGAGCTTCAGCGTGGCCAGGACGGCGCTGTCGCGATACTCCGTGCGCTCGGCCATGAGCCGGACCTTGTCCACGACGGCGTCTGGGCCGTGCACCTGGATGGGCCCGCCGCCGACGTTCTGCCCGGCGGCCCACTCGCGAATCTCACCCTCGTGCCGCTTGCCCGCGAACTTCCCCGCGTAGAGCCGCACTTCGACCTGGTCGAGGCGGAAGCCGAGTTGCTCCGCGGCCTTGGCGACAACGCCGTCGCGGACCACTGGGTCATTCAGGAGGGCGTAGCGGGCGTTGAAGACCCGGTTGTCGTGCTCGCCACGCACGTGCTCGGCGACGACGCCGCGCGATCCGAAGAACGACTTGACCGTCGCCAGGACCAGCCGATCGGAGCGCACGCCGACCAGGTCGACTTCGTAGCCATGCGTCTGCGTCTCCGGGTATCCCGCCTTGCGGGTGAGTTTGCTCACCGGGTACTTCCGTGGCCCGGCGACGAGCAGCCCCTCGGACTCCATGGCCAGCGCCACGAACTCTTCGAATGCCTCCATGGGCCGCCTTTCGATGCCGACGTGCGATTAACGGGTGTTACGGATGAAGTCGGCAAGAGTGCCGACACTCGATCTGGGGTGCGACGCCTGCCCTGTAGACAGACCAGTTCTGCTACAATACACGTATGACTGTCAATGCGACCCAGCCTCAGCCAGACTCGAACGTCCGCACCTGGCTCGCGTCGCCGCGCGGCATCCGCACCTGGACCTACGTCCGCAACGCACTCCTGGCCGTCTTCGTCTTCTTCGCCGTCTTCTCGATCTTCGCGAGCTTCGGCGCCGAGATGTCGGTCACCTTCTGGGGAGCCTCCTCGCCGTCGCCGCCTACGCGGTCGCCCTCATGCTCCTCCGCTTCCGGACGCGCACCGCGAAGTCCGACACGGTCCACTTCGACCTCACCCAACCGAGCGACGAGGCGCCCGCCGCGCTGATCATCGGCGCACCCGGTCACGGCAAGACCGTCGTCGTCGACGAGCCTGAGGCTGAGCCCGCCGCTGACCAGGCTCCGGTCGAAGCCGAGGCCCCCGAAGGCTTCACGACCCCCGAGCCGGTCGAGATCGTCGCCGAGCCGACCCTGGAGGATGTCTCGGCCGACACCGCCGCACCGACCGTCCCTGCCGAGACCATCGCGCGGAAGCCTGCCGCGAAGTCGGGCACGACGGCCGCCCGCAAGCCGCGCGCCACCACGTCGACCCCCGCCAAGCGTCCCGCCGCGCCACGCAAGCCCGCGGCCAAGAAGCCCGCGCCGGAGAAGTCCGCCGAGTAACCCCGGGATGCCCCGATGCCGCTGACCGCGTACCTCGGGAACAACGCCGTCGCCGCGCCGTTCCTCACGGATGACGAGTGGACGGCTCTCAGGCGCGACAAGGCCGACCTGCGCTTCCCCTGCGGCGTCCGGGCCCTGCCCTGGACCTCCAAGCTCGGGCTCCGGCACTTCCACCACGAGCGCCTCGCCGACTGCGACGTCGACCACCGCCCAGAGTCGGCCGAACACCTTCGCACGAAGGCCGCGATCATGCTCGCCGCCCGGAGCGCGGGCTGGACCGCCCGCGACGAGGTGCCCGACGGTTCGGAGCGGAACTGGGTCGCCGACGTCCTCGTCGAGAAGGGCGGCCGCCGGATCGCATTCGAGGTGCAGTGGTCACGCCAGACACCCGCCGAATACCTTCGCCGCACCGAGCGCTACGCCGCCGACGGCGTCGAGACCATCTGGTTCGCGGCCCATGCGAAACCGGCGCAGCCCACGAACGTTCCGACGCTGACCCTGCGATTCACGAGCGACTCCGTCGCCGTAGAGCGAAGCCACGGCGAGACGCTCCCGATCGAGCAGGCCGTGCGCTCGCTCCTCGCATGGCCCGCGACCTGGCGGGGCGCCCAGACGACGACAGCCCGCGGCCTCGTGCCCTGGGGTGTCCACGTCTGCAAGGCGTGCCACAAGCCATCCATCGGCGTCGGGCACCTCGTCGACGCTCACGGCTCATGCCCCGACTGCGCCACCTCCGCGCGCGTCGACAACCACGACCTACTCACCGGAGTCGCCCGCGTCGCTGCGGCGCGGCAGGGGCTCGACCACCTCCCACGGACGATCACCGTGGGGGAGAACCACTGGCACTGCGTCAGTTGCCGAGCCATGTTCCGCAACCAGGACATGGCCTACGAACCTGTCGAGCTGACCGACGTCACGATCCCCGCGCACTGGTGCATGCCCGACTACGCGATCGACACTCCGGCCAAGACCGCCGACTGCCTCGGCGACACCACCGCGTCGCGGCCCCCGCGCCGCGCTCGCGCCCCCGCGAAGTGGACCTCGCCGCGTTCAACATCGCCATGGACCGAGCCCGGATCAAGCTGAAGATGAAGGCCCAGCAGGACGCGCGGGCGCACGCCGAGAATCTGGCCGCCGCCCGCGCCCGCGAGGCGAGGCGCGCTGTCGAGCAGGACATCTACGACCGCGCCGCGGCGGCACGGGGTGAACGGCCATCCACGGTGATCACGAACCAGCACGCCCACGACCTCACGGCCGCCATCACGCGCCTCCTCGCGCAGGGCGCACCGATCATGGCGATCTCGAAGTCGACGGGCTGGGTGACGGAGCAGTGCGCCTGCGAGCAGTGCGATGCGCTCCGCCGCCGGGCATCCAACGACGCCCGGACGATGCTCCTGGGCGGCTGAGCCCCGACTTGGGGGTGCGGCGAGGTCAATCCGATTCGTCCTCGGGTGCGAACCTATTCACGCGGGGTCCCCTACCCCCGCCACTTCCAGAATGGGCCGCCCGCGTGATCCGGGCGGCCCTTCTTCTTCGCTTCGCCGGGACTCCCGCCCCCGACCCTCCGGCTCACGCCTGCTGAGCCCCGCGAGGCCCAGTGGGGCGATCGCGGGGCGTCGGTCCCCTGAAAACGGGACCGTGCCGGTTTCCGGTCCCTTCGCGATCCCCGGAATACTGGGGATGCGCCGCACTGGGCGCCGGATCACAGGGGAACCATCATGCGCACCACCAAGCTCGCTCTCGCCACCATGACCGGACTGGCACTCGTTGCGGGGCTCGCGTCGTGCGCGACGCCCGGCACCTCGACTGGCACGAAGACGGCCGCGGCGACCTCGAAGCCTTCGCCGACGGCGTCGGGCGACGTGCTGCCGAAGTCCAGCATCCGCGCCCTCGACGTGGTGGCCACCTTCATCAACGCGGGGCTGCCGGAGACGAGCTTCAAGGATGTCTCGGACTATCAGTGCGGCGAGAACGGCATCAACGAGTGCACGGACTGGGTGACGACGCCGAACATCGACGTGGTGAAGTTCACGAGCGTCCGGGAGGCCGAGTACGAGACCAAGGGTGGCGGCGGGTACCTGAAGGGCGACATCGGCTTGGTCTTCTACAAGAAGGGCACGGCCAAGGACCAGCAGGGCAAGTACATCGCCGCCCTCGACAAGCTCTGGGCCGAAAAAGAGGGATGACTCCGAGCGTGGCGAAGCGCCCGCAAGACCTGCTCACGGGCGCTTCGGTAGCGACTCAGGCGTAGCGGTTCGCGATCTCCGGCGTGGCCAGCAGGTCGAACTCGTACGGGGCCGAAAGGCCCTCGCGCCCAGCCGCCGCCATCGGAAAGAGAGCGTCGGCCGCGACCAGGCGCGTGCACTTGCGGCGGCGCATGACTCGCTCGACATCCACCTTGTTGGCGACGAAGGTCCAGAGGAGCGACGCGGGTGCCCACTCGTCTCCGAGCATCTCCTTTTCGCCGAGACCCTTGAGGAGCCGGTCCGCGAAGGCGGCGAACTCCTTGATCTCACCCTGGCTGGCGCGCATCTGCTGCCAGAACTTCTCCTCGTCCTTCTCGTAGAGGTTGGGGTCGACGATCTCGTCGTAGCGAATCGAGCCGCCGTTGCCCTCCTCGTGGACAGTGAAGACCTTCTTGCCGTCGCGCTTGACAGTGAGGTTGAAGCCCATGCCCTCGCGGGCGGACCACTTCTCGAACTTCATGATGGAGTAGGGGCCGATCTTGTACTCGGCGATTTTGGCGGGGGTCGTGGCGGCTGCGCGAGCCGGTGCGGTGATGGTCATGGTCTCCTCTCGTGGCCCGTCCCTCGGGCTTGATTACTACAGTACATACCCCCTCCGACATTCGTCAAAAACCGCGTGTGTACGATGTGGCCATGAACGACATCGAGGCGCTCACGAGGGATCAGCTCGCGAGCCGCTTGAGGTTCCTCAATCGCGCCCGCATTGGCGCCCTGATCCTTCCCTTCGCCGGTATCGCCGCCTGCATGGTGGGGATGGCCTTCGGCGCCCTTCCGTGGCGGATCGTCGTCATCATCATCGCCGCGTGCGTCGTGACGTTCGGGACGCTCAACGCCGCAGTCGACAAGCGCATCACGGCGGTACTCGACATGGAGGAGCGCACGGCGGCAGCGCGGACCCGAGTCCCGTCACGCAGCGCCGAAGAGTAACCCCGTCGACCCAATTCGGCAACCTGCTACACTAAAGGAATGCTGACCAGCGCTTCGATTCCCGCGAATGCCGAGATAGCCCGGCTCACCCCGACGCCCCGAACGGTCGAGACCAGCCGTCACGGACGCAATCCCGCAGCGACACTCCTGCCTCTCGTCGGCGCCGTCAGCGTCTTCGCCCTCGCCTTCCTCGAAGCGCCGATGATCGCGCAGGCCCTCACGACCGCGGCAACGATCGCGCTCTTCTTGGCCCAGCGAGTCACCTTCATGCTCCAGGACCGCGCCCGCGCCCGCATGAACACGTGGTCGCGACTCGTCCGCTCCGCCGTGACGCGCGTCGACACCATCGACTTCGACGAGGCCGAAGTGGAGCGCGTCCTGCGCGCCTCCATCCACTCGAACCACCCCGATCTCCCCGGCCCCAACTTCTGGCGCGCGGCCCACTCGACCGACGTCTTCGGCGACCATCGCACGGACACGCTCGTCGTCGCCGCCGACGGGAGCATCCTGCTCCTCACCGACGCCTCCGGCGCACGGAGTCGCTCGTGTTAACAGGCAACGGGCTGATCCCGCCCAAGAGCGCCGCGATCCGACACCAGGTCCGCACCCGATGCATCGCCACCGGGGTCGCATTCCTTCTTGGCGTCACTCTCGCGGTCGCCATCGGAGCCATGGGGTACTGGCCTGTCACGGTGGCGATCGCCATCGTCGGTCTCGGCATCACCGGAAGCGTCGGACGCCTCGCCGAGACCCGACTCCACCGCCTCGTGCTGGAGGAGTACATCTGGGAGGCGGAAGTCAGCCGCTACGTCGCCGAGACCGCGGAGCTTCCCATGCCCCTGATCCGCAAGGCCTTCTCGAAGCCCCCGCGACTGAACGACCCCGACTTCCCCTGGCTCACGCCACCTGGTCTGCCACCGAAGACGCCGACGGCACCCCGATCTCCATCACCGTCGCGGCCAAGACGGATGGCACCGTCGCCATCCACCACCGCTCGGCGGCGAGTGCCTGATGTACGACGACTTCACTCCCGCAGAACGCGCATCCATGATCGCCACGAGGCCGCCAGATCACCTCCAGCCTCGCGTCACCCCGCATGGTGTCCACGCGAACCGCTCGATCCTCGTCTTCGTCCTCGTCGCCGCGCTGATCCTCGCCGGGAGCATCGCCTACCCCGCGACATCGCCGCTGCTGCTCGGCCTGTTCGCGGCCGTCGGGTACTTCGCCTGGTGGCGCCATCGCGACGGCACCGAGCGCATCCAGGCCCGGATCGCCAAGGGCTGGGCTCGCCGCGTCCGCCTCTACGTCGCGACCATCACCGAGCGCCCCGAGGCGGACTTCGTCGCCATGTTCGACGCGCCGCCCTCCCGCGACCACGTGATCCACGACGGGTCCAACTTCACCTTCCACGCCGTCGACTCACTGCCCGAAGGGGACCGCCACCTCTGGGTCGTCGTCGACCACGGCGGCGACGTCGAAGTCATCGAGCGCCTCATCGAACGCGAAGTCATGAAGCCCAGGCCGATGTTGCGACTGCCGGAGATCGTGGAGATGACGATCGACAAGCCGGGACGCGTCTACCAGCCCACGATTCGAGCCATCCCCGTCGACGAGGCGGCCCCCGCCGAGGTCTTCGCCCTCGCGTGAGCCGCCTGCGGTCGCCAGCGCTCAGATGAAGAAGCCGACGGCCTCCAGGGTCACCCGGCCCATCTGCATGCTCAGGTAGTCCCGCAGGCTCTCGGGCAGGTCGGAGAAGTCCTCCACGTCGACCGCCTGCAACTCCGGCGTCCACCTGTCGATGTCGATCAACTGCGAGTGGACGGGCATCCAGCCGATGCTTCCCCACACCTCGACGGTGATCTGGCCGCCGCCGACGCGTCCGGCATCGAGCGTGGTCTTGAGGGTCGCGCGCGGCTTCGTCTGCGGGTGCGTGTCGATCCGGATGATCTCGGTCGCACTGATGCCCACCGAGCCCTGTCTGATCGACCAGACGCGCGAGGTGACGAGCCGCAGGGAGCACTGCCCGTACACGCGCTCGGCAGAGCGGAGCGCGTCGGAGTCCGTTTCGGCGGCGAGGGGGTTCGTGATGTCCATGGAGCGCTTTCTGCGTGGGCCTCCAGCTTGGCCAATCGGGGCGCGTCGCGGAGGTGCGACCTCATCCCGATTTCACTCACGAGGGACCGGCACGGCCTCGCGTCGACCTGGACAGTCGCGCGGATTGGGTGTACTGTAGACAGGCTGGGTTGGGGGCTCGCAGCTCCCGTCGCGGCATCGCCACACCGACGAGAGGGCCCATGCGCGCCACCTACGACCAGTACGCACAGTCGCTCGGTCTGCCCGCAGGCTTCGTCGACGTCGGCCCCTTCGGGCGCGGCGGGCCCGCGAAGGCCCAGGGCCAGAACTACCGCATCGCGAAACGATGGCGTGGAGGCTGGCGCATCTACTGCCCCAGCGGCCGAGAAGGCATGTTCCCGCTCGTCGAAGACACCGGCACCGCACCCGTCGAGCTGCCGACAGCCGAAGCGGCGATCGACTACCTCGCCGCCGAGCGAAAAGCCGCCTGGGCGCTCGAAGCTCGGCAGCGCGCGGAACCGCAGCAGCCGCACGATCCGGTCCCGCAGATCATCCGCGGGCTGGAGACGTCACGCGAGATGCTCCGCACCATGCCCCGCCGAGACAAGCGCTCCCTCCCCAACCCCGAGGACACACGGCTCACCTGGGCAGAGGATGGCCCCTTCGGCGTCAAGCTGACCGACGAGCAGCGACAGCGCCTCCTCGACTACCGAGACGCCGACGACATCGCGAACGGCCGCACGCCCGAGCCCCACAACGACTGACCCGACAGGACCCGCATGCCCTCCAAGACCTCGACGAAGCCGAAGGTTCTCTCCTCCACCGAGATGACCAAGCGCGCGCAGGCATTCACGGCGCGGTGGAAGGGTGATCTCGGCGAGGAGCAGCGGAGCAGCCAGACTTTCTGGAATCAGCTCTTCGAGGTCTTCGGCGTCGACCGCTACTCGACCGCCGTGTTCGAGCGCCGGGCCCGCCGGGCCTCCACCGGCCAGGACGGTCGCATCGACGTCTTCATGCCCGGCGTCATGATCGCCGAGCAGAAGAGTCTCGGCCGCGACCTCGGCAAGGCCGACAGCCAGGCGGAGGACTACCTCGCGGGCGGCGACATCCTCCCAGCAGAGATGCCCAGATTCGTGGTCTCTTCGGATTTCCACGACATCCAGATCACAGACCTCCTGTCGCCCGCCGATCCGCCCTTCCGCTTCCCCGTCTCGAAGCTCCCCAGGCACATCTCCCGCTTCGCATTCCTCAGCGGGTACGCCGCCCCGAAGCGTCAGCTCGACGACCAGCACGAGGTCACCGTCAAGGCGGCCCGCGCCATGGGCGCTCTCTACGAAGCGCTCCTGGGTGACATCGACGCGAACGGCGACGATCACGACGCCGAGCAGGCCGCGATCTTCATGACCCGCCTGCTGTTCCTGCTCTTCGGCGACGATGCCGACGGGCTCTGGGAGAACGGCGCCTTCGAGACCTTCATCAGCGAGATGACCAGCGAAGACGGGTCCGACACCGGAGCGCAGATCGCCCACCTCTTCCAGGTCCTCAACACCCCGAAGGAGAAGCGCTCACCGCGCCTCGACACCCGACTGGCGAAGCTGCCCTACGTCAACGGCGGCATCTTCCAGGCCAACGTCGACATCCCGACCTTCGACTCCGACATGCGCAAGGCCCTCCTCCGAGCCTGCGACGAGGACTGGTCCAAGGTCTCCCCGGCAATCTTCGGCTCCCTGTTCCAGGGCATGTCCAGCCGAGCCCAGCGCCGGGCGCACGGCGAGCACTACACGACCGAGGTCAACATCCTGAAGACCCTCCGGCCCCTGTTCCTCGACGAGCTGGAGCACCGACTCCAAGAGGCGTGGAACTCCGACGCCGCCCTCACGCGCCTGCACGAGTCCTTCGCCGACATGCGCTACCTCGACCCCGCCTGCGGCTCCGGCAACTTCCTCATCGTCGCCTACCGCGAGATGCGCGACATCGAGCTGCGCCTGCTCGTTCGGCTCCGCGAACTGCGCGGCGAATCTCAGATGTACGCCATCGACGCCACCTGGGGCCTCAACGTGACACCCGACCAGTTCGGCGGCATCGAAATCAACTGGTGGCCCTCCAAGATCGCCGAGACCGCGATGTTCCTCGTCGACCACCAGGCCAACCAGCGCATGGCCGAGACCCTCGGCGCCGCACCCGAGCGGCTACCCATCAAGGTCGCCGCCAAGATCGTCCACGACAACGCCCTGCGGGCCGACTGGAACGACGTCTTCCCCGCCACCAACACCACCCTCGTCTTCGGCAACCCGCCCTTCCTCGGCGACAACCGCGAGAAGGACCAGCTCGCCGACCTCCAGGCGGCATGGGGGCAGAAGTCGCTCAGCCGACTCGACTTCGTCACCGGGTGGCACGCCAAGTCCATCGACTACCTCAAGGACGCCCGTGACGCGCGTTTCGCATTCGTCACCACGAACTCCATCACGCAGGGCGACCAGGTCCGGCTCCTGTTCCCCTCGATCCTCAACGCCGGATGGAAGATCGCGTTCGCGCACCGCACCTTCACCTGGACCAGCGAAGCCACCGGCGCCGCCGCAGTCCACTGCGTCATCGTGGGATTCGCGCGCGACCCGAAGCCGGTGCGGCTCTTCGACTACAGCGAGTCGCGAGGCCTCCCGGAAGAGGTCGACGTCACGCGCCTGAACCCCTACCTCGTGGATGCGCCCGACATCTTCGTCGAGAAGCTGAGCAAGCCCCTGAGCCCCGTGCTCGGCGGGGCCGTTCGAGGCAGCATGGCCACCGACGGCGGCCACCTCATGGTCCGCGCCGAGGACTACGCAGAGGTTGCCGCAGACCCCATCGCCTCGAAGTACCTCCGCCGCTTCTACGGCGCCGACGAACTGATCAACGGCACCGAGCGATGGGTGCTCTGGTTCGCGGACGCAGACCCCTCCGAGCTGGTGACGAGCCCCCTCATCCGCAAGCGCCTGGAGGCGGTGCGGGACATGCGGCTCGCCAGCAAGGCCGAGACCACGCGGCCGCACGCGGACACCCCTACCTCTTCGTGCAGCCCCAGCAGCCCACGGAGGCGTACGTCTGCATCCCTCGCCACTTCAGCGAGTCGCGTCGGTACATCACCGTCGGCCACTTCGGCCCCGATGTCATCGCGGGCGACGCCAACTTCACTGCGCTCGATCCCGATGGCCTCGTGTTCGCCGCCATCTCTTCCACCATGTTCGCGACGTGGCAGAAGACCATCGGGGGCCGCATCAAGTCGGACATCCGCTTCGCCAGCACCCTCACATGGAACACGTTCCCCTTCCCGGACGTCAGCGACGCTGACCGGCAGCGCATCATCGAGGCTGGCGAGGGCGTCCTCGCCGCCCGACGGCTCCAACCAGGCAAGAGTCTCGCCGACCTCTACCAGCCGCTCGGGATGGCTCGCGAGCTGCTGGATGCCCACCGAGCGCTCGACAAGGCCGTGGACAAGGTCTTCGGCTTCGCCAAGCCGCCCGCCGAGCCGCAGCGGCAGGCGCGCCTGTTCGAGCGCTACCAGGAGATGACCTCGGTCGGACAGCTCGGCTAGCCGAACCCCGAGCACTTTTCGCGAAGCCCCACCCCTGTGCGATCCGCACGGGAGTGGGGCTTTCGTGCACCCGTCAGCCCTCAGCTCAAGCATCAGGAGCGCGGCTCAGCCCCACCATGGCACGGGGGTCGGGGATGGGAGAACTCAGCGCCTACAAGCATTCCTACCCCAAAAACGCAATATTTCAATTGTTACAATCATGTAACAAATGCTCAGATCGGGTTTATTTTCTACATAACAAGCCGATATTATAGTAGAATGGATACTATGAACACAATGTTCGCACCACCCATTTCAAGTTACACAATCCGATTCAACAACAGAAAGATACGAAAAATGAGCAGAAACAACGGCAACACTGGCAGCCTCCCATCACCACGCGATGAGAACGAGCTACCACCTAAGGACGCAGAGGAGCTACGCCACCTCAAAGTGACCAACAAACTCGCCGAACGCGTAGAGCGCCAGAAGCTGAGCAGGCAGAAAAGCAAGACCATCCGCTATCACGCTGGCACCGTCACCGTGGTCGCAAGGAACACCCGAGCCACCATCGCCATCATCATCAGCATCCTCGCCCTACTGGGGCTGGGGATGTGCGCCAATGGTGTCGCCACCAGCGCGACCGCACCAGCACCGACCCCGAGCGTCACTATGGAGTCAGGCGAGCTGGGGCAGTTCGCTCATGGGCTTTCGGACGGGCAGCGCGTGGCTGACGCGGTGAGGTTCGGCTTGGCGGCTGGGGAGGCTGCGGGCCCCAGCACGCCATAGCCCGCTGGGGCGGAGGGTCACCACCTCCGCCCCAGGCTCGTGCTCCCATCCCCGACCCCCTTGCCACCGCCCGTGACGACAAAGAAGAGGGCCACCCGAAGGTAGCCCTCGTCCCTCTCCGTCGAGCTAGGCGACGACCATGTCGAACTTCGTCGCGGGGTAGACGAACTCCGCACCCTTCGGTGCGCTCTTGAGCGACCAGTCGACCAGCGGCAGCTTGATGTCGACGCGACGTCCATCCGCCGTCTCGGTCGTGACGGTGCGGGTGCGACCGTCCGAGGTGGACGAGCCGGTGAACTTGTAGAACATGCCCGACTTGCCGTAGCGGAGCCCCGTAGCATCGTCCGGCGTCAGTGGGTCCAGGCCCAGCCACGTGCGAGCCGTCAGGTTCCGCGAGCCCTCCGGCACGGTGCTGTCGATCGCCCAGGCGTAGGGGTTCGTGCGCTCGAACTCGGGGCCGTAGTTGATCTCGGCCATGCGCTCGGGGGAGAGGGTTGCCAGGTCGGCGAGGGGCACTCGGTCGACCTCGATCATCGTGTTCTCCTCCATGAACGCTTTTGGCATGAGGATGACCAGCTCGGTGCTGGTGAAGATGTACGCCCACTCCGCGTCGGAGGGAGCGTTCTCGCTTTCGGTGCGACCCTCGTGGAGGGTGCCGCTCGGAGCCTCGATGCCATCGACGTGGAAGTTGACGCCGACGCCGCCCACGGCGATCTCGCTCGTGCCGTCCTGGTACTGGAACCAGTTCCAGGCGCGGCGTTCGTTGGAGCGGAAGGGGGCCTTGGCCCACTCGGGCTTGACGGGGAAGTAGTCGGCGGGGTCGATCTGCTCGTGGTTGATGGACGACCAGTGCGTCGCGCCGCCGGTGGTGAGCAGGCCCATCACGCCGTCGACGCTTCCGGTGCGGGCCAGGAATGCTCCGAGTGTCGGCAGTATCGAGAGCGGGTTGCCGTCCATGTGGACGTAGACGGCGTTCCAGGTGGCGGTCTTCATGTCGGCCTGGCCGATGTAGGTGCGGGTGCTCATGGGTTCCTCTCGTAGCCCCGTCCCTCGGGGCCTTTCGATCTGAAACCTACGGTACATGGAGCCACCGACATTCGTCACAGAGCGGACTGGTGGTGCGACCGTCGCGCCTGTGGGTCGGGGATGGGAGGGCGGGCCGGAGGCTGGCAGGCACGCCTGAAAAGAGGGTGAACTGACTCGAACGGGGGCGTGAGTACCATCCGTGGGGCCTGAGAGCGTGAGCTACCCCGCCACCCAGCTCCCCTGAGGACCCACCATGATGCACTCGTTCACCCCGTCCCGCCAGCCCCGCGACAACGGCTTCTCGTTCATCGAGCTGCTGGCCTACATGGCTATCGCCGCGCTCCTCATCCTCGCGGCCATCCCGCAGTTCAACCAGTACCGACAGAAGGCCGCGATCTCGAATGTCGAGAACGACCTCCACAACTCCGCGATGACGATGGAGGCTGCCTACGACCCCGCCACGGGCTACCCGGCAGTGCTGCCCGCCCAAGCCGCCAGCAAGGACGTCACCGTCTCGATCGCCAATGCCAGCGAGGTCGCGAAGGCCTTCGCCGTCTTCAAGGTCAACACGGGAACGCCCGTGGCAGTCGCCTACAACGGCGGCCGCTCCAACGTCTCGGCGCAGCCGTACTACTACGGCCCCGAGGGCGTATCCGCGGTCAAGAAGTTCATGACCGACAACGCCAGGGGTCAGTCACTGAGCGCCGCTGACGAGGCTGCCCTCCTGTCGTTCCCACAGGGCGTCGCGAACACCGGCGGCACAGTGACCGTCGGCCAGTCCGGGCCGAAGGCTCTTGCCGACTCCATCGGCGACCAGGCCTCCGGAACGCAGACCACCGACCCCATCGTCTACGCCTACGACATCACCGGCACGACCTGGGAAGCCGCGATCGCCAAGGCGTCCGCGGGCGCTGACACGTTCTGCCTCAACGGGGTGTCCTCGCAGGCCGCCGGACAGAGCTACCACTACGACTCGCGCGCGGGCATGGCTCCGGGCGTCTGCTCCTAACCGATAGCCAAGACGCACCCATCAGCGGCGCCCGCGACCAAGTGTCGGCAACCCGCCGCGCACCTCGCGGGCGCCGCTGACTGCGTAGATGCGGCGATCGAATCGTGCTGGTTCCGCCTTGTCGGCCACGCCGTGCCGGAAGTCGTTGGCGTAGCCGAACGCCTCCTGGAGTTCAGGGTCGTCGTCGAGAGCCTTGCCTCGAAGCTTCGGGCGCGGCTCAGTTCGGGCGGCGACGGCCTCTTCCGCTTGACGGTGGAGCCGGTCGGCCGCCGCTCGGGCCTCGTCGATCCGATGACGCTCGGCGATCTCGACCGCAGTGGGTCCTGACCCTGCGCACCGCTGCCCGGCGCGGTCGGTGTGGATTGACATGTGGCCGTCGGCTCGGACCGCATGGTCCTCCTGGCAGACCGTGCAGACCTCGAACTTCAGTGCCATGAGCGCCCCCTCGGATGTGGATGATGGAGACCGTACCGGGGCACTCTGACATCGGGCGCTTCGAGGTGCAGCGCGGCGTTCAGATCGGGACGGCACAGAAGCGCGTCGCGCTCATTCACCGAGGTCAAGCTCGACTCCGAGGAGGCTCGCGAGAGCAGCGTGACTGAGCGTCGCGCTCGGGGTGAACGGGCTGATCGTCACCTCGTCGACCGTCGGGATACCCCGTAGGCGAAGCGCTTCGGCAAGGGTGGCCGCATTTCGCGCGGCCTGCGCTCTCAGATCACTCTCGCGATCGAGACGATGCTCGATGGCGATGCGATCGCGCTCCTGCTGGGCGAGGTACTCGGGCCACGTGGCGACGACGGCCGCCGAACTGAGGGTGACGAGCGAGATGCCCGCGGGGAGCTTCGCGCTGGCGGCACGTATGGGTCCGATGAAGTCTTCGAGCGTGAAGGCGCTGAGGGTCGGGAGGTGGCGCCCGAGCATGTCAGCCGTCCCTGCGAAGGCGAGGTACTGGGCGGCGGCGCCCTTCGCGGAGTCGTCCGCCTCGAAGGCGTCGGTATCGCTGCGGCTCGCCCAGTGCGAGATACGCGAGCGTACCGGGTGCGCCGTGTCGACCAGGACTCGCGGCTCGGCGTGCACGAAATCGCCACGCCCCGTGGCGTAGACGACTCCTGGGCTGATGTCCTTGATCTTCACCGGCTACTCCACGGGGTCGATGCCGAGCAGGCGCAGCAGCACCGCGTAGTCCATCGCCGCGGAGCCCTCGTGCAGACGGACGTCGCCGCGCCAACGCTCGGCGGTGAGGCCGCGCTCCTGGAGTGCCACGGTGATCGCAGCGGCCTGGCGACGCTGGAGGCCCTCCAGTGCTTCGCGGGCGATCTGCGCCCGCTCCCGGGCTTCCTTCTCGTTGCGCTCCTGTTCGAGGTAGTCGGCCCACGTGGACGTGATGTCGCGGGGGCGGATGGTGGTGATGGAGAGGCCCTTGGGTGCCTTCTTGTCCACGTCAGCTTCGGGCCCGAGCAGGGCGTCGACCGTGAGCTTCGCGGCCTTGGGTAGGCCCTTCGCGAGGTCGTCGAAGTTGGCCGCCGTGACGGCGAGGTAGGTGCGTGCCGACGGCGCGCTCTGCTCGTCGATCGCATAGGCGGCTGTCGTGCCCAGGAACGAATACCTCGGCCTGCTCAGGCTCACGGGGCGTGTCACGTCGATGACGGCGACGGGCGTCGGGGTTCCGTAGCTGCGGCGCTGCATGGCGTAGACGACGCCGGGGGTCAGGTCGGTGGTCTTCATGGTGTCCTCTCGCGCACTGTCCCTCAGCGCGCCTTCTACAGTACATGCTCAGTGGCCTCTCGTCAACGCCATGAAATCGGGTATCGACGCCTCGAACGGGGGCATGATTCGCCTCCGTGCGGATTGGCACGGTGGGAGCATCCACTCCCGAATGATCCCCGAGGCTCCCATGTCCACGTCCCGCGCTCTCCGTCGCCGCCCCAGCGACTCCGGCTTCTCCTTCATCGAGCTGCTGGCCTACATGGCCATCGCTGCTCTGCTGACTCTGGCCGCGATCCCGCAGTTCAACCAGTACCGACAGAAGGCCGCGGTGTCCAACGTGCAGAACGACCTGCACAACGCCGCGCTGGCGATGGAGGGCGTCTACGTCACGGACCAGGCGTACCCGCAGACGCTCCCGTCGTTCAAGACGAGCAAGGACGTCACGATCAGCGACCCCTCGTCGGACCCTTATGGCCTCGGCGCCGTGATGAACCTCCTCCAGGTCAACACCGGCCAGCCCGTCAACATCACCGACATGAACGGACAGAGCAGCACGGGGGCCAGTACTACTTCGGCACCAAGGGTGCCGACCTGCTCGACGCCGCATTCAAGGCCCTCGGGTACAGCGGCCTCGCGCCCGAGCTGCGCACGGCCCTTCAGACGCATGTTCTCGTCTACACGCCCGCCCCCTTCACGGCGCCGTACGCCTACCCGATCAACGAAGGCACACACTTCGGCATCAAGGTCACCGGCTCGGCCGCCGGGCTCATCTACTACACGGTCGGGACGGCTGGCGTCACCTGGGCGATGGCCCCGACAACGAGCTACACGCCCGACGCCTTCTGCCTGAACGGCTCCTCCTCGCAGGTCCCCGGACAGACCTGGCACTATATCTCCGACTCCGGCATCGCTCCGGGCGCCTGCTAGCCCGAGGTCGTCGAGAAGCATCAGGTTGAGCCAGGGGGCATGCCCCTCGATTCTGAGATCGACGACACCAGGTCGTCGCGGCGATAGCGCCTTCTATACGGGCGGGAGGATCGCGGGCCGCAGCGGCATCCCGAGCGCCCTCCGGTCTGCGTCCGTGACGACGTACGAGGTCTCGGCCCAGGCGGCGTCGATGAAGAACCAGCCGCGCTCAGTGAAGAGGAAGTCGACGCTCCAGGCGCCCGGCATCACGGCGGCGAGGCGCTCGGCGTACCCAGTGAGCAACGCGACCTCCTCGCTCGACTCGCGGCTGGCCTCGATGAGGCGGTCCTTCCAGTCGGCGACGACCTCGTGGTCCTCGATGTCCTCGACGTGCCCCTCGATGGCGGAGATCGGCCAGTACGGCTGGCGGTCGACGACCTTGCCACCGTCGATGAAGTAGCGGCGCTCCAGCGTGATCGGCATGTCCTCGAAGGCGTGGAACAGCGGGAACGTCGGGAGCATCTCCCGGACGACGATGTTCTCGACCGGCGGCAGCCACGCCATCTCCTGCATCTCTGTCAGCCCGTAGAGCGTCCGCATCACGTCGTCGGCGCGAGTCAGGCACGGCGTCCACTTCCAGTTGTGCTTCGCGCTGAGCAGCCCGGTGCGGACGAACGCCGGGAACCCGTAGCCCTCGGCCGCCTGGACGACGCTCTTCGCCAGCGCCTCGACGCTGGGCTCGGTCACCACGTCGAAAAGGGCGAACAGGTCGTGGCCGTTCGCGGGAAGGATCGTGGTCCGGGGACCGGCACGCCGGTGGCTTCCACCACGGGGAACCAGTCGCCCAGCTCGGTGCGGAGGCCGCCGTGGGCCTCCAGGATGTCGTTGGTCATGGCGTGCTCCAGGTCAGTGCTTGTCGATGCTGTCGGCGAGGGTGGCCTTGATCTGGCGCGTGCCGAGAGGCGTCAGGTGGCCCTCGGCCTCCAGGAGGCGGCAGAGCGCGTCAAAGCGCGAGGTGAGGTCGTCGGCGAGGTCCGTGGCGGGCAGGTCGACGCGCTCCGAGAAGGCGATGATCTCGTCGTACGCCTTGGCGCGGACAGCTCCGGTCGCCGTCGGCACGTCATCACCTGCTTGCACGGCGTCCTCGATGAGGTTCGCGGCCAGCAGGAGGGCGCGCTTGCGGGCGTGGGCGAGTTCGACGCGGTGGTCCAGCTCCGCGCCCTCGGCGGGGCTGGCCCCGTCCTTGCGGCGGAAGTCTCCCCAGAAGCCAGGGTTGGTGTTCCACTGGTCGCGGTGGACCTCGAAGACGTCGAGGCCGCCCGCCTCGGACTTCCGCCAGAAGTGCATGAACAGGGTGTACTTGATGGCACTCATGACGCTCTCGCAGCCGGACCATCCGAGCGTGACGTAGCGGATTCGGAAGGCGTCTCGGCCGAGGTCGTCCGTGACGGCTTCGATCTCGACGGCGCCGTTGCGGTAGAGCCGCTGGGTGAAGAAGACGAACTCCGCGGCCGTGCCCTCGAAGGTCAGGATCGCGTCGAGGGCCTCCTCGGTGGGGTAACCGTCGCGGTCGAAGGTCGCCTCGGGGCGGGTGGTGTTGGTCATGCGGCCTTGGCCTCCAGGTACTCCTCGATGGCGTCGGCGATGTCGACGTAGAAGGGGCGGTCGTGCCACGCGGCGACGAGGCCTCGCTCCACGGCGTCGAGGTAGATGTTGTCGGAGGAGTCGCGGTTGTCCTCGATCGCGGCACGGTCCTTGACGCTCATGGCCTCGTAGAGGCTCGTCGCGTCGAACGTGGCCTGGTCGACGGTGACGGCGTAGTTGTTCTGCCACACCTGGAAGTAGACGGTCGCGGTGATGCGCGGTGCCGTTACGGTTGGAGTGGTGGTCTCGGTCGTGGTGGTCATGGTGTCCTCTCGGGCCCGTCCCTCGGGCTAATTCGTACAGTACACATGGCCTCCGACATTCGTCACTTTCGCTCGTAGGCGAGCAGATTGCGAGCGTGTCGATCTTCCCGATCGGAGGCGCTTTAGTGTAGCATGTTGCTAAGAAGACGACCTCTGGAGTTGCCGTGCCTCGTGAAGTACTCATGACCCCCGACGCGATCCTCCGACGCGAAAAAGCCGCCGACCTCAAAGAGCGGCGCGCACGCGGCGAAGTGATCAAGCGCGGGCGCCGCTCCAAGGTCGACATCGAGAACTCAGCGCGTCTCGCCGCAGAGGCCGCAGCCGACACGGCCGTCGGACTCACGAACGCCGAGATCGCCAAGAAGACGGACGCGAAGGCCACCAAGCCCGCCCCGAGCTACACCCAGCGCCCGCTGACCACGGCCCCGGCCGAGCCCGCACTGCCAAGCCGCCCCACCATCCCGTCCGGCCTCCGCCCCAAGTCCGCAGAAGAGCCCGACGCCCCCGTCGTCGCCACCCCCGCACCGCCCACTCCGAAGCTGAGCGCCCGCGCCAGCATCCGCCGCCTCCGCGGGCTCGTCGCCCTCGGTTACGCCGCCTCCGAGGTCGCCAAGGAGGTCGGCATCACCACCGACCAGACCTGGCATCTGCTGATCACAGCGCCCGACCAGCTCAAGCCCACCACCATCGAGTCGATCGCTGCCGCCTACAAGAAGCTCGCGCAGCGCCCGCCGATGAGCCCCGAGGGCACCCCGCAGTTCGCCAGCCAGCAGGCCAACCGCGATCTCGGACGCAGCCTCGGATGGCCCACGTTCTTCCTCAACTTCGACATGGACTCCGACGAAGGCCTCCAGCCCATCGGAGCCGTCGGTGCACCCGCCACCGAGCAGTCCAGCGAGACGGCACCGGCACCCGTCCGCCCCGCCACCGATGAGGAGGCCAGCCGCGCTGTAGCCAAGGCCAAGGCCAGCGCAGAGCGTCTCAAGGGTCAGCTCCACGACGCAGAGATCGCCCGCAACGCGGACAAGGCCGCCGCCGACGAGAAGATCGCGGGCCTCGAAGCGCAGCTCGACGAAGCCGCCCGCGAAATCAGCCGCCTCAAGACCGTCGAGATTGATCAGAACCAGCTCATCGGACAGCAGGGCGCCGACCTCAGTCGCCTCCGCCTCGACCGCGAAGACGCCATCGAGAAGGTCGGCGCCGAGAATGTCAAGCTGCGCAGGGAGGTCGAGCTGCTCCGCATGACGGGCCACGACGTCGTGCTCACCCTCGGCTCCGTCCCCGTGCCCGGCATCCTCGTCGACTTCGACATCGAAGCCTCCACCGCCTCCCTCGCCATCCTCGGCGCCGAAGGCAAGCCCCCGCAGGTCTTCGACCTCAACACCTGGGACATCGCCCGAGCTGCCGAGCCCCTCGCCATCGGCGCGACTCACCTCTCGCTCGTCAGCGCGTAGCAGCCACCCTCGAAACCCCGGACGCCCATCGGCCTCCGGGGTTTCGTTCGTCGGGGCGAGAGGGTCGGGGATGGGAGCACTCATCGGCACGAGTCAAGAAGTATTTGACGCTTTGCCACATTGCATGTACTGTAGCTATCGAGGCCTGAGGGACGGGCCCGAGAGGACATCATGCAGACCACCGAGAAGACGCTCACGGAGCAGTCTCCCGTCGAGATCGACACCCAGCTCGCAGCCCTGTACGCGGATCGCAATTCGATGGCGCACAAGCTCGACATCGCAGTGAAGCATCTCGCCTCCACCAAGGAGGAGATGGAGCGTCAGTCGGCGGCGAACCCGACCTACCGCCACTACTACTACAACCAGGATCGACTCGACGAGCTGACGGCCGAGGTCGCGCAGCTCAAGGCCGACCTTGCCCGCGTCATCGCAGAGATCGCCCCGTTCAACGCCGAGTTCATCCGCCGCGGCGGCTGGACCCGCGCGTTCCTCGTCGTCAGCAGCATGGGCGGCCACGTCCACTCGTCGATGGAGTGCTCGACGTGCCGCCAGGACACCGGGTTCCACTGGCGTCCCGAGCTGAGCGATCATGATGAGCTGGAGATCATCGCGGCCGCGGGTGAGCGCGCGTGCACGGTCTGCTACCCCGAGGCTCCCGTCGAGCTGATCGCGAAGCCGACCAGCATCTTCTCCAGCGAGGAGATCACCGCCGCCGAGGCGCGCATCGAGCGTGCCGCCAAGAAGGCCGAGCGGGACGCCATCGCGGCCGCGAAGCTGGTCATCCACCCCGACGGCAGGATTATCCAGGACCGTTACGGGCGCGACGTGAAGACTGAGGCCACCGTCGTCACGAACGCCGTCAATGGTCTTCTCGACACCTTCCGCCACACGGACACCACCTGGCCGTCGCACTGGGATGACGCAGAGGTCGCCACGTACATCGCCGACCACCAGGGGATCGCGGAGCGCAGCATCGTCGCCCTGGCGCACAAGCACGGCGTCACCGTCGAGGCGGAGACAGACCAGATCATGGCCAAGGTGCTCCCGAAGCTCGTGAAGTACCTCTACGGATCGAGCAGCTACGACGCCGCCGTGCGACGCGAAGCCGAGCTGAAAGCCCTGAAGGCGAAACTGAAGGCGAAGTAGACCCGGAAGCGGCCCAGGCCCCGAGATGTCGGGGGTCGGGGCCGCGCCGACACGCGCGGGCAGAACCTGGGGATACACGAGGCCGTGTGACACACGTCAAGCCGCTATCCTGTCTGTAGCCCGTTGAGAATGTCCCAAACATTCGTCTCGCGGGTCAGGCCTGGCGCGGGTTCGGTCTCCAATTGGTGTCCCTCTCCCCGCGCCGGGCCGTTCACTTTCTCGGCCCTTGACCGCACCGGCAGATATCGACAACCTGCTACACTAGATTCACGGCGCTACGCCGTCCATCTACGGCAAGGAGCGTCGTGATCGTCAAGGGCTACATCCGCCGGTACTGGCGCACCTGCCGAGTCGTTCGCCACGACGGCCGCGTCGTCGTCTCGCATGCCGCCTGCTCGCACGGACGCGAGGCGTCCTGATGGCCACCAAGAAGCCCTACGCCGCCGAGACGAGCGTGCCGGTCACGAAGTCGCGCGACGACATCGAGAAGCTCCTCGTCGAGAACGGCTCCGAGGACATCGCCTTCGGGAACATCCGGGGCTTCATCGTCGTCGCCTTCTCCGCGCACGAGCGTCAGGTCCGCTTCACCGTCCCCATGCCGGACGTCGAGAGCCCCGAGATCACCAGGACACCCTCGGGCGCGATCCGCACCAGCAAGGCCGAGCTGACCCGGGTCTACGACCAGGCCGTCCGCCAGCGCTGGCGCGCCCTGTTCATCACGATCAAGTCCAAGTTCGTCTCCATCGACTCGCACGTGGCTAGCTGGGAGCAAGAATTTGGTCACGCCATCGTTCTCCCCGATGGACGCACCGTCATGGAGGCCACGCTGCCCGCCATCGAGCGCGCCTACGCCACCGGCACCGTCCCGCCGCTCCTCGGGATCACGTCGTGAGCCAGGTTGTCGTCGAGGGCGATCTCCGAGGCGGGCTCCAGCAGGCCCTGTCCAACGCGCCCTTCGGCGCCTCGTGCATGATCGACGGCTTCACTGACTGGAGTAACTCGCGTTACGGCTGGCGCCACGAGGTCACCGGCGCCACTGTCGACGCCACCATCCTCGCCGATCTCATCGAGGCGGCGGTCCGCGATGGAAGCACCGTCCTCACCCTGGTGCCCGCGGGTGGCGCGGAAGCCGCCGACGAAAGCGACGGCGCGTGAATCAGATAGGCGACCACATGCGTGAGGGCAGGGGCTCCGAGGAGTGGCTCCTGGAACTTGCTGTCGAGCTGTGTCGGATCGGATACGACGCTCATGCCTTCCACATGGCGCCCAAGCGGACAGGTGACACCAAGTACCGCGCGTATCTGGGGGTGGCGGGGGCACTTGCGGCTCGCGCCTGGAAGCGAGCCGGGCTGGATGCTCTGACCGAGGTTCTCGACCAACGTGATGACTTCTACGTCAAGTCCGTGACGTTCTCGCACGCCAGATTCGGAGAGTGCATGTTCGACATCTACGGCTCATATGTCGTCGACGCAGTCGTGGCGCACCCCAAGACCACCAAGCCCTTCGCGTCCTGGAGACTTTCCGCTACGCCTTTCTCTCGCCGACGAGCGACGCGCGACCCGCAGATGCCAGCTTCAACACCGACTTCCGGGATGGCACGATCACGGCGACCCGATGGTCCGACTATCCGGGCGGCATTGTCGTCGGCACCCACAGCACCCACGAGGCCTGGGCCGCCATGAGGGCGAACCTCATCGTTGAAGACGGCTACACGGACGAGGAAGCCGACGAGATCATGGTCGACTTCATCGAGAACGAGCCGGTGGCGCAGTGGGGCGTCTGGCGCGACGCGACGCATGAAGAGGCGGACGAGGATATGCGGTTCTGGAACCGGCTCGCCTCCGACGACGAGGGCGCCCAGAAGGCGCTCGTGTGGACGCTGTGAGCGCGACAGGAGTCCCGGAGGCCCTGGCGGAGCTGGACTCGCTCATTGCCGCCCGAGAGGCTGAGCTGGCGACGCTGAGGCGCGTCCGCGAGGCCCTCGTGGGCCCGACGACCGACGAGGAGGACGATGTCGACCCGCGATTCTCGTCCATCCCCAAGGCGCGCAGGTTTGAGATCGACACCTACCCACTCGGGCGCATGTTGACACTCGATGGGATCGAGGGCGAGTACCGGGTCGTGGCCCTGCGGGACGCGCTCGAAGACCCGAACGAGACTCCAGACGAGCGCGACGCTGCCCAGAGCGAGCTGGACCTCTACGCCGACGCCTGAGGCGGGTCCGGGAGGGTCGCGTCAGTGGACGTCGACTCGGATTGCCAGGATGTCGTCGTCGCCCGCGGGCTGCCATCCGGCTGCCATGAGGGCGCGTAGGGTCCGGCGCGTGTCGCTCGCGTAGAGCCCGGCGTTCTGGAGACCGTTCAGCTCAATGACGAGTGGTTGGCTGTCCGCGCCGAGAGCAACGTCCATCACGTAGTCGCGGAGTTCCGGCACCTCGGCGCGCAGTTCGGCAGCCACGGCAACTGCGAAGGCCACGAGGGCGTCTCGTGCGGCTTCGTCGCGGATGACTGGCGTTCCGGCGCTGCGGTGGACTCGGAACTGCGGATCGAAGGGCTCCAGGTTGTCGAGGGGCGTGAACTCCTCGATGCAGGCGGCGGCCGTGACGGGCTGGTGGTCGACGATGAAGACGCGGTACTCGTGGGTCATCACGGCGTGCGCCTGGACGAGCAGCGACTTCGGTCTGCCTGAGGCGTGGACGAGCGCCCAGACAAGGCTCTCGTCGACGACGTCGAGTGCCTTGGGGGCCGCCGTGTCGACGGGTACCTGGATGTGGTGGATGCCGTACTTGGCAGAGAGCATGATCTTCACCCAGAAGTCGCCTCCGCTGGCGGGGATGACCTTGTGGAGCGCTTGGGTGAGGGTGGTCTCGTCTGGGTCGTCGAGGTCGACGCCGCAGGGGATCGCGAGGCGGCCTGCGTGGCGGAGGAACGCGTCGTAGCGGTGGTAGGACGCGGCGAGGCGCTCCTGGGCGGGGAGTGCCTCCATGCGGCCGATGGGTCCGTAGCGTGCGTGGTCTGCCAGGTCGCGCTTGGGGCGCTCGTGACGGTCAGAGATGCGGCGCGCGGGGGCATCCGACAGTGTTGCGATGAAGGTCGTCTCGGGGTCGCATTCTGCGATCACGGCTTGGAGCCGGGCGGCCTGCTCGAAGAAGTTCTCGTAGTCCGTGTTGCCGTCGCCGTCCTTGGGCCCGAACCAGTCTCGCCAGATGGCGAGCATCGCTTCAGCCGCCCCGCGGTTCTGTTCCGGGATGGCGTCAAGGTCGGGGAGCGGGTAGTCGACGATGACGATCTTCCAGCCCGAGGCGGCTGCCGATGCTGCCATATCAGTCGTCGATCTTCACGAAGCGGGGACCGGAGTAGCCGTCCCGATCGACATGCTCGACGAACATTCCGAGCGGGCGGACCCAGTGGCCCTTCTCGCCGTAGAGCGCCTGGTAGACGACGACCTGCCCCTCAGTCTCGGCGTCTCGGGCCACGAGGAGCACCTGGTACTCGCCGCCCTTGAAGTGGCGGTAGCGACCCGGCATGACTTCGTCCATGCGAACAGAGTACCGCCCAGCGATGCATAGTGACAACCTGCTACACTAGGCCCCCAATGGAGACGAGGCGCTCCGGACCCGAGGAGAGCCATGTCGATCGAGCCGCCGATCAGTCTCACCCCGTCCCTGACGCCGGGCCCGATCATCACCTCCGAGGAGCAGCTTGATGCGCTCCCCATCCACTCCGTCGTCCAGCTCGTCGACGACCCCGAGTTCCCCACTGCCGAGTACTTCGAGAAGTACTCCATGGGCACCAACGGGTCCTGGCTGAAGCTCGACCCGACCGACCGCGACGACGGCGAGACTCTTGCTGCATCCGGCTACCTGGTCTACGCGGCCACGCGCTGGCAGCGCGATCGCCTCGGCTACATCCGCCTCGTGTCGCTCCCCGGTGCCGAAGCGCCCGCCCCGCCCGTCTTCGACGAGTGGCCTGCGAGCGAGACGCGGGTCGGTGACGTCGTCATCCTTCACCTCGCCCACATCGCGTCGCGCGCAGCCGCAGTCGTCGAGATTGAGATGATCGGCACGCACCCGCAGATCACACTGGAAGGGGTGGAGCGCCCCTACCCGACGGAGCGCTGGAAGATCGAGATGGTCACCGAGGGCCCCGCCCTGTGAAGCCCCCGATGCCCTACTTCGGCGGCAAGCAGCGCATCGCGCAGCAAATCATCGACCACTTCCCGCCGCACGAGCACTACGTAGAGCCTTTCGCGGGCAGCCTCTCCGTGCTCCTGGCCAAGGAGCCTTCCAGGCTGGAGACGGTCAACGACCTCGACGGCGACATCATGACCTTCTGGCGAGTCCTTCGAGACCACGGCGACGAGCTGATGCGGGCCGCCGCGTTGACTCCGCACTCGCGCGCCGAGTACGAGGCCTCCCATGATCGCGAAGGGCTCGACGACCTGGAGCGCGCCCGCCGCGTCTGGGTCCAGATCACTCAGGGCCGCGCGGGCCAGCTCACGAAGACCGGCTGGCGACATAACGCCAACGGCGCCGTCGCGAGCTTCGGCATCCCCGGCTATCTCAAGGGTTACGTGGAGCGCTTCGCCGATGTCATCGAGCGCCTCCAGCACGTCAGTCTCGAATGCGCTCCCGCCTCGCAGGTCATCGAGCACTACGGTCAGCACGAGTCGACCCTGATCTACGCCGACCCGCCGTACCCGGCCGAGGTGCGCGGAGGGTCACGAGCCACCAACGGCTACCGCCACGAGATGAAGCGCGCCGACCGGCATCGCGACCTCGCGCAGACGCTCCACGCGGCCAGGGGGACCGTCATCCTCAGCGGCTACCCGTGCGAGCTGTACGACGACCTCTACGGCGACTGGGACCGCGTCGCGATCGAGACCTACACCGGGCAAGCCAACGAGTCCGGGGACAAGGCTGCGCGCACCGAGATGCTGTGGTCCAACCGCCCCTTCGCGAAGGCCGTCCAGCTCGGATTCGAGTTCGAGGCGGCCTCGTAGCGAGAGGGATCGCCCTGTCGGTTTAATGGCAACCTGCTATACTAGCACTCTCACACTTGGGGGTTCAGATGACCATCAGCACCGTGCATGTCCACCGCGCCGTCGCGTTCCGGCACGTCAAGGTCGGCGACACCGTCCGCCTGACTCCCGAGGATGGTAGCGCGGTCCTGGAGTTCAAGGTCGCCGGAGCCTCCAGCTCGACCCGCTACGGCGCATTCCTCCGCAGTGAGGCCATCCTCAGCGCCGACGGCGTCGACAGCGACGTCGTCTACGAGCGCGACGGATGGCTCGCCGAGGTCACCGCCTACGCCGACGGCCTCCCTGAGGCACCCGCACTGGTCTGGAACGACGCCGACCGCAACCCGCACATCGCGTACTGCGACGGCCCCCGCCGCAACGGCCGCTGGCTCGTCGACGGCCACAAGATGGACGCCGACGAGTTGCTCGCCTTCATCGGGCGCGACATGGACCACGTCGAGCCCCTCGACTGGAGGATCGCCTGATGTCCGACCTGCACACGCACATGGCGCGCTTCGACCGCGAGATGGAGGCCACCCGCGCACGCCTCAAGGCCGAGATGGCCGCCGAGGCCGAGGCCGCAGCGGCGATCGCCCCCGTTCTGCCGCTTCCGACACCCGCCCTCGCACGCCACGACTTCTATGTCACCTTCGGCGACTACTCGCCGACCGACTTCCCGTTCCGCAGCGACGTGTACGAGCAGGTCACTCGCGAGGGCTTCGTCGCCATCGAGGCCCCGACCAGGGAATGGGCCACCGCCCTCGCCCTCGTCCACTTCGGCGAGGACTTCGCGATCGCCGACGAGGACCCGCGTCACCCGGACTACCCGCTCTGGTACCACCGCGGCGAGATCGGGCGCATCAGCGTCGACGGCGAGCTGGCCTGGGCGACCGACGGCATGACGGAGCTACTCGCGGCATGAGCGTCTACGTGGACGACATGCTCCGCGAGGCCACCGTCGGCCCCGCGCGCATCAAGAGCCAGTGGTCGCACCTGATCGCTGACTCCCCGGAGGAGCTGCTGAAGTTCGCGCGGAAGCTCGGACTGAACCCGATGTGGATTCAGCACCCCGGCACGTGGATGGAGCACTTCGACTTGACGCTGAACAAGCGCGCCCGCGCACTCCAGCTCGGCGCCCTCCCCATCGCGTACCCGCACGAGACCGGCGTCATCCAGGCGCGCGTCTACCAGCTCCGCTACGACGCCCAGGAGAACCCCGGAACCCTCTTCGACCTCGACGAGGCCGAGGGGCCCAAGCTCGACCCGCCACCGTTCGTGCACGCCACGATCCTCCGCAACTACGGCCCTGACCTGGTGGGCCGATTCCCGATCATGGAAGGCTTCCAGTGCTGAGCCCCACGCTGTACTCCGCGAGCTACATGCCCCCGCTGCTCCATGCGAGCCGCCTGCGTCGGATCGAGCCCGCCGAGGTTGCGGCGCTCACGCCTGGATCGGTCTTCGCTGTGACGGACGGCCTGGAGTGGCGCTACTCGTTTCGGTCGCTGAGGCAGCCCCTGGAGCGATGGTCCGCGACCGTCATCACCGAGTCCTTCGACGAGGCATTCATGCGCGAGGTGCACGGGATCGACTACGGCGGAGCGGCCCCGGTGACCAGGCTGACAGTCATGCGCCCCTATGGGACGCTGATGACCCTCTCCCTCGATCCTGCTTCGCTCCGACGCCTCCTGGGCCCCGGCACAAGCCTCTCCGCCGGGACGACCGTGTTCCTCCAGAACCCGATCGGCGGCGAGCAGAGCTATCACGTCGCGACCCTCCTCGATCCGGCGCACGGCTGGTTCGCCTCGGCTGACGACAGCGAAGGGGGCATCGATCACGACCGCGCCGGGGAATGGGCCCTCGACGACATGCTGTCGCGATCGGGCATCGACGTCATGAACGACGACGAGAGCGGCGTTCGCCCCAACATCGCGGTGTACGCCCTGCCGTTTTCGGTGACCCAAGCATCCCCGTCCATCGACGACCTGATCGCCGCATGCTGATCACGGACGCGCCTCCCGAGCTGATCGCGGACACGATCCTCGCCGCGCGCCGCCAGGTCGTCTTCGTCACCGAGGCGCAGCTCCAGAAAGCGCTCGTGCCCGTCTTCGCGAATGCTGGTATCCCCGCCGAACGCGAGGCGAACCTCTCCGACGGCGTGAGCCGCATCGACTTTCTCGTGGGCCGCGTCGGCGTCGAGATCAAGACCAAGGGCACCTGGGCCGCCGTCACGCGTCAGCTCCTGCGCTACTCGCACTGCCCCGAGATCGACTCCCTGATCCTCGTCACCAGCAAGGCCGCCCACAACGCCATCCCCCGCGAGATCGGCGGCAAGCCCGTCCTCGTTGTCTCACTCGTCGGAGCAGCATGACCGAGCGCACCTACGGCACGTTTAAGTTCGAGCCGCCCACTGGCCTGAGTCGCAAGGGGCGGTGGGTCCTGAAGATGGAGGCCGCCGTCGCCATGCGCGCCAAGCGCATGTTCGGCCGCGCAGACTCCACGCGCAAGGGCGAGATCGCCTTCCAGGACTCCACGGACGCCGCCCGCGACCTCCAGTGGCTCCTGACCCGCTACCCGCTCGTCGCTGAGGACGAAGCCACCGTCGAGCACCTCGACCGCGAAGCCGACGAGCACCGCCGCATCGAGCGCGAGATCAACGAGGTGATCAAGGGGACACGGAAACCGCACGTCA
Organism: Frondihabitans sucicola; assembly: GCF_030296615.1. Lineage (GTDB taxonomy): Bacteria > Actinomycetota > Actinomycetes > Actinomycetales > Microbacteriaceae > Frondihabitans > Frondihabitans sucicola. The sequence continues at coordinate 301,839 of NZ_AP027733.1, read as the reverse complement.
CCGAGATCGCGCCGCCCCTCAAGACGCCGTTCTGGTACCAGGAGCAGAACGTCAGCATGCTCCGCACCCGCAAGCGATTTATCCTCACCGACGACGTCGGCATGGGCAAGACGGTCTCCGGGGTCATCGGGCTCAACGACGCCTCGATGCTGCCCGCCGTCATTGTCCCGCCGACGCACCTCCAGTCCCGTTGGACCGACGAGCTGCGCGAGACCGTGCCGCACCTCAGCGTCAAGGTTGCCGCGAAGTCGGTTCCCGACCAGGACGTCATCGACGGCGTTCTCCCCGACGTCCTCATCGTCCCCTACAGCAAACTCGCCGGATGGGCGCACTACCTGCTCGACCACGTCGTCACCACCATCTTCGACGAGTGCCACGACCTGCGCGGCGGCCGAGGCACGCAAAGGGCGCTGCCGCGGCGATGCTGTCGACCGCCTCGACCTACGTCATGGGCTGCACGGCCACCCCGGTGTTCAACCTCGGCGGCGAGGTCTGGAACATCGCCGACATCATCTCCCCGGACGAGCTGGGCTCCAAGGGAGAGTTTGTCCGCGAGTGGGGCTACGACACGCAAAAGGGCGTGATGATCTCCGACCCGGCAGCGCTCGGGTCTCACCTCCGCGAGATCGGGCTCTTCCATGGCCACTCCGCCGAAGAGGTCGGCCGTGCCATGCCGAAGCCGCACGTGCTGGAGCTGAACTGCGACGCCGACCCCGCCGCGCTCGACGCCATCAAGGGCGACGCCGCCGAGATGGCACGCCTCATCCTCGACCGCAACACGCACCGGCACACCCGCTTCCAGGCCGCCGGAGACCTCAACGCCCAATTCCGCCAGGCCACCGGGATCGCCAAGGCGCCGTTCGTCGCCGAGTATGTCAGGACCCTGCTCGCCTCACACGAGCGCGTCATCCTCTTCGGCTGGCACCGCGAGGTCTATGACATCTGGATGGACGCCCTGGAGGACTTCAATCCGATGCTCTACACGGGCAGCGAGAACAGCAGCCGCAAGGACAAGAGCAAGAACGCGTTCATCACCGGGGAGTCGCGCGTCCTGCTGATGTCGCTCCGCTCTGGCGCCGGTGTCGACGGCATGCAAAAGGTCTGCAACCAGGTCGTCTTCGGCGAGCTGGACTGGTCGCCCGCCGTGCACAAGCAGGGCATCGGCCGAGCGAGCCGCCCCGGCATGGACATGAGCCGCCCCGTCGTCGCGCACTACCTCGTCTCCGACATGGGCAGCGACCCCGTGGTCGCCGAAGCGCTCGGGATCAAGCGTCAGCAGGCTGAGCCACTCATGAGCCGCGACGGCGAGCTTCTCGGGGATGTCACCGCCGTGGAGAACGGCCACGCCCGCGCGCTGGCCGAGTATATCCTCGGGGCGTCGGAGGCCGCGCGCCTCTCGCTCCCGGACGAGCCCCTCGCCGCCTGACCGTCAGTGTGGCGCCCCCGGAGCCCTCGCGGTTCGCACTCCCATCCCCGACCCGCGAGCCTGCGAGCATGACGACGGCCCGGCCTGCCGAAGCAAGCCGGGCCGTCGAATTCCCCTGGGCTAGGGGTTCACATCGTCGTGGCTGACGATGCGGATCAGCTCGATCGAGCCGTCCTGGCACTTCCAGTAGTGGAGTCGTCTCGCGTTGGCGCTGTTCGACTCGATGTAGGCGCGCATGCAGATGGCCCCGTCGTCGCGCGTATGGAATCCTGCGTTCCCGGCGGCGCTGGTGCGCAGTGGGTGAAGGCGGCGGGCGAACATGTCGTCGCCCAGCCCGGTGAGCATGTCGACAGCGCACCGAAGTGCCTTGCCGAGCTGGGCTTGCGTGAGCGAGGTGAGGCTGGGCATGAACTTGGGGCCGATGCCGTAGTCAGGGAGCGGGTGGTCCGCCTTCTCGGTAGCAGGGACGCGCTCTGTCCAGGCGAGCAGGATCGCATGCCGGGCGGCATCTTCGGGAGTGGGGAACTTCTCGATCTCCAGCTCGATGAGGCTGTCGGCGGCGACGGGCTGCTGACCCTTCGTGGCCTTGCGCGCGGCGGCGCCTGCCGTCTTGGCTCGTTCGACGGCGGCCGCGAGCTTGACCCTGAGGTCCTGGTTCTGGGCTGACAGATCGGCGTTCTCGGCGCGGGCGCGGCTCAGGTCCGAGGCCGAGCCGGACTGTGGCTGAGCTGCGACGCGGGCATGTGTGCGGAAACCGGCGAGCTGGGTCTCCAGCCGGGCAATCTTGATGCGTTCGCCGCTCCGCTGGCGCTCGACGTCTCGAAGGTCCGCCTCGGCGCGCTCAGCGCGGGTCGTCGCGGCGGCCGCGTCATCCTGGGCCTCTTTGACGACGGCTCGGATGGCACTGAAGGGGTCGGCGATTCCGAGAGCGCGGTCGGGATCGACGCGGGCGGGCGGGCGAACGGGTTCCGGCTCCCGCGTGGGCGCCGCGGCGACGCGTGGCTCTACTGGCGCCTGCGCCGCGGGCTCTGGGGAAGCTCGGCCCGCACCGGTTCGGATGTAGCCACCTCGGGCGCAACCACCTCTGGAGCAGCCTCGGTGGAGCGGAGCGCGAGTTCACGGAGAACTTGGGCCTGGAGGGGGTCCATGCTGTCGCCGAGGGAGCTGGTGAATGCAGGGCGGTTCTCCGGCACCTTGTCGTAGTTGCGGCCTGCCTTCTCGCGGCGCACGGCGTCGAGGTCGATGGGCCTGCGTTCGGCGCCGAGCATGCTCGGGCCATCCCAATCCTTCACGGGGCGCGTGGAGGTGGCCCCGTAGTCGCGGTTGATGGTGCGCCGGATGATCTCTTCCGACTGCTTGGCGCCGGTGGTGCCGGTGTAGCGGATGAAGATCGGCGCGAAGTAGGGGTTGTGATGCCAGTAGGTGTCGGCGGGGTATATTCGTCCGCCCGATCCGAAGACGCCCCACATGGGCCCTACGACCTCAGCTAGACGCTCCGTGTGCGGGCCGGTTTCCAGGATGACGACCTCGGCTATTCCGGTGAGGTCGGCGGCTATCTTGTCGGCGTTGAGCCGGGTAACGGGTTTGTCGAAGTGCGTGGTGACCACGACGACCGGGGTGTTCCGCTCTGAGGACCGTAGCCAGTTGGCCAACTCGTCGACCTCAATTTCGGTGCGGATGCGCCTGGGTGTCGCGGCCACGGCGCCGTCTGGTTGTCGTGGCATGGCCATCACGGTACGCGTGGCATGCGCTACCGGGCTAGCTCCCGTTGGAGTGGCCGTGCTGAATGCGATGCTCATTTGCCCAGGGCCTTTCGGAAGAGCCGGATGTCGCTGGCGAGGCGGATGCCGCATCCCGCAGCGAGGCACGCGGCGACGATGATGACGAGGAGGCGCTTCACTTGCGGCGCCAGGATTCGATGAGGCGGACGGTGGCGTCGGCGCTCCGGATGCCGAGAAAGACGCTGAAGCGGGCGGCGGCGTACCAGGCTCCGAGACGAAGGGCCATGCCGATCATCGGCGGCGTCCAGAGAACGCGGCGCCGAGCGATTCGGCGCTCTTGCCGTCGGGCGCGATGACGTAGACGACGTTGGTCTCCACGTCGAGGGCGCTCTTCCATGGCGTGCGGATGTGGCTGACGAGGCCGGTCCGGCGCGAGGAGACCTGGAGGTCCTTGATCTCGTAGAGCGCCTCCTGGTGCCACGTGTTGAACACCAGGTTGTTCTTGGCTCGGCTTCGCTGCACGCTGACGAGGAGAGCCTTGCCCTGCTCGGAGGTGTCCGCGAAGACGACGTGCGCGCTGCCGTCGCTCTGACGGGCGACAAGGCCCATGCGGAGGTGCTCTTCGCGGTACTTGTCGCTGGCGGCCTGAATGCGGGCCTTCAGCTCGTCGAGCGTCACGGGAGCCTCGTGGGCGACCAGGGCGAGCGCCTCGGGGAGCGTGTCGACGCTGGCCACGAAGTGCTCGGTGGTGCCCGTAGCGATCGGGGCGAGGCGCACGGTGAAGCCGCGTTCGTTCGTCTCGGGGTTGATCCACGCGATGATGCCAATCTCGGCGTTGCGGCCGACGGCGTCGTGGTCGTTCGTGACGAGCCAGGCCCCACCGGAGCCGCCCTGCGAGTTGAAGCGGACGGAGACGAGGGCTCCGTCGAAGTAGGTGCTGAGGGCGGCGGCCGCGGCGTCGGCGTGCTCGCGGTAGTCCTCGTTGTCAGGCGTGCCGCCTCCGGCAATGAGGCCGGTTCCGGCGATGGGCACTCCGGGGGAGCGGGTGACGTTCGCGATCGTCATGGTTTCCTCTCGTGAGCCTGTCCCTCAAGCTCTAAGTCTTACAGTACATGGTACTGCCGACATTTGTCACTACCAGCGGAACTCGCGCAGTGGGCTCGATGACGGGCGCCCCATCCGGGCGTCGGTGATGTCGCGGACGACGAACGGCTCCCCGAAGCACATCTCGTGCGGGTCTCGCGGGCGCAGGAAGCCCGTGGCGGTGACGATCATGCCGAGCTGGACGTCGTGCCAGCGCTCGGCGAGAACACCGTCCACGCGGGCGTCCAGGACGTCCTGCACGCCCATGTCTGGGCACATGGCCTCCGCGTCGAATCGCAACGTCGCCAGGGAAGCTGTCGGGCCCCGGAGGAGCCGCTTCCGACTCTTCGCCGCCACGAATCGTGGAGCCGAGAGGATGACGAAGTCGCCCGAGATCGCTTCGTTCATGCGCCCTGCTCGCCCGCGACTGGAAGAGCGCACCCCGCCATCGCCAGGAGGATGCCTTCGAGGACGACGGACTGCGTGAGGCCGGAGAGTCCGCCGCCGCCCGGAGCGCGCTCGATGGCGGCCGCAGGGATCGTGACCACGCGCTCGTCCTCGGTCGGATCAGCAAGGGTCCCGTCGTGGATCGCTCGCGCCGCGGCGGTAGCCAGGGCCGAGATCGCAGGGAGTCGGTCGGCCAGGAACATCGTCAGCCGGACGCCGAACTCGCAGACCTCCGTGGTGTCCGTGAGCCCCCAGGGGAGCGCCCGGCGTCGCCGCCGCCGCTCGGGTGGAAGGTGATCGAGTCCTCGGTCAGGCTACGCGTGAACGTGGCAGCGCCGCTCTGGAAGTAGATGAGCACTCCGGTGACGCCAGGGCTCGGCTGACTCGCCGACAGCTCGAAGGAGCCGAGCTTGGTGGTGCAGCGGAAGGGCGTGTGGGGCATCAGGTCGCGCGGGACTCCGACCTTGAACGCGGTGCCGAGGGTGGCAGTGTGCATGAACCCATCGTAGCAGCAACCTGCTATACTAGCGACGTACCTACCACCACTTGAGGGGACATCACAGTGAGGGCATCACACGGAGGATCGATCCAGGTCATCCCATCGACTCTGGCATCCATGCACCCGGCCGCGGCCGCGGAGAGCTGGCGCCGCTACGTGCAGCGCCATGCAGCCGCGAACCCGACGGCGATCGCCAAGATCACCGGCATCTCCCGGCACGTCGTCATGGGCTGGAACGAGGCCGTCCCCAGTGCCGACGACGTGATCACTTTCGCCGAGGTCTACAACTGCTCGACGTGGGAAGCCCTCAATGCGGCAGGCCTCATCCTGGCCGCCCCGCAGGACCTCCGAGCCCTCCTCTCCGCCTTCTCCGCCAAGGAGCTGTTCGACGAGGCCAAGCGGCGCGTCGCCGAGGCTGAAGTCGCCAACCGGCACGCGGCCGTCGACGACAAGATCGCCCGCGTCGCGCCCGTCACCCCGATCACCGCCGTCGACGGCGCCCAGGCCGCCTGATGGTCCTGGTCCTACCGGATGAGCTTGCGCTGGAGCGCGACCTCCAGGCGGCAACCAGCGCGAACCTCCACGACTCGACAAGCATCGGCCACGAGATGCAGCCCCTGTTCCTCTCGTCGGAGCAGTGTGAGCACGCCGATCCGGCACAGGATGCCAGATTCGCCTCGCTCCTGAAGCTCCGCCGCGACTACCTCCGTGAGCTGACCCACTACGACAGCCACGACGCGTTCCAGGCTGCCTACGACGCGCACCCGCTCGCTGACGAGTACGAGGCGCTCCGCCGCGAGTACGACGACGTGCATGTCGGCACGGTCTGCACGCAGACCTCAGCCGGGGACTTCTGCGGAGCCTGCACGGAGGGCGACGACGACTACGGATTCGAAGACGCCCCCTGCCTCCGTAGCTTCAACGCCCGCCAGTCCCAAGCCCTGTTCTTCCACATCAACGGTGCCGCCGAGTACCGCAAGCCCATGGAGATCGCAGCATGACCATCACCACTCCCACCCGCGCCGAGGCGCAGACCCGCCAGCAGAACGACCGCATCGGTCGCATCGTCAACATCGTCGGCGGCTCCGTGCAGAGCGTCCACGTCGAGGGCGGTGTCGCCACGGCGATCATCGAAGACGGGCTGCCCAGATTCGGGGAGGCCGAGTGCGAGTACAAGGTCACCATCGCCGGTGACGGCTCCATCGAGGACTGGCAGGAGCGCTTCACCGCCTCCGGCATCAAGACCCTGGAGGGCGACGGGATCGCCAACCCGCACCGTCTCGCCGACTGGTACGACAACCCCGAGTCCCTGACCCGCGCCGCCGCCACCGAGCAGCCCTTCTAACGAAAACGGGCACGCCCCCCACGCACTGGGGACAAGCCTCCCGCCGTGACCGATTCCTACCCTCGAACAGAGGCGGAACCACGGGGTGCCGCCCACCGAACGAGGACCAACACGACATGACCGACGACACCGACTTCACTCCTCCCAAGGAGCCCAGCGGCGTGCTCCGGGGCATCATGCTCGTGATGCTCGTCACGATCGTGCTCGCCGCCTTCACCTCCGTCACGCTGGAGCCCTCCTTCTTCACCCCGGCGCCGATCATCCTCGGCATCGCCATCGTCGTCGCCTACGTTGCTGTCGCCCTGGTCATGGCCGTCCGCTGGCGCAAGGCGCAGAACGCCTGGGCCCTCAAGGCCAGCCAGTGGATGAGCAAGCAAGGCGCCCGCATGGCGACCGTGCAGGACATCCTCGCCGCCGAGCGCCCCAAGGGCGACCTTCCGCCCGAGTTCGACGACGCCGTCTACGTCCGGCGCATCGAGCGGCCCCTCGGGGACATCTACTTCGCCGTCATCGATGGCAACCCGGTGCTCTTCGAGGTCTTCGGCGAGAGCGTGCGGCGAGTGCCCACGATGACCGAGCGCGCCGCCGAACTCGCCACCCTCACCGACGAAGAGCGGACTGCGGCCGCGGGCCTGCCGTTCGGGCTTCCCGCCTCAGGAATCAGGGACAACAACGCATGACGATGAGCTTCGAGGACGCCTTCTCTCCCGCCGAGCGTGTCGAGCTGGCCGGGGTTGCCGAGAAGACGCTCGACGACGTCGACCGCAGTCGCGCCGAGCGGCTCATCCGCGGCTTCCGGCCCATCCGCGGACTCCGGGTCTACGGCTGGGTCATCCTCATCGCGATGACCGCGTTCCTGACCCTGACCGCCAGCGCACCGCGCGGAGGTCTCGTTCACCTCGGCGGCATCCTCCTCGCGGTCTTCACGATCCCCAGCCTGGCGCTCTACCTCCACGGCTACTACCGCGCGATCACCGCCTGGTCTGATACCCGCGCGCTCCAGAACGCCTACGACCTGCCGTTCGTCGGCGCGCGCATGATCGCCAACGCCCCCGGCTTCGCAATGAGGAGTGGCCGTCATTCGCGCAGCACGCGACCCGCGTCATGCGCGTACAGACGTTCCGTGCGCTCGACGGGATGAGCTTCTACGCCGTGCGCTTCCCCGATGGCATGACCATCCTCCGCACCGCGTCCGGCGGCGAGCCCCGTGCGGAGATCGCGCGCCTGCGAGAGATCAGCACGTGGGGCGAAGCGAAGATCGCGCTCGGCCTGGACAGCGTCCACGAGGACCCGGACCTGTCGAACTGACCTTCACACGAAGAAGCGCCAGCCCCTGAGGGCTGGCGCTTTTCTCGTTCGACCCGAATGCTAGTCGAGGGCGCCGAGGACGCGGATCAGCTCGTCGTTGAACTGGCCGACGGCGACCTCGACGGCGGCGGCGTGGGGCCGCTCGGCGACCATCCATGCCATGAGCGCGTCGTTGTCGGCATCCAGGCGGCGCCCCACGGTCGAGAGCACGGCGCTCTCCTCGGTGGCGGTGCCGATCTTCTTGCCGTCGACGTAGAAGTGGACGGTCGTCAGCGCCTTGTCGTCCAGCTCGGCCTCGGGCGGGGTGCCATCGAAGACCCATGCGGCGCCCTCGGGGATGTCGGCCAGCTCGACCGTGACCGTGGCGCGAGCGTCGGCGGGGGTATCGATCGAGTCGCGGCCCTGGAGGATCGCCTCGCGAACGGCGTTGCTCACCGCTTCCAGGGTGTCGATGCGCTCCTGGGCGTAGAGGAACAGCGACGTGGCCCATGCGACGAGCTGGCTCGTGACCTGCGGGTCGAAGGGCGACTTGCGCATGGGGCGCATGATGCGGCCGTGCCGGAAGAAGACGGGGAAGGGCTGACCCCGGACCACGCTGACGGTGAGGTCGAAGCCGGGAAGCTGGACGATCATCGTGAACTTCTTGCCATTGTCGTCGCCGAAGGAGACCACGGGCACGCCGACCGCGTGCGGGTAGGGGGTGTCGAGAGTCGGGATAGCGAGCGTGGTGGGAGCCGTGAAGGTGCGGGACACAGTCGGCCTTTCGGGAAGAGGGCGCAGCGAGGCGCAATGCGTTCCGCGTGGGTCAGCGGTGACCTTAGTGTAGCAGTTGCGACGTTCCGCATCCCGCAGAGGCCACCGCGCACTGAAGCTGGCGACCACGATCGACTGAACTCGGGAGTCTCCCATCCCCGACCCTCGGCCCCGGCGTGCTGTCCCCTTCCCCTCAGGCTCACGTCGCTAACTCGGTAGCGACTGTCGTTGTGGCATCGATAGTTCGCCTGTCAAACCGTTCAGATTTTGAGATATCTGCGCGAAAAAAATGCAGGTCAGTCCTCATTTGAGGACACCCGGTGATGAGTTCTCGTCGAAGCGGGTGATTCTCAGCATTCGCGCTTGCCGAATGTCGGTGGCACCAGGCAGACTGCAAGTGCTTAGTCCCCGTTGGAAGTAACGGTCGCGCGTTTGGGTCCATAGCCGAGATCGCCCCACACCTTGAAAAAGGGTGGGGCGATCGGTCGTTCGCCCCCGGACTGGGCACAAGCGTCCGCGTGACCGGTGCGGCCGCCACGGGTACCGTTTTCACATGGACACCGTCACCTTCGCCACCATCTGCGCCGCGGTGTGGATCGCCCTGAGTGGAGCGGGGCTGCTCAAGCTGCGCCTCGACTCCCGCGAGGAGTGCGACGAATACCTCCCCGGGTCCATCGACTCCCTGGAGGCCGCCGTCGGCGACAGCCTGGGCCACCACCGTCCGTAGCCGCCCACCCGTCAAGACAAGACCCCCTCACGCTCTCTCTTTCGCGAGGGGGTCTCTTCGTCTCTCCCGAGACATCCTTCGCCGGAGCGACCCGGCTGGCTTGGGGCTACTCGTCGCCGAGCACTGACTCCAGCGCGTCACCGAGTGCTTCGGTGGCGCGGCGGTCGGCCTCGGCGAGCTGGGCGGTCGCACGGATGGCGTGCTCGTAGGCACTCAGGCCATTTCGCTGGTCGTAACCGTCATTAATCTCCTGGAGGAGCGAGAGGGCCTGCACTCCCGCGACGCCGAGGTCGTCGACGCCGATGCCGAGGCCGCGCAGACCGCTCTCGATGACATCGACAGCCTCGGCGGCGGATGCCTTGAAGATCGTGACGGCGTGACGCTTGTCGTCGGCGTAGCTCAGCGCCCAGGGCATCGGCAGCTTGGATGCGGCGTGGTTCAGGATGCGGCTGACGCCGCGAGTGTGGATGACGTCGCTCGTGCGCAGCATCGTGGCCATGTTCATGGGGTGTCGCCTCTCATGGCCCGTCCCTCGGGCTCATTTACTACAGTACATGCACCCTCCGACATTCGTCAGATTAGCTTGCTCGCGCGTCTTGGAAGAACGCGAGGTCCGCCATGAGATCAGCGGTGAGCCCCGCCCTCCGGGAGTCGCTCGACTGCCCGACGCTCTCGCCGGTCCAGGGAGTCAGGATGTGCGAGGCGGGCACGAGAAGCGGGATGATCCCGTCAGGGAAGGCACGGTTCGCGATCCCGGCGCGCGTGGCGATCGCGTCTTCGAACGTGATGCCCTCCAGGGCTTCCACTGAAGCGGGATCGATGGCGACGGCGCAAGGGTGCTTCCCGCCCCAGCCCTTGGCGATGAACGCGGGCGTGCCTACTGGCCTCCGGGCCGTGGCCCAGGGGGCGCCGACGAACGTCTCCACCGACAGGAGCCGTCCGGGCAGCACGAGCGTTTCGTGTGCCAGCTCAGCCCTGACGGTGAAGGTGTTGCCGACGTCGGCCTGTGTGATTCGCATGAGGATCGTCCCTTGGTGTTGTCGATCCAGCATGCGGGACGGCTACCCTAAGCGCACGACACCCGTTGGGGGATGTGGCTAGCCGCGGGTCTCGCCGAGCAGCGCGGCTCGGTTCATGGTGACGGCGCGGCGGAGCGCCGTGATGACCTCTGATCGCGTGGGGATCGAGTCCCACGCTTCGCCGTGGATGCGGCCGTTGCAGCGGTATGCCGTGCAGGCCAGGAGTAGGTCCCAGAGGGTGCTCGCGATGGTCTGGGCTGCGGGGTCGAGGAGCGTCAGGGAGTGGGCGCCGTCCCACGTGTCCTGGCATGGGGTGTCGATGAGGGCGAAGAGGCGCGCGCGCTGGTCGGCGGCGATGAAGCCGTTCCAGTTCATGGTCTCGTCGAGGAGGGCTGCGACCTCAACCATCTCGTCGTCGGTCAGTGGGTCGGGCGCGATGCCCTCGATGCGGTAGATAGTGCCGATGTAGCCCTGGCTGGGGTCGAAGATGCGACCCTCGACGTCGACGCGGGCGGGCGTCGCGTGGACCTGCACTCGCTTGCCGTATCCGCGGCGGGCGGCCGACTGGATGGTCCGGCCCTCGAAGACGCCGAACTCGGTGGTGATCTTGATGCTCATGGTGATGCGGTCCTCTCAGGCCTGTCCCTCAGGCCCTTTCTCCTACAGTACATGTGACCACTGACAGTCGTCATGGCGCATGGATCAGATGCGTCAGAGCGGCAGGAGCAAGCCCGGCGAGACCCCGTAGCGGTCGGCGATCTCCGTGGCGAGAGCGGCGGCGTAGGCGTAGGTCACGATCTCCTGCTCGACGTGCGCCAGGAGGTCATGGGCGTCGGGTGCCGACGCCGGGAAGCCCTTGACGGAGGCGAAGTTGAAGGTCAGCGTGACATTAGTCGCGCCATCGACGAGCACGTCGGCGATGAAGTCGCGGTGGTTGATGCTGATGCACGCGAGGGCCTTCTCGCCCTGACGGTCGCGTGGGCCGGGAACGGTCGAGAAGTGGTACCCGTCGCGAACGGCCGCCGCCATAGCGATGCCGTACTGGTGATCCTTCTCCGCGTGCATGTCGGCGGCCTCGCTGCGGGCGGCAGTGGCTCGCTCGATGACGGCGCTCGGCGTCATGGTGTCCTCTCGGGGCCCTGTCCCTCAGGTCCTCTTGAGTTCTACAGTACACGCTACACGCGTAGTGTCAACCATTCATGGCAAAGACGATCCACTGAGGGCGCTACTCGCGCCACCGCATCATCGGAGGCCCTCGGGAATCGAGGTCCGACTAGGCCAGAGGAGTCAGCTCGGTCCAGTCGGCTTCGAACGCCGGGAGGGCGATCTCGCCCGCGTACGCGGCGGGGCGGACTCGGTACAGGCCCACGTCCGGGCCTTCGCCGATGCTCTCGACGACACCCGGCTCCCAGGGCTCCGTAGAGCCCTTCGAGAAGAGGACGGGCGTGCCCGCCTCAAGGTCGCGCCGCTGGGCGCTCACGCCGCCGTCTGCGGCCGCGAGGATGGCTTCGCCCACGGTGCCGGGCTGCCACCATCGGCCCTCTTTCCAGACGATGATGCTCGCCTGTGCCAGCGCGAAGTACTCGGGGTCGCGACCGTCAGGGCCGCATGGCAGGCCGAACTGCTGGAAGAGGCCACGCATGGTCGCGCCCGAGGGCGAGCCCGCCTTCAGCGCACGGAGGAAGCCGGGGAGGTCTTGCGTGAGCGGGGTGGTGGTGCCGTTGGTCACAGCGCCTTCCCCTCGGGGAGCATGCGGAGGGCGCTGAGGTATTCCGGGGTGGCGATGTCGACATCGAAACGGCTTCTGGCGAACCACCCGGTGCGGAACTCAGCCCACGACGAATCGGCGATGTCCTCGATCAGGTCAAGGCCCGCCTCGGCGCGGATGTCATTGATGTCGTTGACGACGGCCGTGCGCGAGTAGGCGAGTCCTGCGAATTCGGGGCGAGCCAGGATCGCGTCCAGCAGCGCCTCGGCGTCGCCATCCGTGAGCGAGGCGGCGAGGTGATGGATGGTCCGCGCCGAGCGGGCGAAAGGCTGGTCGGGCGCAGCCGTCGTGACGTGCGTCGAAAGCGTGAGCAGCACGTAGCCGTTCTCGCGGATGGCGCTGCCGTCGAAGTAACGGGATGCCTCGTCGAAGTCGGCGAACGCGGCCGCGTACTCGTCGAGCCTGGCGATGAACTCCCGGTAGTCGAGGCCGTCGATGTCTCCAACCTCGATGATCTGACCACTGTCGCTGAAGGCGCTGATGAACTCGGGCGCACCCGTCAGGTAGTCCGACTCGCTCGGGTCCTCGCTGAGCGGCTCGATCGTGAACGTGGCGCCGGAGATCGTGGGGGAGGCGAGCTGGAGGATCGTGCGGAGGCCAGCGATGGCCGCGCGGTGGAGTGCCAGGCGGCCGTCCGCGTTGACTCGGATGGCGTCGTCGAAGTCTTTGCGCGCTGATCGACTGAGGTCGTCGGTGCGGGTGTCCGGGGTTGTCATGGATTCCTCTCGTGACCCGTCCCTCGGGCCTTCTCTACAGTACACCCTGCGGGATCGAGCGTCTACAGTGGATTGCTTCGCCGGGGCCCGAGGGTCGGGGATGGGAGAACCTCGCGAGACGCGCTCATGGGGCGCGAGCGAACGACTGAGGCCGCCCCGAAGGACGGCCTCGTTACTCCTTCGGCCGCTGGCCGACGAGCTGTTCCCAACCCTACCGACAACGCGGCGGGGTGAGCTTGCTAGAGCCCCAGCCCGCGCTCCCGGAGGATGTCGGCGTTGCGCTTCGCGATCTCGGCGTAATGCTCCGCGGCGACCTCCTGCACGCCCGACAGGATCGCATCGCGGGACTCGTCGAGGAATCGCTGGCTGGTCAGGTACTCCCGGACCTTCGCCCAGTCCCGGTCCGGCAGCACATCCCGCTCCACGAAGCCCGACGCGACGGCCTCCTGGTTGAACTTGTCGAGGGCGAGGCTTCGAGTGCCGAGGGTGCCGAGCCAGCCGTGCACCTCGGTCAGCTCCTCGACGAGCTGCTCCGCGTCCTCCATGGCGAGGTCTCTGGCGAGCCCCTTGATCTCTTCGTAGCCGCCGATCGAGCCGCGGGAGCGCATGTCGATGACGAACAGTTCCGTGAGGACGTAGAGACGGCGGCCGTCCTTGTTGGGCATCGCGTGCACGTGATCGTGACCGACGGCCTTCAGGCCGCTCTCGGGCAGGCTCTCGCCGATCCTCGTCGTCTCGTATGGTGCATCGATCGGTCCGTTCGTCTCGACCGGGTGGATCGCGAAGTCGGTGCCGTCCTTGCGGAGCACGTGGCGGAGGTGGAGTTCCCACACGCCGCCCACGAGGACGTACTCGACGACGGCCTTGTCGGCTTCCGGGAACGCCTCGGTCAGCATGATGCGGAGCCCGTTGAGTGCCGTCTGGTGCGCCAGGGTCGCGAAGTGCGCGGTCAGGTCGTTGAGGCGGGCAAGCTCTTTGTGGAAGTGCATGTCGACCATTCTGCTCACCACTCCGAGTCGGCGAAGTCGGCGGGGAGGTCGTCGTAGTAGCCGGACTCGACGGGCTCCTCGGGGTTGTGGCCGAAGGAGCGGCGATAGAGGCCGTCCTGGACGAGATAGACGCCCTCGTGCCCGGTGACCTCGGGGCCGCTGATGCGGTAGCGCTTGGAGCCGGGGGCGTTGTGCTCGGCGGCGGGGGCGCCTTCCAGGCCTTCGAGGATGAGTTCGGTGACGTACTCGTAGATGTCGCACTCGTCGGCGAGGTTGAGGACCGAGATGGAGAAGTTCTGGTGCATCATCTCGGGGTGCTCGGCTGCGGTCTTCTTGAAGGCGTCGTACGACTCGCTCTGGTCCGTGAAGACCTGGTGGCCGTCGAGGATGAACAGGTCTCCGGCGAGACGCTGGCTGGCGACGATGTGCAGCGTCTTGGTGCCCAGCGGGTCGATCTTGGTGCTGGTGTCGGTCATGGTCATGATGTCCTCTCGTGTGCCTGTCCCTCAGGCATAATTGTACAGTACATGGTGCCGCTGACATTCGTCACGTCAGAGCGTGGGGGCGTCAGTGGCGCCCGAGTTCTCCTGGCACGCATCCCAAGACGGCGACGAGCGCGGCGTCCGTGAATCCGAGGACCGTGGGCTTGGACCTCGTCGCTCGCTTCTCGCGGAGGCTCAGGTGGAAGTCGAGCGTGGATGGCTCGTTCGTCACGCGGGGAAGCGGGCGCACGAAGAACGTCGGCGTGGTGTCGGTGAGCGTCGCCAGCGCCCGCAATTGGTCCCACGTCGGGTAGCGGACGCCCTCCTCCCACTCATCGACGGCGGGCTCCTCGACGCCACACGCCTCGTCCACCTCGGGTCCGTAGAGACTCGCCATGTCGAGCGCCGCGGTGATGTACGCAGGTACGACCTTCCCGGCCATCCATCGCTCATGCGCCTCGCTGTCGGCGCGGGCCGCCGCCAGGTCAAGCTCGACTTGCTCCTGACGCGCCTTGCCCCTGGCTGTGACGATCGCGCGCTCCTCACCGGGGGTAAGCGGTCGTCCCGCACGCCCGAAGCGCCTACGAGGCCCCTGGCGGGGCGCACCCCACTGTGCGTCGGTGGTCATCGCGCCGCGACGCGGAGGTTCGCCATCCGCTCCATCGCCGTCTGCGGCTGGAACAGCGTCTCCGCCGGGGACACGTGCGTCACGAGCCACGCGCACGCGAGACTCTCGGATGCGGCGCGGTCTGCTGCGGGCGCCATGCTGTCGGCGATGGCTCTGGTCTGCTTCGACCGGGAGCGGACGGCCCACACGTAGAACGCGACAACGACGGGCGTCATCGTGAGGCTGAAGTTGTCGAGGTAGTGCGCGTTGCCGGTGGCGTACTTCTGGATCATCCAAAGGGCGCAGATGACGATGCCGATCCACACCTCGCCATTCGCCAGGAGAGACCTCGTCGTCGCGCGCGGGGCCCGCTCGGCGGCGGCCGCCGCAAGAACGAGTCGCGCGTCCGCCTCCTCTGCCGTGCCGTCGGCGAGAGCTGCGGTCGCGGCCCTGTAGGCGACGATCTCCGGCTCCTTGACGATCTTCGCCTGGATGAGCTTGGGGGTCTCGATCGGCAGCAGCGGCGGGACGGGCTGCGCGGCGAGGAGTCGCAGCGCCCGCTCGAACTGGGCTGGGCGGCTGTCGAGTCTGGTGTGGGCCGCGACGTACGCCGCCGCGTCCAGGCGCTCGGCCTGGCGGGCGAGGACGACGGAGCGGATGAGCATGCCGACCTGCCATGCGAACGAGGCGGCGACGAAGACGTAGGTCCAGGCCAGGGCGATGTGGAAGAGCAGGTCCGTGAGCCAGATGATCACGGCGCCGGAGCCCCAGACGACGGCGAGGCTGCCGACGGAGCGAAGGGTCGGCCGCGAGTGCTTGAGGCGCCACAGTCCCATCTCGACGATGCGGGTCGCATCCTCGGGAGTTGCCGCTGCGGCATCCATGTGGCCGACGGCGAGGCTGTAGGCGGCCTCATCGTTGGCGGAGCGTGGGAACTTGGCTCCGATTCGCAGGGGGACCGCCACGTCTGCATGCTCGCTGTTGGTTCGGTCTGCCACTTGTGCCCCTCCATGGAAAGAGCCGTCCGGCTCTTGGTCCTAGTGTAGCAACTTGCCACTAGGGGAGGCGGACGGCTCTTCGGCTGGGCTACTTGCCGAGGCGGACCTTCAGCAGCTCGAACAGGTCGGTCGCGGCACCGTCGCCGAGCACGACGTTCCAGTCCGCGGCGGATGCCGTGGCGAAGGAGTTCGCGACCGGCAGGCGCTCGTCGAGGTTCTCGATGAAGTACGCCGTCTCGAAGCGGGCCGTCTGCACGTGGCGGTCGGTCCACTCCTCGGCGTCGTCGTGGTCCTCGTACGCCTGGCCGATCTGCATGAAGGAGTCGTAGGCGACCATGGGGTCGATGTCGATCTCCTCGCCGTCAGCGTCCAGGACCGCCTCGAAGTCGAGGCGCGTGGGACAGCCCTCGTCGTAGAAGCTGAAGCGGCCCGAGTGGGCGTCGGGGTGCATCGCCTTGAGGGTGGCGCGAAGAGCGTTCTGCGCAGCGGCGAGGCGCGCCGACTGGGCCGTCCAGACCACGTTCGTCATCTGCTCGAACGTGTCCATCTCGGGCTTCGGGGTCTCGATCGTGGTGATCTCGGTGTCGTTCATGGGTTCCTCTCTCGGCCCCGTCCCTCGGGGCTCTCTATCTGATCCTTACGGTACATGGAGCCTCTGACATTCGTCACAGACGACCTCTGGCTGGCGGTCCTCCGTCGATCGCCTACCGTGGGTGGGTGCCACCCCCGCTACACGACCCTGAAGACGACGCCTGGATCGCGCGTCTCAGCCGCGCCGACCGCCGCGCCTACATCGCGCAGATGTTCTCCGCTGAGCCCCTCGACCGCATTGGCATCCGGGACTTCTGGAAACAGATCGCCATGGACGGCAGCAACGAAGAAGCCCAGCCGCCCTCCGAAGGGGACGACTGGGCTTCCGAACCCGAGGCCTAGCCAACGAAGCGATTCACCAACGCCAGCAGCAGCTCCTTCGCGAACACATCGGGAAGGACCCCGCAGAGTTCGGCCGCGTCGGGCATGGCCTCCTCGAAGGACTCGTCCAGGTCCTCGTCCATCTTCAGGACCCAGTACGAAGCGACTCCGTTGCGGAAGTCGCGCCCTTCGAGGGCCACGTCCGCCTCGTCGCGGTCCGTGAAGGTGAAGTTGCTCTCGTCGTCGAACTCGAAATCGTCCACGATCACGTTGCCGCCTTCGTCGAGGATTGCGTCGAAGACGATGGCGGTGTCGGAGCGGGAGCGGGAGCGCGGGAAGACCTCGACGAAGCGGCCCGCGGCCGCGTCGGGGTGGGCATAGGCGATGGCGCGTCGCATGTTCTCGACAGTGGTGATGCGCTCGGCGCGCTGGAAGGCGTCTCGGACGCTCGCGAGTGCGGCGACGTTGGCTTCGCCGAACAGGGGGAGGTCATCAGGGTTGACATGGTGTTCCTCTCGTGAGCCCGTCCCTCGGACCCTGATTTCTACCGTACATAGAGCCACCGACATTCGTCACATGGCGCATCTAGAGCGAGGGGGTCGGGGATGGGAGAATCAGCGGGACGCCCGAATGCCCCACGAGGAGAACCCATGATCGACGACTTCTGGCTATCGAGCCCCTGCGACTACTGCGGCGCGGCCCCCTACGAGCAGTGCAAGACCGCCACCGGTGGGCCCGCATCCACGCACGGCGGACGCACCGCCATCCAGGCAGCCGCCTACCAGGCCGGTTTCGAGAACGGCTACGACGCCGCCAGCGAGAACTGACGTGCCCCTAGGCCGCTGAGCGCAGAGCCTTCCGCACGTCGGCGTCGAAACGCGTGCCGCCGTACCGGCCGAGCGCGACGAAGCCACCCTTGGAGTCGTGCGCCTCTACCGCCAGAGCTACAGCCTCCGAGAGCTTCAGCTTGCGCCGCTTCTTGCCGCCGCCGGGCGGCCACTCGACGTACCAGGCACCCGCCTTGTCGTAGCGGACGATCTCGCCTCCATCCGAGAGGGCAGCGTGGACTACGCGCTCCGTGGGGTTAAGAGACATGGACCTTCCCATCGCCGAAAACGAGCAGCGACGGTGAGAGTTCGAGGAGTGCCTCGATGCGCTGACGCATCTGCTCCGTGACGATCTTCAGGACCTGGTAGCCGAAAGCGCGAGCCTCCGCGACATCCGTTTCGGCCCAGGCCGACTTGGCGCGCCCCTTCGGCACGGGCGCCATCTCGAAGGCGTCGACGAGGGACGTGAAGAGGCGTGACTCGCCGTCGCCGAACGTGATGGTGAGGCTGAACCCCTGACCATGCGACGCCTTCGTGGGGGCGCTGATGCTCACGGATGACCCCAGCGCGTCGGGGAGATATGGCAGGTCGAGGATGTGGCCGACGCGGAAGTCGCCCGCGAACAGGATGGGCACGGCGAGCCCGTCGACGAGGTTGTCGAGGTCGTCACCGAGTGCGTGCATCCAGCGGCCGACGTTCATCGCGACGCCATCGGGCGAGTCGCTGAACTGCACCATCTGGACGTTGAGCGTGTGGTCAGCGAGAGCGTGGGCGACCATGGCGACCTGAGCCCTCGTGGGGGCCTCCTGGTCGGGTGTGCGCCATCGCCCGCGGGCGATGGACCCGAGGACGCGCTCGGCGGCATTGGTGCGCGAGGGGAGGTTCACTTCTGGGTCTCCTGGGGTCGAAGGTTCTGGGCCTCGCGCTCGGCGAGGTGGTTGACGAGGAGGAACCCCGTGCCGTCGGTGTGCGTGAACTCGATCTCGGCCGCGTAGTCCGCGGGGACGTCGTACCAGCGGCCCGCTTCGATGCTCGCGACGCCGAGGCGGCGTGCCAGCTCGGCGGTGACGCGCTCGCGCACCTCGGGGAGACCTCGCGGCGGGCGAAGATGTGCTGGACCCCGTAGTGGATGGAGCTGCCGTCGGCGAGCGTGGTCGTGCGGCGGTCCATGCTGTCGCCGTCGGGGGAGCGGTCTGCGCCGGTGAAGTTCTGGAGGTAGCTGTCGACGAAGGACTGGGCGGGGCCGTCGGTGTACGAGACGTCGATGCTGGCGCCGCCTGCGTACTGCGAGGTGCGGACGCTGAACTTCGTCTCGGGCCACACGTGCTTCAGGGCCGCACGGACGCGCTTGGCGACGTCGGTCGGCTGGATGTACTCGGTCATGATGGTCCTCTCGAAGCCTGTCCCTCAGGCGTCTTGATTTCTACAGTACACGTTAAGGAGCTTTGTCACAAGACAGACAGAAAACCCGCCCATGGCGTCCCATTGACTGAATATCGGTGGGGGCCAGAGGGGCGGGTGTTTATGCCCTCAGTGTAGCAGGTTGCGGCTAATCTTCGCGGCCGTCCAGGTGCCCCATGAGCGAGTCGTGGAAGCCGTACAGCTTCTCGGGCCGGTAGCCCCCGTTGAGATCGTTGTGCAGCTCGATGATCTTCGGAGTCGTGGCGACGACGGACGCGAGGTCCTCGACGGAGAGGCCGCCCAGCGACTCGGTGAGGGTGAAGACGATGTCCTGCGATGCCCAGTCGCCCGTGCTGTCGTCCAGCGCGGCGACGACCTTCGGCTCGTCGGAGCTGTAGGTGGCGGCCACCCAGCTCTCGATGCGGCCGCTCTCGTCGTTGCGGAACGCGTCATCGGGACCGATGTCGCCGAGGTCGACGATGAGTCCCGCGTCGAGGCGGCGCTGGCCGTCGTCCTCGACGACGATCTCCAGGTAGTCGACCAGGTCAGCGATCCCGAGGTCCGCCAGCTCCTGGCCGTCGACACGGCGCGAGTCGCCTTGGCTGATGCTGTCGAAGGCGCTCATGCTGCGGGGCCTTCGAGGATCGTGATGACGAGGTCGTCGTAGAACGGGGCGGACGCGGTGTCGTAGCGGTTCGACAGGGGGCGCTGGCCGATGTAGCGATCGTCGTCGTTGTCCGGTCCGATGGTCGACCAGAAGGTGATCTCGATGCCGTCGGGGCCCGTCTCGGCGAAGACCAGGTCACTCTCGTCGTTAGTGTTTCCCCAGGTCCAGGTGGTGAGGAAGTCGCCGGTGCGGTTGGTCCAGAGGTCGGCGACCTGGGCGACCTGCTCGCTGTCGAGGATGGCCTCGCCGTCGATGATGCGTCCCGTGTGGACGGTCAGCGCCAGGGGCTCGTGGTCGTCGCCTCGCATGCTGATGGTGATGTTGCTGAATCCGGTGGTCATGGTTTCCTCTCGGCCGAGTCCCTCTCGGCGATGGTTCTACAGTACATTGCACCTCTGACATTCGTCTCACGGTAGGAGGGGGACCGTCACTTCACCGAGCATTTCAATGAGTGCAGTCCTCACTAACTCGCGTTACGCTTCCCACGCGGGCTCCCACCCGCGACCCCGCGGAGGTCCCCGATGCCCCTCACCGCCGTGCTCGACGGCCAGCTCCTGCGCGCCCCGCAGCTCTCCGCTGACGAATGGGCCGACCTGCGCGGGCGCGACATGGTCATGCCCTGCGGGGCCCGCGGCGTCGCCAAGCGCTCACGGCTCGGCACCCGCTTCTTCGCCCACTGGCGCGTCGACTGCGGCTTCGACCACAAGCCCGAGACGGAGGAGCACCTGCACGCCAAGGAGGCGATCATCGCGGCGGCCACCCGTGCAGGATGGGACGCTCGCGACGAGGTCCGCGCCGAGGACGGCTCGTGGATCGCGGACGTGTTGGTCTCCCATGGCGCCCGTCGCGTCGCCTTCGAGGTCCAATGGTCGCGCCAGGGCTTCGATGACTACGTCCGGCGCACCGACAGGTATGCTCGCGCGGGCATCGAGACGGTCTGGCTGATCCGCCACATGACCCCGCTCCTCGCCGCGAGCCAGCCTGTCATCGAACTGTTGCCCCACGAGGCGGGCGCTCACTACGAGAACTGCGTCGCCCGGCCCGGCGCCGACGGCCTGGTTCCCCTGGCGGGCGTCGTCGCCGCCTATCTCGACGGCCGCCTCGCCTTCGCGCCGCGGCGGCCCGGCCTCGCGACCACCCGCGTCGCCTGGGGGCTCGAACAGTGCTGGAAGTGCCAGGTCCACTCGATCATCTTCAGCCCCAGCGACATCCAGTCCGTCCGCTGCGACGACTGCGGGCATCGGAGCATGGCAGAGCGCGGCATGACGTCCTTCGCGCGCTTCGTGCAAGCGGAGGCTGCGGCGGGCGCTCCTGACGTCCCCATGGCGCGCCTAGCGCTACGCCGGACCACGAAGCATCCCGAGGGGAGATCGCATTCACCTGCCCGCACTGCTCGGCCCTGTTCGGCTGGAGCTACGTCGACTCGCTCTGGGAGGACGATGCTGCGGGACGCCTCACAGTGCCCGTCGGCGACGGGGAATCCCAGGCACACTGGTGCCGCGTCGGCGACCCCCGCGAGGAGCGATCGTGGGCGACGCGCCCCCGAGGCAACTGGCGGGAGATGGCAGCGAGCCGGAGGGCACGGATCGCACGAGAGAAGCTGTTGCTGCCCGCGTCGATGATGAGCCCTGGGCAGCGCCTCTTCGCGCGCGAGGCGTCGGGGCAGATGCGGAGGAGCTAGGCGCTGCGGCGACGTCACGCCTCTGGGCGGACTCCGAAGCGCTGGAAGACCTGCGAGTCGATCAGCGTGCCGACCGTGTCGCCGAAGTCGTCGAAGAGCTTCTGCGTGGGGCCGCTTGCCTCGGAGTAGACGGCCGTGGCGGAAAGGTCGACGCCAGCAAGACCCTCAGGCTCGGGCGTGTGGCTGACGAGCTGCGACCAGTCCCGCCAGAGCCCCGCGAGGGCCGCCAGGGGTTGGCCTTCGACGAAGACGCCCGACACGTCTCCGAAGACGTCCTGTACGAGCCCGTCGGCCTCGGCGCCCCACGAGTCCCGCTCGTCCTTGTTGGCGAGGCGTGGGTATGCGCCGGTCTTCAGGCGGGCGACCATGTAGTCGGAGATCGCGGTCCACACCTCGGCCCAGAGGAGGTCGCCGGCGAGGGGCGCCAGCTCCTCGGGCCAGGCGACCTCGGCCTTGATGGCCTTCTTGGTGCGGGGCATGTTGGCCGGGTTCCGCTTGCGCGCATCCTTGGCGAGCATCCGCTTCATCCACTCGGGCTGGTGCTCGGGGGTGCGCGGGTGCTCTTTCAGGTCCCACAGCCACTCGTAGTCGAGGGGCGAGACCTGGGCGCTCTTCGGCTTCGCGGTGAAGATGTCGTCGTCGTAGTCGTAGATGGATGGGCGGCGGTCCCACTCGAAGAAGAACTCGTGCTCGCCGTCGGGGGTGATGGTGACGTTCGCGTAGAGCCAGGCGCCCCGCTCGGGGTCCGTCATTGCCTCACGGATGGTCTTCCAGGCGTCGTAGCGGATGCGGCCCCGGCCGAAGCCCGCGCGGGCCTCTTTAGGGCGGTCGTCGCTCGTCGTCGTCCACCCGCCAGCGCTGGTGATGACGACATGGTCGGTTGCCGAGGTCCAGGGCCAGTCACCCATCTCGGTACGAAGATCGGTGACGAGAACGCGCATCGCTGCCTCGGCTGCCGCTTTGTCGGTCACGTCGTCTCCCCGTTCACTCGGTCTCTCCCATCGCCGACCCCCTGCTCGATCGGCGAACCACCACGACGGTACGCCAGCGCGCCAGGCCGGGGGTATCGCGGGTCAGCGCGATGGCGCTGCGGTCGCGTCCGCCCAGGCCCCTGCCGAGGATGACGGCAGGAGGTCGCGACTCGGCGAGGAGGACATGGGGATGTCGGCCACGCGCTCGATGTAGTGCTCGGCCGAGGCTTCCTCCGCCTCGTGGCCCAAGCGAACGATTCTGCTCGTCCGCGTCACCAGGTAGATCGCCCAGACGTGCGGTGCCTCCCCAGCGAAGACGCCGAGGCCGCGGTAACTCTCGTTCATCTCGCGGACGACGATGAAGCGCCCGTGGCGGAGCCTGCCGACGATGAGGTCATTGTGGCTCTCCGCGGTGGCGAAGAAGGTGCCGCCTTGGCGTTCGTGGTCTTCTCGGAGGGCGGCGAGGTCGGTGTAGGTCATGCGACGCTTTCGGTGCTGGCGGGGTCGGATGTGCGGAGGAGGGTCCCGGTGAGGCGGCTCTGGAATCGCTCCCAGAGCCACGCCCGTTCGGGGTCGTCGTCGGCGACGGCGCGGGGCTCGAAGAGGGGCACCGTCACGGACCACAGTTCTGTGACCTGCTCGGTCTTGCGGGAGGCGAGGCGCTTGAACGCCTCGACTGCGAAATCGAGGCTCTCTGCGGGCAGCACGACGCGGTAGGGCAGTTGCGTGGAGCGCTCGTCGTTCACGCGGGTGGTCACGGCGTGGATGTCGCGGGTGGCGAGCACCTGGAGCGCCTTGCGCTCGATCCAGGCGGCATCCCATCCGAAGATGACCTTCACCTTGCCGCCCGTCTCGGGCAGCGCCGCCACCCAGCCCACGCGGCCTGTGCGCTTCACGACGACGAAGTCGCCGGGCTTGGCCTTGCTCACGCCTTCTGGGCCTCGTGCAGGCGCTCGGCCGTCTGGAACTCGGAGAAGGCGCCGCGAGCGTGGCGGGTTGCGAGTTCGAGGTGCGCCATCGACTGCTCGGAGGGGTCCATGCGGAACGACTCGGCAGCAGCCTCGGCGCGACGAGCGGTCGCGTGCATGGTGGTCCGCTTCTCGTCGAGCAGCAGGCGGGTGCTCGTGATGGGCGCGAGGGTCGCGGCGCCGCGGAAGGCACTGGTGCCCTTGGCGAACTCGCCGTAGCGGCCGTCGTTACGGAACTTGCGCCCGGACGCGAGGATGACCTGCGTCTTGGTGTGGCGCTCGACGGTGTCGCGGATGGGTGCGACGCCGTAGGAGGAGATGAAGACCTCTGCCGGGTTCAACCCAGGAGGTGTCGGTGTCGTTGCTCATGGTGTCCTCTCGTGGCGCTGTCCCTCAGTGCCGAGTTCTACAATACACGATTAGTGCGTAACGTCAATTCTTGTCGCGGACCGTCGGCTGCCAGTGCGGGATCGACAGCGTGTTCATCTGGTGCCCGAAGGGGAGCGGTAGCGACGGGCGGCGAAGCGCGCATCGTCGAGGCGCTCCAGGATCGAGTCCCGGAGCGCGTTCATCTCAGCCCCGTCCCTCACGGGCTCCGAGCCGACGAGGACCGCGCGGACCGTCGGGTACTCGATGCCTCCGAAGCGGGCCTCGCCATGAATCTTCATCGGCTCGCTCGGCGAGGTGGCGCGCACGATGTCGTTGCGCCGGACGCTCCACGCCTGCTTCGACATGCCCCCGGTGCGCAGGGCTCTGATGGGCGACGTCAGGTAGCGCCTGAGGTCGGCCTGGAGCGCTGCGGCGACCTCGATGAGACCGTAGCCGACGGTGCCGACCGCGCGGGCGACCTCCTGGAGGTCGGTCTGATGGATGGCGTACAAGACGACTGCCTGGGATGCGGCACTGTCGCCGTTGACCGCGATACGAGCCTCGGGCTCCAGTGAGTTGATGGCGCGGGCGGCTCGCGCGTGGACGTGGAGCATCCACGCGATGGTCTGCTCGTCGAGCCCCTCGTGCCCGTTGATGACGGTGACGCCATCGAACGACCTGGTGGTCGCCGGGAGCGCGCGCCCACTGATGCGGAAGGCGATGTGGCCACGGCCCGACCCCTCGACGACGGGGCGCACGGTGATACCCCTAGGGCC
This sequence comes from Frondihabitans sucicola, assembly GCF_030296615.1. Classification (GTDB taxonomy): domain Bacteria; phylum Actinomycetota; class Actinomycetes; order Actinomycetales; family Microbacteriaceae; genus Frondihabitans; species Frondihabitans sucicola. Next base: position 277,379 of record NZ_AP027733.1, on the reverse strand, counting down.
GCGAGGGACCTCGGGCAGGGTTGCATCCGGGTCGGCGGGCTGCCGCATGAGGGGCCCGCTGATGCTCGGCGCGATCGCTCCGCGCGCCGGGTCCTCGGTCTCGTGTGTCGTCATTTCTGGGGTTCTCCCATCCCCGACCCGCTCGCCCCGCCCCTATCGGGCGAGGTTGCGCGGCGTCGCGGTCGGCTCGGTGTCGGTGGGCAGGTGCTCGGCCAGGGCCACGTCGGCCTCGGTGGGGGTGAAGGCGTCGAGCGCGCCGAAGTCGTCGTCGTCGGTGAGGCGCACGACGAAGAGCTGGTGGAGCTGGTTCGGCTTCTCCGTGGCGAGGCGCGCGACCTTCTGGCGGCCCTCGGCCTCGGCGGAGAAGAAGTTCGACTGGCCGGGCTTCTGGCGGTCCGTGCAGACGATGAAGACGGCGGTCGTGGCGGTGCTGGTGGTCATGGTTCAGGCTCCGGGTTCGGTGGTGGTTGCGTGGTCGGCGTCGAGGTCGTGCGTGCCCTGCCAGGCGTCGTGGTCGATGCGGGCGTTCATCTCGGTGTAGGTGCCGTCGGGGCGGATCAGGTAGTCGAGGATGACCTCGGAATCGACGATCAACATCGAGACGTTCCCGTCGGCCCTCAGGGGCCGCACGAGGCGATTTGCCGCGCCGTCGGCCTGTGGGGTCAGGCGTTCCATGGCGTCCCACTGAGCGCCCGTCACGGAGACGGTGGAGGCCATGACGCGGTGGCCGTCGATGAGTGCAGGACGCTCGCGGACGAAGAGGCCCAGGGGCATGTCGGCAAGCAGGTGGAAGCCGATGAGGTCGTCGATGGCCGTGGGGGTCTGCTGGGCGAGGTCACTGTCGTCACCCTCGACGCCGGAGCGGAACTGGCGGACCAAGTACTCGGGGTACTCGGCGCAGATGCGGCGGTAGTGCTGGTCGGCGGTCTCGGGGTTGTCGGTCCAGATGAACTGGGCGTCCCCGGCAGGTGGCTTCTGGTACGTGATGATGTCGATCACGGTGTTCGTGATGGTCATGGTGTCCTCTCGGTTACTGTCCCTCAGCAACTTGAATCTTACAGTACACGAGCCTACCGACATTCGTCACGCATGGTCAAGAAGTGCATCCGCTGAGATGGCAGATTCAGCCGGTCGGAGCCGGTGGGTCGGGGATGGGAGGGCGCGCGAAAGCGCCGAGGCACGCCCCAGTGGACGCGCCCCGGCGCAGACTCAGCTCAGCGGCAGAGGTTCGCCTTGGCGGCGTCGTAGACCGAGTTCGCCGCCGCGGGGGAGAGTGCGCCGTTCGATACGCTCACGGCCTGCCCGACGATCGAGTCCCGGCTCGCGATGCCCGAGTACGAGCAGACGAGATGCCCCATCTTGAGCAGCGTGCCGTCGGCCTGGGTGTCATACGGGCCGATCCCCAGAGCGGAGCGCGCAGAGGTGAGGTACTTCGACTCGGGGGTCACCGGGGCCGCGGCGGGGGCCCTCACCGGCGCGGCCGCAGGGGCGGCGTGCGCGGCCGCGGATGGGGCGTTGGAGGCCTTGGGCGCAGAGGGAGCGGCGGAGGCCGCAGGCGAGGGCGTCGCGGTGGCGACGGGTGTCGCGAGCGAGGCGTACGCCTCCTTGGCGTGCGCGACCTGGTCGAGGGCCTGATCCTTCGCGGCCATCGCCTCCTGGATGGGGCGAACGTAGGACGCGTACACGTACGTGCCCCCAGCCAGCGCCACGGCGAGCGTGAGGCCGACAGCGCCGAGCGCGATCTTGGTGCGGCGGCGCATGGGCGCGCGCGGAGATGAAGGGGTTCGGGTCATGGTGGCCTCTCGTGACGAGTCCCTCTCGTCACGCTCTACAGTACACGCTACTGTAAGAAGCGTCAATTAGCAGGCGCCCTTGGCGACCTGCCCCTCGGCCGAGTTGAAGTGGTAGTCGAGACCGATGGTCGTGCCGATGATGCAGTACCCACCAACGGGAGCGGAGTTCCGCAGCGCGAACGTGGCGCCCATGTTGTCGTCGCTGCCGTACGGGGTGCCGACGTTCGGGCCACCGTACGAGCCGAGCGTCCCCTTCTGGACGTACATGAGGATGCCGCCGTCGCGGGCGGCCTGGGTCTGCGTGGCGAGGAATGCGTCGATCTGCGCCGAGGTGATCCCGCACGGCGCCAGCAGCGCCTTCGTTCGCTGCACGCTGGCCTCCTGGGATGCCACGACGCCGGTGAAGACGTCACGCGAGACGCCGCACTCTCCAGCGGGAGCGTCGATGTCCTGCCCGGTGGCGCTGTCGTGGGTGCGGAGCGTGGTGCCGTTCAGGATGTGCGTCAGGGACCATTGGTCGGTGTCGGACAGGTCACCCGAGAGGAGAGCTGCACGCCGCGGCTGACGCGCACCGACGAGGGCAGCGATGCCGGGTAGGTGCCGTCGGCAGTGACGTTGGCCTCCATGTCGGTCGCCGCGTTGCGGAGATCGGACTGAAGATTCGAGACGGCCGCCTTGTCGCGGTAGGCGTTGAACTGCGGGATCGCGGCGAGGATCAGGAGGGCGGCGATCGCCATATACGCGAGCAGCTCAATGAACGAGAAGCCGCGGTCGCGGATGGGCCGGAGGGTGCTGAGGCGAGGCATGCGGAAGTCCTTGTGGGGTGTGCGGGTCCCCCGACCATACGAAGAGCTACGGAGGCGGCGCCCGGCCCTCGTTCGGGGCACGTGGTCGCTTTTCACACGAAAAGTGAGAGGTTTGATCTCTGAAGGATTGACGCGAACGAAAGTACCCCCACGGATTCCGTGGAGGCACTGTCGTCGAGAACTTGAGGCCTAGGCATTACATCGACGGTAGGCAGCGGTGCGGTCCCTTGGCTCGACCCTCGAATCGGGGCCTCGCTTCGGATTTGAAAGTGAGCGCAGCGGGAATAAGCAACGCCCCCGCGATGGATCGCGGGGGCGTTGCGGGCAATGCCGGGCTGGATTACTCCACGTTGGTGTTGCCGCCGGTCTGGTTCCACGAGGCGTCCCACTTGGCCTTGTAGACGACGCGGTAGCCGCTGTCGTCGGTGTAGGCCATGGTGATCGTCTCGTGGCTCAGGGCCTGGGCGTCGGTGAGGATCGGGTCGCCGTAGCTGTAGAAGTACGTGCTGAAGGCGTAGTACTCCTTGGTCTGAGTGCCCGAGGTCGCGAAGTCGTTGCTCGGGGTCGGTAGCGCGATCTTGGTCGAGCCGATCCACAGCTCGGGGTTGGCTGCCATGTTGTGGCCGTTGTCGCCATCGGAGCTGCTGCCGGGGTAGAGCTTCGTCGTGGCGTTGTTCGAGGTGCGGACGTTGATCATGACGCCCGCGGGGCTGACCGTGACTTCCTGGCCCGTGATGACGGTGGGGTCGTAGGAAATCGCGGGGGTGCCTGCCGGGTTGTCCGGCGTGAAGCCAGTCGAGGCGCTGCTCGACGGGCTGGGGGTGGCCGTCGGCGCGACGCCCATGACGGCGCCGTCCTTGTCGACGGTGTTGATGCCGACGCCGTAGGTCGGGTGGGCGGTGTCCATGGTCGACTCGTAGACGGCGGTGATGTCCGTCTTGGTGCTCGCCGCGGTGATCGAGTAGCCGTTCACGCCGACTGCCGACACGATGAACGGCTTATCGGTGGTCGAGGAGGGCTTGACGGTGTTGACTGCCGCCTGGAGATCGGCGATGTCGAGACCGCCGGACGCCGCGGCGAGGTGGATGCCACCGTTGTCGCCGGTGCGCTTCGACACCTGCCCGATCAGCTCCGCCTCCGCCTTGAGCGACGCGTTGTGGACGTCGTTCTGGAGGTTCGACACGACCGCCTTCTGGCGGTACTGGTTGAACTGCGGAATGGCGGCGAGGACGAGCAGGGCCGCGATCGCCATGTAGGCGAGAAGTTCGATGAAGCTGAAGCCACGGTCGCTGCGACCGAGCGACATGCGTGTGTGGAGGCGTCGCATGAGCGTCCTAACTGGAGAAGGGGGATTACTTCACGGTATGAACGCGCGCGGGCGCGACACCCGCCCCTCGTTCGGGGGCTACGTGCCCGATTTCACACGGTCGTTATGTCGTGCGACGCCGCCACGACACCTCGTGAGCGAGGGCGTCATAGTCCCTAGCGGGGATGTAGCCCACCCCGGAGAGTTCGCGGCGCAGCTCGCGATCGACGAGTGGCCAGAGAGGCAGCTCGTCAGTGCGGTTGCCATACTCGCTCAGCGCGCGTTGGTACGCCCCGGAAAGCCTCTGCCAGAGGCCCCCTCGTGCGCCTGGGTGCGGTCGAGGGTCTCGTTGAAAGTCGGCGCGGTCGGAGCCTTCAAGCGCGCGTCCGCGGCGACTTCGGCGAGGATGCGAGCGACCTCCGCGGCGGGGTCGACGATCGGGGTGCCGGTCTGCTCGGCCCGGTAGACCTCCAGGAGATCGCGGAAGGCCCACTCCAGGGACGAGTTCCGATCCCGCAGCGGCGCGAGGCGCTGCGTGAGCCAGTCGCCCGACTTGTACTCCTCGTGGCCGACGGCGGTGATGCGGCGAACCAGCTCCTCCTGCGACGCGTCGTAGCAGCCCTTCCCGATGAAGTTCAGCTTCTCGGCGATCTCCTCATTGAGGGCGACGACCTTCGCGTGCGCCTCCTTCGTGACGAGGCCGTGATCCGCGACGAGCGCCTCGTCAGAGAGGGCATCGATGGCGGCCTTCCGCTGCTGAGCGGCGAGCCAGTCGGACTGCATGATCTTCGAGGCGAGGGCGTCGGCCTCCACACCCTTGATCCCCGCGCCCCAGAGGACGTGAACGAGTTCGGTGTGGTCGTGCGCCCAGGGGGAGAACGGCGGCTTGTCCGTGGCGTCGGTCATGAATCGCTCCTGGGCTTGTCGGTGGGTCGAGGGCGGAACTCGGTTCGGTGGTTGCCCTTGGTGACGTTCTTCGCGAAGCGGTCTCCGCAGTCGATGCAGAACCAGGGGCGTGAGCGCGGCGCGGCGGGCGCCTTCGGCTTCTTCTCGGTCATGGGATATCCAGGGAGCCAGTGACCACGTGCGAGGTCAGTTCGGGGCGGTAGGCGATCCGGCCGTTCACGGAGGCGTAGGACCCCTCGCGAAGGTTCATGGCGGTGGCGATCTGCCCGGATTCGGCGTCGATGACGACCTCGTACTCCGCGGTGGTCGGCACCGCGCGGACTAGGAAGTGCACGCCGTCGGCCCCGAGCTGCGGGGGAGTCGTGAGCTGGCCGAGGACCTGCGCCTCGACGCTGGCCCGGACCGGCGCCGGAAGGGCGTCCCAGTAGCCGTCGAATGAAGCGTCCGGGATGGAGTAGCCCTCCGGCAGGTAGAGCAGCAGGGCAGTCGTGCAGTGGTCGCGCACCTGGTAGTACTCGCCGTCAGCGACGACCTCGAAGCGTGACGTGCAGCCGTGGTCGCGGATCAGCCCTGCGGACAGGAGCCTCGCATCGGTCATCAGCGCGCCGCCGTCGACGATCCAGAGATTCGGAGCGAGCTTCTCGGCGACCTGGCTGTCGAAGTGGAGGTGGTGCCCGATGGGGTAGCGACCCGGATCGGAGACGGCTCGGATCACCGGACCATGGCCCAGACGTCGGCGGCGTCCGGGAAGCCGATGGCGGAGTCAGGCAGGTCGAGCTTGGCCTGCGCGTCGACAAGCACGGCGAAGACGAGGGCGGAGGTGGCGGTCGATAGGCTCTCGGCGGCCCAGTCGGCGTCCTCGTTGGCCGTGACCACGCGACTCACGCCGTCGAACTGCGCATCGGTGATCATGCCTCGCGAGACGGCGTTGTCCTCGTTCGCCCAGGCCTGGACGCCGTCGTCGTGGACCGGGTAGGCCATGACGGTGACGAGTTCGGAGTGCACCGGGCTGAGGTCGATGTGGATGTCGACGGTGATGATGGGGTCTGCGGTGGTGGTCATGGTGTCCTCTCGTGGCGCGTCCCTCGCGGCACGTGTTCCACAATACACGTAGTGAGCGTGATTTGTCACATTTCACGTGTGCTGTAGGCCAGAAGCGACCGACCTCCGAGACTCCCATCCCCGACCCGCTGCTCTACTCCTCGTCGAAGCGTGCCTTCATGAGATCGGGGCCGTTGGCCTTCCAGTAGTCGAGGGTGCCGCGGCCGCCGCCAGGCCGTGCTTCGTGCGACTCGTCCGTCTCGACGCAGAGGTCGCACTCGCCATAGAGGTGCACGTAAGGCGCCAGGGTGTCGTCATCGTCGAATGAGTCGTTGCGATCCACGAACAAGTGGCACGCGCTGCATTTTTCGTAGGTGACGGTGCCGTCGGCTTCGAGGTGGATTCCGGTGGGCTCGGCGAGGGTGGGGGTGGTGGTCTGCATGATGGGTCTCCTGCTAGTTGGCGAAGGGGCGGACGATGGTGGAGTAGCTGCCGTCGAAGTCGATGGTATGGACGGTGAGGGCGGCTTCGTCGACGATCGTGAGGGTGATCGCATCGAGAGCGCCGGGTGCGGTCTTGATTGACCCCTCCCCGAGGATGGCGACGGCCGCGTACTGGGCGGGCGTCAGGCGCGTGATGTGGGCGTAGGACGTCGGCGATCCCATTGGGTCCCCAGTGGGCCCCATGCCGGGCGCCTGCCAGGCGTGAAGGACCTGCCTCGGCAGCTCCTCGACGAACGCTGCGAACCAGGTGTCCCCGCGTACGTCCGCGGCGCAGTGCGCGCGGTCGTCACGGCTGACGACGTGAATCTCGGTGGTCATGTGGCCCTCTCAAAACCTGTCCCTCAGGTCTTTGTGATTACCGTACATAGAGCCACTGACATTCTTCACGAATGCCGTGTACTGAAAGCAACGCGCGTTACGAATTCGACCGCAGAATGCAGTCGCTCAGGCCGCTCAACAAGCAATTCGCGGGCCGGATGCGGGGACGAGGGGGCATGCGCGATGACGAGCGGATGTGACAAGCAACAGCTTCCCGCGTAGCGTCGACGGGAGCGCGGCGGCCGTCAGTTCGGGTCTGCGGCCGCCGCGCGAGAAGTTGGGCGTCGCAGCATTCGGGTTGCTAGCGGCGCCCGACTTTCACACGGTACTGCGGGGCTCCGCGGATGCTCCCAGCGAGCTTCCATGCAAGCGCATATGCCTCAGCGGAGGTTGCTGCCGGGTGCCGCGCCGGACGAGACGTGCTGCATGGTGACCTGAGGCGTGGCGGAGTCGCCGCTCGGGGCATGGATAGTCACGGCGTGTGGTGGCGGCCCCGCGGGCTCGGATGCGGCCACGATGCCAGCGACAGCGAAGCCTGCGGCCATCGCCGCGCTGACGATCGCGATGACCCGCGTCGGGCGCATCACTCTTCGCAGCCGATCAGGACCAGGCCGGGCCCGGAGCTGGGGTCGTAGCCCTCATCGGCATCCGGCACCTCGACGAAAGGGAACGTCTCGAACTTCCCGTCCGGAAGCCGGTGTCCGATGATGATCCGCACGTCACGGTCCTCGATGTCCCGAGTGAGGCGATCGAGGTCGGCGAGGGTGCGGATCGCACCGACATGAGCGAGGAGGGTCATGCGGCCTGGAGCGTGAGGGCCCGGTACTCGCGGCGCACGTTCTGCGTCTCGTCATCGACCGTCCACGGGTTCGACAGCAGCGTTCCGGGGGTGAAGCCCTTCACCACGATCGCGTCGCCGACATTCGCACGGGCGATGTAGGTCGCCGAGTACGGGCCGCCGACGGTGATGACAGCTTCCGTGAGGTCGGTCATCCGGAGCACGAGCGCGTCGCCGCGATGCTCGATGACCCGGCCCCGCAGGCTGGGCCCGAAGTCGTGCAGGTTCGGGATGTCTTTGGAGCGGCTCATGCTGCCTCCTGCTCGTGGTGCGCGTAGGGCTGGATGGTGCCCCAGAGTTCGTCGATGTCCTTGCCGGGCCAGGTGAAGAAGGTGCCGTAGCAGGTGACGCGCTGGCCGACGGCGAGCGAGACGGCGGCGGGGATCGACTCGTCGGTGACGACAAGTCCGATCTCGCGGCCGTCGTCGGCGATGATCGCCACGGAGACCCCTCCTTCGCTGGCTCCGAAGCCGTGAGGGCGGGACGAGACGACGCCGCTGATGCGGACGCCCTCGGTGACCTTGGCCTTGCCGCTCATCGCTCGACGCTCCGCGCGAGGAACCGCGGGGCACGGCGCTTGGATTCGAACGCGCCTCGCAGGGTTACTCGCTCGCCTCGGCGAAGCGTCGCCATGGGCCAGAAGTCGATACCCGAGGCGTAGACCTCGTGCTCTTCGTGGCCCGATCGGATGCGGAAGGTGACTTCGCTGCCCGTACGTCGGCCGCGGCGCTTCGGCTCCGTAATGACGACCGCATCGAGCGGCTTGGACGGGGCGGGAAGCTGGGCCATAGGGTCCCCCTGGATCGGAACGACTAGATAGCAACATGCTACACTAAGCAGGCGCCAAAGTCGATGTGACTGCGGGGGCGTCGTACAGCCGATCAAGACGTCATTCTTGTGCGTCCGCAGGGGGACCGTCACTGAAGCACTTCCGTCATTGTCGGCGGCCGCACCTAGAGTCCACTCCCGAGAGCAAGAGCGAGGGAGAACCGGCGAATGACCCACCATGCACAAGGGCGCGATCGTGCCCTGGAGATCGTGATCCCCGGCGGTGACGCCCGCCCGCGTATCCATCACGGCGGGCGATGGATCGTACTCGACGGCACCTCGGGCGGTCCGGCGACGAGGGCGCACCTCGGCATCGACGGCGCGCGCGCGATCGCGCATCACTCGCTGGCTCGGGCTATCGCCCAGGCCGCCACACGCGCTCCGAGATAGACGGCCCAGGAACGACGAAGGGCCAGGGGGCGTTCGCCCACCCGGCCCCTCGACCTAGCGCTAGACGAGCTGCTGGTCCTGCTTGCCCTTGATCCACTCCTTGGCCGACGTCTGCATGTTGTGGATCAGCATCGTCGTCACGATCTTGCGAGCCTCGCGGAACGCCTGGGCCCAGGCGACCACGACTGCCAGCTCCTCCGGCGTCAGGACCACGAGCTGGCCCTTCTCCATCACGATCTCGCCCTGCACGCTGACCGTGCGGAAGGACGCGTTGAAGATGACGGCGTCGCTGGCCTCATCGAGGCGTGCTCGGTCCGGGTAGGGGATGGCGTCGAAGTTCCAGTGCGGCACCTCGGGCACGGCGGGGACCTCGGAAGCGCGGAGGATGCCGCCGCCGGGCACGGTCTGAGTGGGGACGGCGAGTTCGAGCCCGAGGCTCGACGCCAGGGCGTCCACGTTGTCGCGGAGGTTCTGGTCGTGGGCGTCGAGGTCGGCTCGGAGCGCGAGGGCGAGGGGCGTCATCTCGGCCGTCGTGACGGCGTCCCAGGGCGAGTCGACACGAACGCCGTCATCGTCGGTGACGAACGTCTCCAGGTGGTTGTCCTCGTCGCGCTTGACGTTCAGCCAGAGCCCGTCGACGTTGACTGCGATGAGCGCTCCGTCGGCGCCCGGGATGTTCAGCCCGTCGATGGGGGAGGCGTTCGACGGCCAGATGGTCGAGGTCGACGTCACGGGGGAAGCGGGGCGGTGAATCGGGTGGTGGAGGGCATGCGCTCACAGTCGTTCGTGGGGTTGGGGTCAACGCGTTAGTGTAGCATGTTGGCAAGCCCGATCCGCCTGCCACGCACCCAGGAGCACCATGCACACCCGACGACGATCCGCCGTGATCCGAGCCGTCGCGATCGCCATCGTCGCCATCGTGATCGTCTCCGTGGGAGCGTCCCTCCTGCTCGGAACTCACAGCATCTGATGACCACCCCCAAGACGGCACTCCTCATCGCCGGAGTCAGCATCCTCGGCGTCGGTGCACTCGGATTCGGAGCGATCGGGGGCGGCGCAGCCTTGGCCGCACCGCAGCTCGTCGTGACGAACCCTGGGCATGCCACCACCTGGCACCCGGCCAAGCTCCCGGGATTCGACTCCCAGAACATCCGTGCCGGGGGGACCGTCACCGAACAGTTCGCCATCGAGAACACGGGCAAAGCCGACATGGCGCTCGACATGCGATTCACGCCAGCGCCTGACACTGCGAAGTACGTCGAGCTGACTCTTCGCGACCTCACCGCCAACAAGACGCTCTACACGGGGCCCGTCGGCGACGGCGTCGTCAAGGCCTACGACGTCGGCCACGGCGCCCCCTCACGCCGGGTCTTCCAGATCACCCTGACCTTCAACGAGGGGCTGCCCGCCGAGCTGCGCGAACATGCCGCATCACCGGACATCTCCATCGAAGCCGAGAGGGCCAAGCCCCATGCCGCGTAATCACCGCTCTGAGGGCCTCCCCACGGGGCTCCTGCCCGCCGTTGGGCGCATCCTGGGCATCATCGGCCTCTGCTCCCTCGGCGCAGCATCTCTCGTTGTCATCGGCAGCGCCGTCCACGACGCGTTTGTCAGCCGGGACGCCGCACAGGCCGTCAACGCAGGGCCCCTCATCAGCATCGTCGACGGCACGACGCCGAACGCGAAGACGCCATCCGGCACCGACTTCCGCGCGCTCGGCGCCACGGCCCCCGCCCCTGGCGCCACGGGGCACTACGACTTCGAGGTGCACCGAGAACTCGACTCGCCCGTCACGATCAAGGTGACTGCCGTGACGGACGACCCGATCATGGAGTCCGCTACCGCGATCGTCATCGACGAAACCAATCCCGACAACCCGAAGATCGTCTACGAGGGCCCCGCAGTGAGAGCGCACTTCTCGAAGACCATCACCAGCAGCAACGCGGTCTTCGACGTCCAGGTCAAGCTGCCTGAAACCGCGCAGGTCGCAGACGGCGCGGCATTCAGCTTCCGGCCCCGCGTGAGCGCGACAGCACAGCGCTAACCGGACATCCCGTCGTCGGCGGCCTATCCCGGTAAGGTCAGGGCCGTGTCAGACGACCAGCAGATCACCAGCACTCTCGCGGGCTCCTACGGCGAGGTCTGGACCCTGCACCCCGGTGTCATCGACGACGAGGCGATCGGAGCGTACGAGGCCGGGCACTGCCTCGCCCTCGCGGTGGCCATCGCGGGCCGCACCGGCTGGAGCGTCCTCATGCACCTGGCCCACTATGACAACGGGCAGCTCGCGCTCGTGCACGCGTGGGCCAAGACGCCCGACGGCTCCCTGGTCGACGTCCTCGGAACGCACGACCGCCGGTTCATCGAGGCATCCCTCGCGCAGAACGAGAGCCTTCACGAGACGCCGAGCGACGAGGCCGCATCCCTCATGGAGTACTTCGAGCCGTTCCTGCCCCGCCAGGACCATTGGCTGGCTGAAACGATGGTGGCGCCCATCCTGGAGAACAAGACGCGCCACGGCGGCCTCTAGGAGGCCAGGAGCTTCGCGGAGCGCCGTCGGCCCAGTCGGGCGGTAGCCCCGACGTACAGGTCACCCAGGAAGGTCGCGAGCTGAGGTGCCACGCCGGGCAGGAGGGGCGTGGTGTCCGTCTCGGGGGAGTCGACATCCAGCAAGAAGACGCAGCCCGAGTCGACATGTAGGCGACCCACGACGCCATCAGTCAGGGCCACGTCGACACTGCCCCAACTCCGATCGATGCGACCACGAGCGGGTTCAGCGATGCAGGTCGGTCGAACGGCGGGCAGCGGGGCGTGGATGGTGCGAGGCATCCGTCTTGTGTAGCACGCCCAGCGCGCTCAGCAGCGCGAGGAGTGCCTGTTGATGTACTCAGAGACGGCGACAGCGATGACTGTTCGATGGCCGCGGTAGGGATTCTGCCGGGAGACCTTCATCTCCATCGCATCCCACCCAAGGGGGACCGTCAATGTGGCGCCGCGCTCCCGAGCGAGGATGGCGTCCTCGAACTGCACGAAGCTCTCCAGGAGGAGTCGCGACGCGTCGCCGTGGAGCGCGCGAACCCATGCGTCGACGGCGACGAAGTCCTCCTGCGTCCAGTGCTCCTCGCCGATCGGGACCACCTGGACAGCGAGTGGCCCGCTGTTCATCTCCACGGCGTAACCCGCAGAAGCCTGGAGCTGACGATTCCTGACACCGAGGCGAAGGCCGCTTTCCATGATGAAGCTCAGCGAGATGTCGCCGACTTCTATCCGGCACGACTCCGGCAGCGGCTTGTCCTTCGACAGCAGCGGGGGCACGGGCATGGTGAGTATCCCGGTGCCCCCACCCACGTTGAGGTTGGTCGTCATGCGGTTGGTCCTGTTCCTTGGCTGCCAAGTCCCACCTAGGCGCTTGAGCGGCGCCGCGTGAAGACAGTCACCACCCGGCGTCAAGCATCTGGGCATTCGAGTGAGCGATCAGGCGAAGCCCCTCGGGCTCCAAGGCCGTCATGGACTGCGCCGCCGCCCGCATCCGTACCCAGAGGTCTAGGGGTCTCGGAGAGAGAGGAATTGCATCTGCTCGACGCGCGCATCGGAGCAGAGGACACGCTACCGAGTTAGCGAGCGACGGGGTGCGCCGACGCGGCCGATAAGCCGCGACGACTCCGCGCGATCTCTCGCACATGCCCCCGCATGTTCCCCCGTTTGTCGAAACGTGATCCACGGTCAGTATTTCCTATCGAGGGGACGAACCTCGCCCCCACAATGGGGGACACACGTTATTCCGAAGTCGTAAAGTGGCAACCTGCTACACTAAGCGTATGCACCCGAAGCGTACCCTCGACCTCTTCGTCGACCACCTGCTCGACTTCCGCGACGATCACATGGTCTGGCTCGACACCCGGAGGGCGCGGGTCGCGTTCTTCGCCGGTATCGCTGCCATGGCCATCGGCTCCCACGTGCTCGCACTGCGGTTCACCCCCAGCTCCTACCTGCACGGACACCTCGGCGCCCTCGCGATCCTCGCCGCCGTCGTCGGCACCGCTGGCTTCGCGGCGGCCCTCTGGGGGCTCCTCAGCCTCAACCGCATCCGCGCCACTCTCAAGGCCCGCGCCGCCCATCCGGCGGGGCGAGGCATCCCCACGACCCTCTCGACGCACTGAAAGCCGCCATGCCCTACGAACCCACCACCACCCTGCCCACCGCTCCAGACACGCGGAAGGCGCGCCCCACCGGCCTGCGCAAGCTCCGTTACATCCTCACCTGGGCACTGGGCATCGCCGTCATCGTCGGCGTGCTGAGCGGCCTCGGCGCGACGCAGTACGAGCACCACATCCAGGCCAGCTACAGCTCGCGTCTCGACGCCTCGTCGGCGAAGCTCTCCGCCGCCACCAAAGCCCTCCGCGAGGCCGACAGCGGCGACAAAGCAACCGCCGACAAGGCGCTGAAAGCTGCCCAGAAGGCCAACCTAGACGTGCGCTCCAGCGCTCCGGGCGACTTCCCGTCGTCGCCGTTCTGGATCGGAACTGGCATCGTCGCGTTCCTGTTCATGATCAACCGGTCCTGGCGCCCCGCCGTCTACGCCGACGAAGCCCCCGCCTCCGCCTAGTCCCGCCAGCACGCGGAAGCGCCCCGACCTTCTGAAGGTCGGGGCGCTTCTGCGTTCGGGCTATGCCGTGGCCAGCGTGACCTCAGGCAGTGCCACTTCCTGCGCGACGGGGGCGGAGACCTTGCGCGTGGCACGCGCCTTAGCGGGAGCCTTGCGGGCCGCCGTGCGGCCGCTCGGCACCGGCTTCGGCTTGACGACGACGTCCGTCAGGACGGAGGCCGCGAGGTAGACCGCCCAGGGCGCGATCACGGCGATGAAGATGCCGCCGACCAGCTCCACGAGCGGGCCATTGGCGCCCTGCGTGTAGACGTGGAGCCCGTTGGCGATGGCGGAGACGCCCGTGAAGAAGAAGGTGCCGAAGACCGCCTTCTTGGCCGCCTTGTACTGGCCGCGGCTCTTCAGGATCAGCTCGCTCAGCTTGTAGAAGACGATGGCGAGATCGATGAACCCAGGGATCGCGAACGCGAAGAGGGGTGAGACGTGGAGCCAGGGCGCGACGGCCAACAGGCCCTGAAAACTGACGATCGATGCGAGCAGGTAGAGCATCGCAACGCCGACGATGAGCACCCGCTGAATCGCGGGGGAGTTGCCGGAGATGCGGGAGGCGGTGCCCGACTTCGGGCGAGCCTTGGCGGCGCGGGCCGCGGTGTTCGTGGTCGACATGGTGTCCTCTCTCGCGAGTGTCCCTCACTCGCTTGATTGCTACAGTACACGCATGACAACTAAGTGTCAACTATTGAAGAGAAGGAGTTCCCGCCGACCCCATGGCGACCCGCGCCCTCCTCTTGCTATGGGGTGGTCGTGGCCGCGTACGCCTGCGTCGGAGTCATGTTGTAGAAGCCGGGCCCGCGACCCAGGACGCCCATGGGGGTCGCGAACGGCAGGTCGGGCTTCTGATTCACCACGCGGACGAGAGCGTGCTGGTCGAGGACGTCCTTGACGTAGATGCTCCCGTGCTCGGACTCCCAGCCAGTGGCGGGCGGCGAGTAGAGGAAGCCGTCGAGAACGCCCTCGGTGTGGCTCGTTGCGAAGAACAAGGAACCGTAGATCGGGCCCCCGGGCATGCGTCGGGTCCCGAAGATGGTGAGGCGGATGATCTCGTCGCCGGTCTCGCGCGCGTCGGCCGTCTCATCCTCGTCTGGCAGGTCGAGGATGTGGTCGGCAGTCAGTGGCTCCAGCTCGGGCAGCACGGCGATGAGTTCGTCGTACTTGCGGCGAAACTGAGCGACGCCGTCGCGGCCGAGCACGATGTCGAGAAAAAGGTTGGAGTCGATGACGTAGCCACCGCCACGCCCGTCGAAGATCACACGGGACCCTTGGGCGTCGGTGGCAAGGATGCCGCTGACCGATACGAGCGACGACGTGCGCTCCAGCGGGTTGTCCTGGTAGGCCAGAGCCGACACCTCGCGACCGTCGGTCATCGCTTCGACGACCTGATGGAAGGGGGCGCGGCTGATGGTGTCGCTGCGCCACGCCATCTGTGCGTAGCCGATCTGTGCTGCCGCAACAGGGTCGCCAGCTTTCGCTTCGACAACGACGGTGATCTCGCTCTGTGCCATGAGTCGACCGTACCGGCGCTAGAGGGAGGGGACCGTCAGTGCGGACCAGTCGACACCGAAGTCGTCGATGGCATCCGCCTTGACCGCGTCGAGAGTCTCGAAGGGGCGCGCGCCGATCAGGCCCGAGCTGAATCGATCAGCCTGCATCTCGGCTCGCCCTTCGCCGACCGTCACGAGTGCGACCTGGAAGCCGAGGTCGTTCGTCTTCTCGCTGCCGTCGACTATCTCGGAGCCGCCGATGAGGAGCGCGTTCATCGAGCGGCGGTCCCTCTCGCGGAACTGTGCGATGACGAAGTGCTGGGTGGTCATGATGATCCTCTCTCGGCCCGTCCCTCGGGCATGAAAACTACAGTACATGCATCCACTGTCATTGTCACCTCCAGATCAAACCCTCAATCACTGGACGAGACTCGCACAGCATGAAAGCGCGCGACACGTGTCGGACACTTGCCTCGCACCCCCATATTGGGTCCCCTTTTTGGCCCACACTGACGGTCCCGTCAGGTAGATTCATAGCTATCAGGGGTTGACGCCCGAGCAATGACTAGAAGGAACTCAAACCTTCGTCGCTGCTTGAGAGCCAACCCGCCCCGCGGCATTGGTCGCGCACGGGCTGAGCGGAACGGTCACTCCAACCAAGAGACTCCGTTCCGGCTCGGCAGGCTCTGTGAAAGTCGCCTCGGGGAACACGCTGATGACTGCTTCGCTTGGGAGCGATGCGGTCGCCATTCGATTTGCCCTGCCCTGGGGCGGCACACGGGGTAGTGGGTGGGGGACAACCCCCGACATCCACTGAACTAGGGGATCAGAGGAAAAAATTGACGCTCTTCGCAGTTGACCTGCCCAACGGTGGCAAGATCACGTTCGAATCGGACCGCAACGTCACGCACGCAGTCGTGCTGTCGCCGCCCGACCTGGCCAAGTGGATCGCCGGAGTCCAGGAGCGCCTGGAGAACGCCCGCTCCATCGTGCGCAGTCTCCACAACGTCAGCAAGCGCATGCGCATCAACCACGCCATCAGCCCCAACGGCGTCGACGTCCTCACGCTCGTCTCCATCGACAAGCCCGACACGATCCTGCTCTCGCACTCCAACACCGAGGAGACCTCGGCCGCCGCCGAGCAGCGCCTCATCCTGAAGGCTCACGCCGAGTACAAGGTCGCGGGCGAGACGGTCAAGAACTGCCGCGAGCTGCTGAAGAACCTCGAAGGCAGGGTTAGCACGGACACCGAGTTCCGCATCCTCGCCACGGGCGGCCCCGAGATCACGAGCCGCATCACGAACCTCAAGCGCTACGAGGAGGAGGGTCGCACCGTCTCCCTCGATCGCGTCGACATCGTCGACGTCAGCACTTCGCAGGAGAGCGACGGCGTCGACACCGTCAAGGCGTAGCCAAGGTCCAGCCGAAAGGCCAGGCGCACCGCTCAGGCGGTCGCGCCTGGCCTTTCCTCATTGTGCGAGGGGAGCGCGTAGATCGCTTCGAGTTCCAGGATCGCCTTGGTTTCGACGGTGATGTGAGCCTGGTTGCGGACGTCTCGCTCGATATCGAGCGTCAGGACATCGAGCACGAGATCGGGGGTGCGTCCGTTCATCGCGACGCGCCGACGGACCGGCGTGAACCGGCTCCGACCGAGAGCGGACAGGACCTCCACCGGCGTACCCGAGGACTCGGCGAGAGCGAGCTGGTCGGGTTCATGCAGGGAGAGAGGGCTGCTCATGGCGAGTGTCCGTTCGGTAGGCGTGCAGATGATTCGGAGCCCCGCGCCGCATCGACGTGGTTCTCATCAAGCGGCGGGCTCACATCCAGAGTAGGGGGCCTAGACGGCATCGCTCGACCGACCTGCTTCACTGATCGCCACTTTTCACCACAACACACCTAAGACATGTGCCACTTGTCTCGTTTTGCATGTACTGTAGACACATGACCTGGAACGCCACACCGATCGGACGGGGACGACCCGCGGGCATCTCCGACGCGGAGTTCTTCACGAACCACGAAGACCTCACCGAGGATGGCGCTTTCCGGCTGCTCGACACCTACTCCACCAAGCGCGCCTTCTACGTCGCGCGCGAGGCACTGTCCGGCTCCCACGAAGACGTGGGCTCGGTCTCGGCCGTCGTGGTGTCCAAGGAGTGGACCCGCAGCGAGTTCGGCTGGAAGGTCGAGCACGAGACCCTCAATCCGGCGCCGATCTACACGACGATCGCTATGCTCGATCGACTCACCCCCACCGAGGACCTCGCGGCCAACATCTGGCGGGAGCGCGCCACGGCATTCGCGCATCGCCCCGTCGCCACCGTCGGCGACACCATCGCGCTCACCGAGCCCCACAAGTTCAGCGACGGCGTCCGGCGAGGGACCTTCGAGGTCGTTGGGCACGGCGAGATGCACAGCCTCGACGACGGACGCACCGTCCGCATCGACGACTGGCGAGAGCGCGAGTACACGATCGTCGCGGTCGCTGCCCAGCCTGACCTCCTCGGCCTCGTCACGGTCGACGACATGGCCGCCGCCGAGACCGCGTCGACCCTCTTCTAGGCCCACCTGGCCCTGGGGCACGCACCCTGGTTGACTCACGACGAAAAACACCCCTGGTGACGGCGTGAGGCCCGTCACCAGGGGAGTCTTGTCAGATGCCGAGGTCCAGCTCGGGCGGCAGAGTCGCCAGCGAGAAGTCGCGCTCAACGTGAAGCGCCAGGAGCCAAGCCGTGTTCGGCGTGGTTGAGCGGCGCTGGAGCTTCTTCGACACGGGGCGGCGATCCAGGGGCAACGCCCACCAGGCCCCGCGCTCCGGGGCGCGGCCGACAATCTGGTAGCGGCGACCCGGCTCCGGGTCGCCTTTCAGACTGACGATCGCGCCCTCGCTGAGCATGTCAGCCGCCGAAGTGGAGGAAGTAGAGGAACCAGGCGGCCTTGCTGATCACGGTTGCGCCGACGATGGTGCCGATGACTGTGAGCACCATGACGCCACGGTCGGTGATGACCAGGCGCGTGCGCGCGATGCGCGGCGCCGTGATCTCGGCGACGTCCTTAGCGTCGGCAGCCTCGATGGCAGGTTCGTTCGCGAGCTGCTCGACCGAGTACTCGGCCTCCCGCTCGACGACGTACTCGGGCTCGGCGGGGCGGTGCAGCGAGGGGCGCACCGGGAAGGGAAGGACGTTGCTCTTGCTCGGAGCGTCGGTGCCCGTGGGGCTTCCCGTGACGGCGGTGCTGGTGCTCATGGATTCCTCTCGCCATCCGTCCCTCGGATGTCTAACGTCTACAGTACACGTTTACTTCTCGCGTCACAAGTAGCTGACCTCAACTTTCAGAGAGCCGATTAGTGTAGCGATTGCGGCACCGATAGATGCGCGATCGCAGGGATCGCGCTACGCTCCGGGTCGAGAGAAGAAGCCCGTCTTCTCAATGGCGAGATCGGGCCGCAACGACGAACGCCCCCTCCGGCTGGGAGGGGGCGTTCGTTCGTGTCGTGCTAGTTGGCCGAGCCGTCCTGCGACGAGGCCTTGGGGGCCTTCGCGGCCACCGGGCGGGCCGGGGCCTGGCGGGCCGCCGCGGCGCCCGCAGCCTGGCCCGTCACGGCGCCGGTGATGAGCGCCGTGAGGTCGAGACCCGTCGTCGCCTTCACCATCTCGGGCAGGCCAGCCATGTTCGACGCGACCTCCTTGGTGACGGCCGATGCGCCGTCGGGGCTGATGACCGTGAAGTTGTCGATGCCCGCGTACGACGACGCGAACGCCTGAGCCATCTCGGGCAGCTTCTCGACGACCAAGGCGGCCAGACCGCTCTGGTCGAGCTTGTTCTGCGCCTCGGCGAGCTTCTGCGTGACCTCCGCCTGGGCGAGACCCTTGGCCTTGATGGCGTCACCGTCGGCGACACCCCGGACGCGCACGACCTCGGCAGCGGCCTTACCAGCAGCCTCGACCGACGCGGCCTCGTTCTCGGCGGCGACCTTGGCGGCCTCGGCCGTCTTGGTGCGCTGGAAGACCTGAGCCTCGACCTCCGCGTTCTTCGAGTCGCGGTCAGCGTTCGCCTTCTGGACCTGGGCGTAAGCGTCGGCCTCGGCGGGCTTGCGGACCTCGATGTTGAGCTTCTGCTCCGCGACCTCTGCCTGAGCGGCAGTCGCGATGCGCTCCTGCTCGGCCACGAGAGCCTCCTGCTCGGCGCGAGCCAGCTCACCAGCGGCCGCGGCCTTCGCCTGGGCGGTGTCGGTCTCGGCCTTGATCGAAGCCTTGCGGAGGTCGAGTTCGAGCTGACGCTCGTTGGTGAGCTGCTCGTTCTCGATCTTCGCCAAGGCGGCGATGCGGTCGGCCTCGGCCTCGCTGACCTCGGCGAGCTGGCGCGCGGTGGCAGCCTCGGCGCGGCCGCGGTCTTGGAGGTAGGTCGAGCCTGGCGTCTCGATGTCGCGGATGTTCAGCGTCTCGATCTGGAGGCCCAGCTCGGCCAGCTCGTCCTTGGTCTCGCCGATGGCCTTGGCGGCCAGCCCGGCGAAGTCCTTGACGAGGTCGTCGACCTTCTTCTGGCCGATGAGGCCGCGCAGGGAGCCTTCGAGGGACTGCTGGACGATGGTCGGAAGCTGCTCCTGCTGCTTGAGGTAGCGCTGGGCCGCCTTGCGGACGCCATCCTCGGTGCCGGTGACCTTGAAGTTCACCGTCGCCTTGACGCCCGTCTTGATGTAGTTGGAGTCCGGCGCCTGGACTTCCACGCCGGTCTGCCGCTGCTCAAGGCTGAGCATGAAGCCTTCCTGGAGGATGGGCCAGACGAATGTGCGGCCGCCGATGATGACCTTCTGCGGGCTCTCGACGCTGGAGCCGTCCTTCCCGCCATCGCGACCGACGACGATGAGCGCGGTGTTCGGCGGGACGCGGCGGACACGGCTGGCCACGAAGGCGAGCAGCGCCACGATGATGATGACTGCGACCACGACGGTGATCACGGTCATGGTGCCGGAAGTGAAGTCCATGCGGGCTTCCTCTCGTTAGGGGATGGTCTTGGGGTGGTCAGGCCTGGGGGTCGTCGATCGGCTCGACGAGCACCCGGTGGCCCGACTCGCTGACGACACGGATGCGTGCGCCGCGAGGGATCGGGGTGTCGCTGTACGCCTGGCGCCGGGCCAGTTCGCGGACGTCGTCGAGGGTGACCTCGCCGAAGGTCGGCTCGATGGGGCTCATCGCCCTCCCGGTGAATCCGACGGGGGAGTGGTAGCCGCCCGACTCGCGCTTCGTGACGCTGCGGACGAAGGCCTGCACGATCACCACAGTCAGGGCGGCTCCAGCGATCGCGATGACCCAGGTGGCCCACTGCGGGAGGCCGTTGGCGTCCGTGATGACTCCGGCGAGGCCGAAGATCGACATGGCCGTGCCGAGAGCCACGCCGGACACGAGCCCCTCGCCGATGTCGAAGATGTCCAGGATGTCGCCGATGATGATGCTCACGAGGAGCAGACCGAGGCCGACGCCGCCGACAATGATGAACGGCAGCATCAGGCGGCCTTCGCATCCTGGGCAGCGAGCGATCGAGCGGCCTTGAGTCGGCGAAGGCGCTCGGCCTCGTAGGCCGTGTCGAAGCGGTTGGCGCCCATGAGGCCCGCGGTGACGGTGCCGCCGTCGTGACGCCAGTCGGCGGCGATGGTGACCGCCTCTCCGAGCTTGACGGTGCGTGCCCCGTCGGCAGTGATGACCTGCCACTTGGAGCGCTCTGTGTCGCGGACGAGGGTGGAGCCGTCGATGGACTCGGCGTGCTTGAGGATCATGCGGGGTGTGACTCCGTCTCGGAGATGCGCGAGCACGGGTGCTGCGGCTGTGGTCGAGGAGCCCTATCGGGCCCTAGACCTTCGGGCATCTCTACAGTACACCATGTGAGGGTCATTCGTCATCTGGATGGACGACGGTAGCGTTCTTGACGAAGCGCATATGCATATGTACTGTAAGGCGCGTCCACTGTTCATCACGACACCCGAGAGGAGATGACGATGGGAAAGAGTCGCGCCCGCAAGGGCGGTGCCAAGAAGGTTCCCGGCTACGCCACCTGGTCCAACCCAGAACGCGTCGAGTGGGATCGCCTCAGACGCCGAAGTGGCGCCGCAAGCGGTCACCAGGGTCCGAAGGACCGCCCCCGCTCCACCCAACGCTCCGAAGCGATCGCCGCCTCGGGGCGTTGGTCCTTTTCGGGCCTAGTTCGGTCAGGCCGCGCGAACCGGTCGCAGAGGTTCTCCCATCCCCGACCCGCTCGCCTTCGAAGAACCTTTCGAGTTTCCGTGAATGACCGACACGCGAATAACTATAGTTACCCGTTAGACAGCAAAACAAAGTAAGGTGTACTGCATGACGCTCATGTATCCCGCACGATCGCTGGCTCGCCACACGGCGGCCGTCATGGAGTTCCTGCGCCAGCCCTTCGAGGGTCTGCGCGACTTCGACGACACCATCTCTGGTCTCCAGGCCGCCCGCGGCGACCTCGCGATGATCCAGGAGATGAACGGCAGCATCGAGGCGATCGAGTCCGTGGTCGAGAAGGTCGACCACGCCCTCACGCTGATCATGGCCTACGACGGCTCGGCTGAGCAGATGCCCGCCGATGCCCAGGGTGCCTACGACGACGCCGAGTATGCCCTCGCGACGCTGGAGAAGCGAGTCGGCATCAAGGTGTCGCGCAAGGTCGAGATCGGCAACAAGCCGAACTGGCCGGACGCCGAGACCATCGCCACGATGCCCTCGGTCGCCACCGGCGCCTAGCTAGACCCAGTCGGGCTCTGCCTCGACGAGCGCCGCCTCGCGTCGGTCCTCCCAAGCCTTGTGCTCGGCGGCCACGCGGGCGGCGCTTTCTGCTGCCACCTTCCGGTAGCGCTTGTCGCCGATGAGGTACGCGTGCCAGAACGCGCAGTACTGCGAGAGCGCGAACATGGGGATGGCGATCAGCGTCAGCATGATGCCGAGCTTCGACATGCTGGGGTGGCTGAGCCCGAAGCCCGCGAGCATCATCCCGAGCACGCCCGGGATGTACCAGAACGCGTATCGGCGGACTCGGCCCGCGACGGCCCACGAGGCCTTGAAGCGGGGCTTCATCGAGCGACCTCGGAAGAGCCCGATGAGCCACGTCGGCCACGTGAAGAGCATGCAGACGGGGATGAGCAGGACCAGTGCGCCTGCGAGCTTGATGTAGTCCATGGTTCCCTCTCGTGAGCCGTCCCTCGGCTCCGTTAGGTCTTACAGTACACGCTCGGTCCGTTTGTCACAAGTCGGTCGCGGGACGAATCTCCACGCCGGGACCGTTCAACCCGCCGAGGATCATCGACTCTCCGTCGTCCGCGATCGTCAGGACGTGGCCGAGGGCGGCCTCCGTGGTGACGGCAGTGCCCTCCGACTCGGGACGGCGGTCGATCCACACCAGCGTCACGTTGACCCAGGAGGCGTCGGCCTCCAGCGCCCCGATGAAGCGCTCGATGGCGGGCTCATCCACGCCGTCGATGACGACCAGTACACGAAGGGAGTCGATGGACGCGGCGATGGTGCCGACGACGCGCTCGGCATCTGCTTCGCCGCCGACGTCCTGCGCGTCGAGGTCGTGCACGATGTCCGCCTGCTCGCGGAGTGAGTCGAGGGTCACGGCCAGGGCGGCCCCGTCTTGGACCCCGAAGCGCTGCCGGACGTGCAGGTGCGCGCCAGGGCTCGTCCTGATGGTCTTCCTGTTCACGATGCCGACGGCGTAGCTCGGCGCGTCATCTCCGGAGACCTCCAGGCGCGCGATGCGACGCCGGAAGCCGTTCGGCGTCACCCCAGCCGCCTCCGCGTACACGGTGATCGGGATGGCCGTATCGCCGGAGGCGGCGAGCGTCAGCTCATCTTCGACACCCTGGAGAGTCGCCTTGATCTCGGTGATGAGGGCGAGGCCTGTGATGGCGGCACCCTCCTGCGTGACGTCACCGATCCCCAGGACCGTGCGGAGGTCCTGGACGCGCGGCTCAAGCGCCTCGGTCAGGCGCAGAGCTTCAGTGATTCTGTTCGCAGGCAAGCGAACCTCCGGGAAGCGTGAGGGAACTCAGGATGCACGAACGCGAATAGGCGCACCTGAGGGGTGCTTACAAACCAATCAGATCAGCATAGGAATGGCAAACGCCAAAACGGGGGTGACCCAGAGCTACGACGCCCGAGACGCCGAGCCGAGAGCGGCGAGCACCTTCTCGGCAGCCGCCGGGCTCGCGGCCTCATCGGCGCTGATGTAGTAACCATTGCCGGACTCCCAGTGGAGGATCAGCAGGTTGTAGTCGCTGGCCTGCCCAGCCCGCATCACGTGACCGACGGCCTCGCCTTCGCGAGTTGGCCGGTGGGTGAGGTCCATGCCTGCGACGAGCTTCTCGACCTCGTCGTGCGTGAGGCCCTGCTGCCCGAACTGGGCAAGGTACTGGTCATCGCCGGTCCACGCGTCGAGCTGCTTCTCGACATCGACGCGGGCCGCCGCCACGCGGGCGTCGAGCTGCATCTGCGGGCCGAGGTGTGCGTAGAAGACGGCCAACCCGAGCCAGGCCACGAACGCCGCGGTCGCGCCGACCGATTCCAACACCGGCCGCTCCGACTGCATGTTGATGCGCGAGAGCGTGAAGATGAAGCCGCCGATTCCGAGGAGTCCGCCGACGCCGAGAACCAGGAGGAAGAGGCCGTAATCGAATCCCTGGATGAGCGGGAAGTCGAAGGCGTGGACGGCGAGCGGAGTCATGCTCAGAGCGACACGCTGGCGAGGTCGTCGCGAGTCACGATCGAGGCGAGCAGGCCGTCGTTGCGCTCCGTGGAGACGTACACGACGTACTCGGCGCGCTCGAAGATCGGGCGGAGGACTGCGCCCGAAGGCGAGCTGACGCCCGGGAGGTCCGCGAGGATCGCGACCGTGGCGCCCTCGATGTCCTCGGGGTCGTCCTGGATGCCCCGCGGGGTTGTCACGACAGCGCCGCGCACGCCCTCGTCGCCCACGAGGTCGAGGGCGAGCTTCTGCTGGGCAGGAGCCGCCACGATGACGAGGCCGGTGTCGTTGAGGCGAGCGAGGGCACCGGCGGCCGCGACGACGACCTTCGGCACGTCGGAGCCGGGTTCTGCCACGAGCGCGCCGCCGCCAGCCTGGATCAGGTCGGTGGTCGCCTTGAGGGCGCGGTTGTCGCGGGGGATCGAGGTGTCGATCGTCGGCGTGCTCATGATGTCCTTCGTGCTGTCGTGCGCCGTCGGCGGATGCCGCTACGCGCTTCCGGTTAGTATAGCAGGTTGCGCGTAGCGGCAGTTCGTCAGTCTGCGTATGCCTCTGCGTCGAGGTCGATGGCGAAGAAGTCGCCATCGTTGCCGAGGCGCCGGAGGGCCGAGGGCACCAGCGCGTCGGCGAGACCTGCCGTCACCTCGCTCAGAGTCTGACCGACAGCGTGGCCGTCGTCGGCAGCTCTCACGGCGGAGGCGATGTCCTGCGGCTGCTCGTCCGCGCGGTGAAGGACCTCGAAGACGTAGACGGTGCGGACGATGGTCGGGTTGCTGGTCGCGATGCCAGCGTGGAAGAGGCCCGCGCTGACGTGCCGCTCCACCTCCGACGCGTCTTGGTGCCAGCGGCAGAGCGTTTCGTACGTCGCAGCCCAGCCGCGGAGTTCGATCATCGCCTCCAGCGCCTGCGAGGCCAGCACGGGGGTCTCCTCATCCGCCTCGTGCCCTTGGGCTTCGACGACGGCCGCGAGGATGTGCGCCATACCCACCTCGCCGACGACCGCCTCGTAGCTGTCGGTAACGAACTGGACTGCCTCGGGGATCAGGACGTCGATCACCTTTCCCGTGTCGGCGTTCGTGTCCATCGTCGGCCGATTCTCCAGGATGGATTGGAGGTCCGCCGAGGCGAGGTCGTAGTCGAGGGCGCTGTAGTTGCGCCCTTCGACGCGACGACCGTTCTCGGCGAGGTGGATGTACGCCGGGGCGCCGTATCGCGGGTTGTGGTCGATGTTGTACTTCGGCTCATTGCCGCGCTGGTAGATGACGCTGTCGATGGCGATGTACTGATCGAAGTGCGCCTGAATGGCGGCCTCAGCCGCGGGCAGCTCGTCGGTGCGCGGGACGATGCTCGACCATCCGGTGAACCGCGGCTCCAGTGGGAACGAGGCGGACCCGAGGATCGTGTCGTCGGTCTGGCCGGAGTTCGGCAGGTGGCGAACCCAGAGCTGACCTTCGAACCAGCGCAGCTCGAAGGTCTTGTCCCAGGCGTTCGTGTAGCGGATCGCGACGGGCGCCTCGGCGCCGGTGACGCTGCGGAAGTCGACCTCCAGAGTGAGGCCTTCGTGCGCGACGGTGCGCGGGTTGCGGCAGCGCGGGGGGATGACGTTCGTCTGGTTCCAGTCGAAGGTGACGTTGAGCTTCATGGTTTCCTCTCGCAGGCGGCCCCTCCGCCCGATTGATTCTTACAGTACTGGTAGCCACTGACATTCGTCACACTCGCTCGTGTGCTGTATTGAAAACCGGCCTCGTCGAAACCAAATGACCCCCGAAGGGACACGGAAAGTCCGAAGACTGGAGGCATGGGAAGACCAGCGAAACTCTCGGCACGACTCATCTCCGTGTCCGTCGACGGCAAGGGCGCTGCGTGGTGCGACGGTGAGTTCTCGGGAGACCCCGAGATCATCGAGTACGCGCGCCGCTGCATCCTCTTCAACACGGAGATCGACGTCATGGGCATCCCCATGGTCGCCGACAACGTCGACATGTTCGGCGCCCTCGCCGCCCTCTACGCCTTCAGCCCGGGCCGCACGATCCTCATCGAAGCCCCCGAGCGAATTCGCGCCCTCCTCGACGAAGAGGACGAGAGCGACACCCCCGAAGACCTCGACCTCTGGAGCGCCTAATGTGCCGTGCCTGTGACGACGCCAACCCCCGCCGCTGCCCCTCCTCGTCCGGGCCGCTGCGCTCCGCACGCGACCGCAGTGCGTACGCCGCCAAGAAGGCCGCCGGGCTCACGAAGCCCCGCCGCAAGCACGGCCCCACCGCAGGCCACGACGTCAAGGGCGGACTGGACGCCCCCGCGGTCAAGCAGCCGCCCACCGTCGAAGAGCTGAACGCGATGATCGCCGAGGTGCAACACGCCTACCAGGGCTCCGTCGGCGTCCCGGAGTCGGACCCCGAGGCCTACTTCGCCATGATCGAGAAGTACGGCTCCCGTGAAGGCGCCGTCGTCGCGCTCGGCACCGCCATTGCTGAACGCGCCGAGATGCACGCGGGCGTCACCGCCGACGAGGTCGAAGCGCTCCAGCAGGCCAACATCGAGCGCATCAAGACCGAGACGCCCGAGATGACCAAGCGCCTCCGCATCGATGAGACGCGCGTCGAGATCGCCCGCAATCACGCCGCCCTCGAAGAAGCGCGCCGCGCAGGCGACGAGACCCGAGCCGCCGAGCTAACCGCGAAGTACTGGGAGCTGGCGCGCGTCCGCGATGCCGCATGGAAGGACCCCCAGTACCTCGAACTCAAGGAACTCCAGAACCAAGCCCAGAACTACCGCAAGGGCCCCGTCGGCGACAAGCTGCGCTCCCTCGCCGACGGCTACCAGAAGACCCTTGCCGAAGTGCGGCCCATGGGCGGCGACATGGCCTTCCACGAGCGCAGCACCAAGAAGGCGGCCGCCTCCTTCAACGTCGCCGCGCAGTTCTACCCGAGCGACTGGATCGACGCCTCCAACAGCCGCCCGCCCGCCATCGCGAAGATCGTCAAGAGCCGCGCACACTACTTCGAAGGCGCCACGCAGACGACCAAGAAGCGCAAGCCCGTCGAGACGCTCTACTTCGCCTCCGCCGACGTCGACCTCAGCGAGGACAACGGCGTGTACCGCGAGTACATCCCCCACCCTGAGAAAGATGGCTACGGCGATCGCGCGTGGATTCGCAAGGACTACGACGTGCACACCAAATCCGGGTCCTGGGGCACCAACCCCGCGGCAGCGGCTGGGTCGAGCACGAATCCAGCATCCCCGAGCGCCAGGTCTGGCGCCGCCCCAAGTACCGCATGGAGACCGTCGCCTCCGAGCGCATCCCCGAGATCACCACCAACGAGGACCACTCCGGCTTCCTCGACGGCGACACCACCACCCGTGTCGCCACCCACGAACTCGGCCACCGCTTCCAGTCAACCGTCCCCGGCATCTCCACGCTCGAACACGAATGGCGGCACCGCCGCACCACCCTCGCCGACGGCACCCAGGAGGCCAAGGTCAACGTCTCCGGTGGCAAGAAGGGCGAGTCCGGCTGGGCCGACAGCTTCCCCCTCGCCTACACCGGCCGCGACTACGGGCGCGCCTCCACCGAGGTCCTGAGCACCGGTGCCGAGTCGCTGTTCGCCGGAGAAGAGGGCGGCCTCGTCGGTGGCGGCCGCTTCCACCGCGACGACGACATGCGCGCCTTCATCCTCGGCGTCATGGCCTCCGCCCACCGCCCGAGCAAGAAATAGGAGGGACCGGCATGGCTCGCCCTGCAACGCGCACCCGCGACCTCGTCAGCGTTTCCGTCGACGGCCGCGGCGCCGCCTGGTGCGACGGATTCTGGTCGGGCGACGCCGAGATCATCGAAGACGCCCGCCTCGCCGCCACCTACCGCGCCGCCGTCCCCATCAACGGGCTCAAGTTCGAGGCCCACGGGGAAGACGCCCTCGGTGCCCTCATCGCCCTCCACGCGCACCTGCCGGGGCGCACCATCGTCGTTGAGTCCACGCCCGAGTTCGGGGCGCTCCTCGCCGAGCGCGCGGCCTCTGACGCGCCTGAGACCTGGAGCGCTGCCTGATGTGCCGAGGATGCGATGACGCCAACCCCCGCCGGTGCCCGTCCTCCATGGGCGAGGCACGCGCCGCCCGCGACCGGGCCAGCTACAACGCCAAGAAGGCCGCCACGGCCACACCGGCCAAGCCCGCCTCGAAGCCACGCTCCCGCGCAGGCGTGAAGGGCGGGCTCGGCGCCGCCGCGGCGGCCGACGTCACCGCGCAGACCCAGATCGCACCCCTGCCCGAGGGCACCCCGACCGTCGATGAGATCAGCGCCGCCATCGATCGGGTGCAGGTGCTCTACGGCAACCCGGACGACCACCCCGCCGAGTTCGCCGCCCTCGTCGAGGAGTACGGCAGCAAGGACCTCGCCATCGTCCACGTCGGCGACCTGGTGGCCAAGCGCGCCGAGGCGATCGCCGGAACCAGCGCCGACGAGATCGAATGGCTCGGCGAAGACCAAGAGGCGCTGCTGAAGGCCCAAGCCCTCGCCGCCAAGGAGAAGTACGGCATCACCGAGCTGGAGAACCGCCGCGCCGAGATCGAAGCGGGCATGTTCCGCAAGGAGACCACCCCCGAGGAGTTCAAGGCGGCCCAGGCGCAGATCAGCGAGGTCGTCGGGAAGGTGCGGGAGTTCTACGCCACCGAGGAGTACGCCGCCATCCAGGAGGCTCAGAAGCTCCGCGAGAATGACCTCCTCGGCGAGACGGGGGAGAAGTCCCGCGCCCTCGCGGAGGCGTACCAGACCGTGCTCCGCGACCTGCGCCCCATGGGCGGGGAGCTGACGTTCTCCGCAGACACGAACAATGAGGCCCGCGCCGTCTTCGCCGACGGCGTCCAGTACTTCCCCTCCGACTGGGTCGACGCCTCCTCGCGCCTCGCCCCGATGGAAGCGAGACTCATCGCGGGCCGGGCGCACTACACGCCCAACAGCATCAAGGGGAAGACGAAGACGAAGATCGCGGACCACACGATCGTGCACGCCGACGCCGACCAGGACATGACCGTCTGGAACAACGACAACACCCTCTACCGCCGCGTGATGGACGAGCCCGACGGCCGCGTCATGTGGGTCCACACGACCTTCGAGACCGCACCCGAGGTCAACGGAACCGTCAAGAAGCCCCGCGGCAAGGAGTGGGAAGAGTTCAAGGACCGCCGAGGGCGACAGAACTGGCGCCGCGAGCACACCAAGACCGTCGAGCAAGACGTCATCGGCGGCCCCGAAATCCTCGCGAACCCCGACGGCGGCAACCTCACCAAAGGCACCTACAGTCGGGCCGCCATCCACGAGCTGAGCCACCGCATGCAGCACGCCGTCCCCGCCGTCGCCCGGATGGAGAAGGCGTTCCTGGAGCGCCGCACCACCCACGCCGACGGGCGCCGACACAAGCAGGTCAACGTCTCCGGCGGCCGCCCCGCCGAGATGGGCTGGGCGGACAGCTTCGTCGAGAAGTGCATGGGCCGTGACTACGGCGCCGCCAACTTCACCGAGCTGCTCGCCACCGGCTCCGAGTCGCTCTTCTCTGGCTCGTACGGCGGCCTCATCGGCCGCGGTCGCTATCAGCGCGACGACGAGATGCGCGGCTTCATCCTCGGCCTCTTCGCCACCGGTGGGCGACCCAAGAGCGCCGTGTAGCCGCCGGGCCCAGACCGTTTGAAAACGGGCCTCGCCGCCACGAAGTCACCCCCGTCGGGGACACAGAAACCCTCAAGACTGGTCGTATGGCCAGACCAGTGAAACTCTCCGGCGAACTCATCTCCGTCAGCATCGACGGCCGCGGAGCCGCCTGGTGCGACGGCATCTTCTCCGGCGACGAAGAGATCGTCGAGATGGCGCGCAACGCCTCCATCTTCAGCCTCGAAGTCGACGTGATGGGCATCCCCATCCAGGCGGACTCCGACAGCACCACCGGCGCCCTCGCGGCCCTCTACGCGTACAGCCCAGGCCGCACCATCCTCATCCAGGCGCCCGACGACATCTTCGACATCCTCGACCACCAAGCCTCGCTCGACGAGCCCGAACTCTGGAGCGCCTGACATGTGCCGCGCCTGCACCGACGCCAACCCCCGCCGCTGCCCCTCATCCCTCGGGGAACTCCGCTCCGCCCGCGACCGCAGCGCCTACGCCGCCAACAAGGCCGCCGGAGCCACCCGGAAGCCCACCAAGGCGCGCTCCGGCGTCAAGGGCGGGCTGACCGACGCGACGACGGTCGAAGAGGTGCCCGCGGGCCCCGTCATCCCGACGATCGCCGAAGTGCGCGAGCTGGCCGACGGCGTCAGCGACCTCTACTCGCCCGAGACCCGCCACAGCGACCGCGGCAAAGCCCTCATCGCCAAGTACGGCAGCGAAGACCGCGCCGTCATCGCCCTCGGCGACGCACTCACCGCGCGCGCCGAGATGCACGCAGGCCTCACCGCCGACGACATCAGCGGCGACACCATGGCCGACCGCCTCAACGCCGAGCTGGCCGCAGCAGGCGTGCGCGGGCGCCTGAAGCTCGACTCCCTCAAGAAAGAGATGGACGAGCTGCACAGCATCGTGAAGTCGGGCCGCTCCACCCTCACCGAGAAGATCGAAGCCAACGCCAGGCGCAACGAGGTCGTCGACCAGTACAACGCCGCCATCCGCAGCGCCGAGTACAAGGACGCTCGCGTACAGCTCCAGGCGGCCCAGAACGGCACCACCGGAGAGTCGGGCCAGAAGCTCGCCAAACTCCGCGACGGCTACACCACCGCCCTCGCCGAAGTCCGGCAGCTCGGCGGCTCCCTCGCCTTCCACGACAAGACCGCGCCCAAGGCCAACAAGGTCTTCAACGAGGCCGCCCAGGTCTACCCGAGCGACTGGATCGACGCCTCCAACAGCCAGGCGGCACCGCTCGCCAAGATCGCCACCGCACGCGCCCACTACAGCCACGGGCACGTCGAGCGCACCCGGAAGCAGATGCCGGTCAGCTACCCCGTCCTCGCGCGGGCCGACGAGGATAAGACCCTCTCGAACGACGCCCACTACGAGTACACGCGCGACCCGAACCAGGATGGCGTGCCCGAGGGCGCGTGCGCTGGATCAACAAGCGGTACGAGACGAAGACGAAGTGGGACGAGAACACCCCGGTGCCGAAGGGTCGGGGATGGGAGACGTACACGACGGAGCGTGGAGACATGTACTACCGGCGCCCGAAGACCCGGCTCCAGACGCTCGACTCCGAGCGGGTCCCGGAGATTCTGACCAACGTCGACAAGGCGACCGTCTCCGGCGTCGGCGACCATCAGCGCGTCGCCACGCACGAGCTGGCTCACCGGTTCCAGTACACCGTCCCCGGCATTCACGAGATGGAGCAGAAGTTCATCGTGCGGCGCACCACGCTCGCCGACGGGACCCGCGAGAAGCCCGTCAACGTGAGCGGCGGCACCAGCCGCGAGATCGGCTACGCAGACAGCTTCCCGGACGCCTACATGGGCCGCGACTACTCCTACGGCAGGGCCGACAAGAGCGACCCGGGCACCGAAATCCTCAGCGTCGGCATGGAGTCGCTCTTCACGGGGACGCAGGGCGGCTTCGTCGGCGCCGGACGCTACAACCGCGACGACGAGTGCCGCAGCTTCATCCTCGGCATCCTCGCTTCGGCGGGCCGCAAGGCCTAGTCAGGGCAGCACGAAGCCCCCGGCGCCCAATGGGCTCGGGGGCTTCGTCGTGCTGCTCTACGAACGGTCGGGCTCAGCATCTCGAAGGCGCTCCGTGGTCGCGATCGCGTGGAAGATCACCATGGCCGATCCGCCTAGGAGGAGGATGCCGACGTAGAAGTGCGCCGGGTCCAGATAGGCGATGTACGCGCCCGCTCCGAGGAGTGCAAGCGCGAACACGACATGGATCACAAGTCGAACGGCGGCCATGGTCAGCTCCCTCAGGATAGGCGAATGCTTAGTGTAGCAGTTGCGACTATCCAGACGCCAAGAAGGGGCGGGGAACCGAAGTTCCCCGCCCCTTCAGGCTGGCGAGTTGGACCTAGCGCTGGAGGCCACCGTTGGCCGAGTCCCACTTGACGGTCGTGGTCGTCTTGCCGGTCGAGAGCGTGAACGTGTACGCGTCCGCGCCGGTCGTCTTGACGTAGGCGACCTTCTCGTCGGTGAAGCTGAGCTTCTGGACCGAACCGGTGTTCACCGTCGCGGTGCCGGGGGTGGTCGTGGTGCCGAAGTCGCCGGTCGCCGGGTAGGTCAGCGACGTGGTGTAGTCGGCCTCGATGGTCGTCGCGAGGTTGCGCGCGTCCGACTGGAGGTTCGAGATCGCGGCCTTCTCGCGGTACTGGTTGAACTGCGGGATGGCGGCGAGGATCAGCAGGGCGGCGATGGCCATGTAGGCCAGCAGCTCGATGAACGAGAAGCCGTTGTCCTCGGTCTTGCGGCGGGTGGAGATGGAGCGGAAGCGTGCGCGCATGTGCGTAGTGCTTTCTGTGTGGTGGGTTTTTGGTGGGGGTCTTCGGGCTGTCTCTCACCTGCTCTTTCTCTCTCGTCACCGAGACTACGAATCGCTACGGTGCCCCCCGTGCCCCCTCGTTCTGGGGTAGAAATCGAAAACTGACCCCTTTTTCAAAAGTCCGAGCCCCAGAAACGCAGAACGGGCGGAAAGCCGAAGCTTTCCGCCCGTTCTGGCTGGCGAGGTGAATCAGCCAGCGACGAGAGCGGTGTACGCCGTGCCGACGGGCTGGAGGCCGCCGTCCTTCGAGCTGTAGACGACCTCGGTGCTGGTGTGCGACGTAGCCGTGAGCTTGAAGGCGTAGTCGGTGCCGTTGGTGCTGTACGTGATGGCCTCGTCCGAGAAGGTGAGCTTCTGGGTCGAGCCCGCGCCGATGGTCAGGACCTGGGCGGCGGGAGCGGCGATGGTCGACGGGTAGGCGAGCGACGTGGTGTAGTCGGCCTCGATGGTCGTGGCCACGTTGCGGGCGTCCGACTGGAGGTTCGAGATCGCGGCCTTCTCGCGGTACTGGTTGAACTGCGGGATCGCCGCGAGGATGAGCAGCGCCGCGATCGCCATGTAGGCGAGAAGCTCGATGAACGAGAAGCCGGAGTCCTCGATCTTGCGGCGGGTGGAGATGGAACGGAAGCGTGCGCGCATGGCGGTTGATGCTTTCTTCTGGGGGCTGGTGGAGAGCCGGTATCTACCTGCTCGATGTCTCGTCTTCGACCGTACGAAGCGGTACGGGACCCCCAGAGCCCCCTCGTTTAGGGGTCAATCCAAAAATCTGACCCCTTTTTCAAAAAACGTCCCCCGGTTAGCTCGCTCGGCGGAACGTCTTCGCAGTCCGGAGCGCACTGGCAGCCGCCAGGCGCTTACGGATGGCCGCGACGACGTGCGGGTACGCGGCAGAGGCCTCGGGGTCGTCGAGCGCGTTGAGCGAGAGCTGCTGGAAGCGCGTCGGGTTCATCCGAAACTCCGCGATGATCGCGTTGCGGCGCCACACGGCTCGGCGCGCGTCGAGGTTCGTAGCCCACCGCTCCTCGAACGCGAGGATGTTCATGGGCGTCGCCTCCGTGCGTTCTCCGGCGTAGAACTTCGGCCGCAGTGACTCTTCACGCATGCACGTCTCCATCTTCTCGGCGCCCCGATCTGGCCCGCCGGGGTCGAACATTCGACCCCGAGCGCAGGCGAGGCGCGACCCTCGTCCTTCTACAGTACATGGCGTTTTGTCAACAGTCCAGAACACTGCAACTGCTACACTAAGCGCAACGTCAGACATCGCCTGGAGATAATCCAGGTCGGCGAGTACCGCTTGCAGGAGGAGCGCCAGCATGATCGAGCAGCCCATCCAGCCACGCGTCGGTATCCAGATCGGCATCGTCCGCGACCCCGAGTTCGACTACTCATTCGGCGGCATCTCAGCCGGACGATCGCGGCTCACGCTCGTCGGCAGGGGAGTGCCCGAATACTTCGCTGAGACGCCTGAAGCCCCTGCCGTCTACCTCACCCGCGACGAAATTGGACGGCCGATCGTCTGCCCCGAGCTGGACGCATCCGGATACGAGAACGGTGGTGCCTACGCCATCCTCGGCGACAACATCGCCGACCTCGTGCCGTTCTACGGCGCCGTCCCGATCCACGACAGGAAGCGCTGATGGCCACCGTCGTCTCGGGCTGGTGCATGACTGGCCACGTGGGCTGCCCCGTCTTCTTCGAATCCATCGATCGGTGCCCGTGCTCCTGCCATGCCAAGCTCCCGCAGGAGCGGCCTGAGGACTGGGTTCGTCCCGCGCCCGCCCCCTCACGAGTCGCCAAGCCGCGGTCATTCCCCGTTCCGCCCCCCGCCAAGCCCGCTGTCGCCAAGGCAAGCCCAACCCGGAGCAAGGGCACGAAACCCAAGACACCAGCGACCCCCTCGCCTGCGCCTGTGACGCGACGCCCCCGTACCGCCGCGGTGCCCGTGGTGAGTGCTCCGACACCGCCGACCAAGCCAGCGACACGCAAGACCGCCGCGGCAACGCCCGCCACGATGGCCCCGAAGTCGCCTAGGGCTCGCGCGGCGTCGAGCAAGGCCCCCGAGGCGAAGGCTGCCAGCCCGGCAGTCAAGGCAACCTCGCGCTCATCCACGCGCAAATCGGCCTCCTCCGCGAGGGCGAAGCCAGTCGCCGATCTCGCTCCGACTCCGCGTGAGACTCGGAGCGCTACAGCGAAAAGCGGGGAGCAGCAGTCGCTCCGAAGAAGGCCAGCACCAAGCGGGCGCCGATTGCCAAGGCATCCGAGCGCTCGAAGGCGGCGAACAAAGCGGCAGCGGCCCCGCTGGCTCCCTCGGCAACGTCAACGCCAAGGACGCGAAAGTCCAAGGCGGTGCAGGATGGGCCATCCCTCTTCGACCTCGTCTAATTTGACGCATATCGATTGCAACATGTACTGTAGAGTCATGGACAACCGGACCACGCAGGACGGCAATCCAGCCTTGCCTGGAGTCGAACGCCGACCGCTATGGCTCATCGATGTCACCGACACCCTGACGTCAGCGTCGGGTGCAGGCCGACGAGGGCGCAACGGATGGGCCGACTGGAAGTCGGTGGCCGTCGACGCAATCACCGGGTCGACCGAGGTCCTCTACTCGCCATCCGTCACGGCGCTCGTGCACGAAGCGCTCGCCTCAGGGCTCGACGTCTGCGCCCTTGACTGGGAGCCGGACTACGCGGCGAGGCTTCTTGACGCGCTGGCGCTCCCGCGGTTGCCTATCGTCGAGCCCGGCAGTCACAGCGACCCCCGCGAGGCGAAGCTCCAGGCGGCCCGGGGCCTTGCGATGAACCGCCCGCTCCTCTGGACCGACTCCGAGGTCGGCGCGCATGCCGCCGTCACGAAATGGCTCCGCCACAGGCGCAGCCCCTCCTACCTGATGGCCCCGTCGAACGACCTCAGCCTCAGCCCCTCTATGGTCGGCGTCGTCCGAACGTGGATCGGGACCCATGCACCATCCGCCATCGCAGGAAAGGCGTCATCATGACCGTCAACTCCCTCACGCGTTCCAAGCCCGCTGCCCCCAAAGAGCCCGGGATGAACGACATCCCGACGCCGACGCGCACCGGGGTGCCGATCCCGGACCTCACCGGCGCCGACCGCTGCGAATCCTGCAACCAGCCCGCACAGTCGGCCTGGCTCGTGACCTCGGCCAGCGTCAATCCGCTCCTGTTCTGCGGACACCACACGCGTCGCCACCTGGCGAAGCTCCAGGCGGCCGCGCCGTTCGCATCGCTCATCAACCCGGGCGTCACGTTCCCGTGAGCGCCGGGGCCCTCGTCGACACCGTCGCCATGCCCATCGGGATCACGGAACTCGTGGCCCGTACGCACGCGCTGAGCGCCGAGTTCGGCGAGGGCCTCGTCGCCATCCAGTACGACGAGGCGACTCTCGGCATCTTCACGCCCGCCAGCGTCATCGCGTGCCCCACGTGCGGCTGCGATTTCGACTCGAAGCACGCGCGACATTCCGCGCCGGTCGACGCCGAACGAACGCCCGAATGAACATCCGCCTCCATCGAGCCGCTGCCGCCGTGACGCTGTCGATGGCGGCCGCGGCGATAGCAGTCACGTACGCCGTCGTCATCCCCAGCATCACCGCGTCAAGCCCTGCCGCGCTCACCCTGGCGCCAGCCCCGTCCCGCCACCTTGCGGCGTTCACACTTCAGGACGAAAGGCTCATCGTCCTGCCCAACGAATCGTGCAGTGACGCCGCTCAGCTCACCGGGCTCGACGATGCCAGCTTCGGTCTCGTCACTGTCCACCTCGGTGACCCTGTCGACGGCAACCCGCTGGCGAAGTAGCCCTGTCCCGGCGGAGCGCTCGGCCCAACCGGGCGATCGCGATCTGATGTGTAGTAGCAACCTGCTATACTAAGTCAGCGGACAGAACTCGCTTGCAGTCGTGCGCACGGGCTCGGGCGTATCCCCGGCACCCCTGATCACAAAGGCCCCAGATGAAGCATCGTAAGAAGGTCGTCGGCATCATCGCCGCCGCGATCGGCGCCACCCTCCTACTCACCGCATCGAGCTGCGCGGACACCGACAACCGTGACGCCCAGTACTCGAAGCTCGACAAGAAGTCGGACCAGCGGGCGGCCCCCGACGTCACCGGCGACACCGAGTACAACAACTACATGAAGGCCCAGAAGCTCTACGACGACAAGGCGAGCATCATCTGGTGCACCGCGACGTGGAGCAACTCGACCGCCCCGATCTTCACCGTTCCGATCGCCGGGAAGCTCACCTCGTCGAGCGTCAGCTACTACCCGAACCAGCAGGTCGACTACAGCTCCGACGGCAACGTCCTCGTCGAGCGCAAGTCCGTCGACGGCATGTACCACGGCACGCCGCCGCCCTACCGCTACGGCTTCACTCCGGGCGGCCAGTACGTCGACTTCACCGGCATGGAGACGTTCTGCACGACGCAGCTCACGTCGTTCCAGAAGCAGTCGATCCAGGTCGCCTCGGTCGACACGGCTGCCGACGCCGTCACGCAGAAAGCGGAGGCCCTGCTCAAGGCAGGCGACGCCGCGGGCGCCCAGAAGCTCCTCGATGGGATCAAGAAGTGAGCGGCGACAGCGAGGCCTTCCCCACGGGCAAGGTCGTCGGGGCAGTCGCGGGCGCCATCGCGCTGTTCGTCGTGCTCTACCTGGTGTTCGGCGTCATCGGCCGAGGGCTCGGCTGGTTCGACGCCAAGGCCGACGTCATCTCGGCCCCGAACGTCAAGGCGCAGACCGAGACGATCACGAAGGACTGGGCGGGCCTCGTGCAGAGCGCTGACAACGCCTGCTCCGCCGTGAACGCGGCCACGACATCGAACTCGCCCACCATGATCGAGGACCCCGCGCAGGCGTACGCCGCGACGTACCGCAGCATCGTCGCGGACTACAACGCGACGATGGCGAACGACTTCAAGGCCAAGGATGTCGCGCCCACTGGGTACCCGACCTCGATCCCGAACTTCGACGAGACCCACGGTGCCAAGCCGGACTGGTGCGCCGTCTCGACGAAGCTCGCCGACCTCAAGGCCGCGGCGTAGCCATCCCATCGCCAGCACGCCGCCCCGACTGCCATGTGGCGCTCGGGGCGGCGTCATTCGTGGCCCCTCAGCGCATCTTCCTTTTTTATTAGCCCGGCGGGCTTTTATTCGTGATATGGTCAATTCATGATCAGCTTCCACTCGAAGAGCACCACGGAACACGTCAAGGGACTCCACCTGATCTCAGGCGACACCCCCATCACCTTCCCCTCGGGGGAGCGCCACATCTTCGACCGCGCAACCAACGAGGTCCCCAACTACGTCGATATCCGCAGCGCCGATGCGAACGACTATGTCCAGGCCGCCATGTGGGCCAACATGCAGCACCGCAAGGGGTTCCCGGTCACCGCAGTGATCCCGTTCCTCATCGGCGCCCGTCAGGACCACGCCCACGAGTTCGGCGTCCAGGCCTACGCCGACCTGATCAACTCGATCCACGCCGACCGAGTGGTCGCCTTCGACACGCACTCCCACGTCATCGAGGGCCTCGTCGACAACCTCGTCGTCGTCGAACCGGCGCGCCTCGTGCGCAAGGCCATCGTCGGCAAGGACCGCGAGAACATGGCCTACGACGGCATCATCTGCCCCGACCACGGCGCCATCGAGCGCACCCAGCGGATCGCCGACATCTGCCACCTCCCCGTCTTCCACGCGGAGAAGCACCGCGACACCGCCACCGGGGAACTCTCCGGCTTCAGCGTCGAGCCCCTCAACCCCAACGGCAAGTACCTCGTCTGCGACGACATCTGCGACGGTGGCGGCACGTTCATGGGCCTCGCCGACGCCACCGGCCTCGATCGCGACCACCTCGACCTCTACGTCAGCCACGGCGTTTTCTCCGGACGCGCCGCACAGCTCGCCGAGCGCTACGGCCGCGTCTTCACCACCGACAGCCTCGACACCGCGGCCGTCTCGCCCCTGAAGGCGACCGTAATCAACCTGCTGCCGTTCCTCATGACAGACATCCTTCCCGTCAAGGTGGACGCCGCCAGCGTCACCCTCGTCGCCTGATCCGAAAGGCCACCATGTCCACGATCACCACCGCCACCCCCATCGCCGCCCTGATGGACGTCGACTCCTACAAGCTCGATCACCGCAGGATGTACGGCAAGGGCGTGACCCGCGTCTACTCGAACTGGACCAACCGCTCCTCGCGCATCGAGGGTGTCGATCACGTCGTCCACTTCGGCCTCCAGGCATTCCTCCAGAGCTACTGCATCGACAAGTTCGCCCCCTTCTTCGCCGCCGACGAGGACGACGTCGCGCGCCTCTACAAGGAGGACGTCGAGAGCGTCGTCGGGCCGAATGCGATCGGCGAGGACCACATCCGCGCCCTCCACCGTCTCGGCTACCTGCCGCTGAAGTTCTCCGCCGTCCCCGAAGGCACCCTGGTGCCCATCGGCGTGCCGACCTTCACGATCGAGAACACCGTCGACGAGTTCTTCTGGCTCGTCAACTACATCGAGACGGCTCTCTCGTCCTCGTACTGGCTCCCGTCGACGAGCGCTACGCAGGCGCTCCGCTACCGCGGCCTGCTCGAAGACGCCGCGCGCAAGACCGGGGAGACCTCGCCGCCGTCGACTACCAGCTCCACGACTTCTCGTTCCGCGGCCTCTCGTCGCCGGAGAGTGCCGCCGCATCCGGCGCCGGTCACCTGCTCAGCTTCAAGGGCAGCGACAGCCTCGGAACCATCGACTACGTGCGCCGCTTCTACAAGGGCGACAACGGCATCGTGCTCCAGTCGGTCCCGGCCACCGAGCACTCGGTCATGACCGCCGGTACGCCCGAGCGCGGCGACGAGACTGACATGTTCCGCAGCATCATCTCGCTCTACCCGTCGGGGATCGTCTCCGTCGTCAGCGACACCTACGACCTCTGGGCTGTCCTGACGAAGGTCCTGCCCGAGCTGCACGACGAGATCGTGACGCGCGACGGGAAGCTCGTCATCCGGCCCGACTCTGGCGACCCCGCCGACAT
This sequence comes from Frondihabitans sucicola, assembly GCF_030296615.1. Taxonomy (GTDB): domain Bacteria; phylum Actinomycetota; class Actinomycetes; order Actinomycetales; family Microbacteriaceae; genus Frondihabitans; species Frondihabitans sucicola. The sequence goes on along the minus strand of NZ_AP027733.1, from coordinate 238,231 downwards.
CCTCTGCGGCACGGCCATCCAGAAGAACCTGCCCGCGGACAAGGGTGTCGTCGAGCTGTTGTGGGACGAGTTCGGGGGGACCGTCAACGAGCAGGGCTACAAGGTCCTCGACCCGCACATCGGTGCCATCTACGGCGACTCGATCACCGTGGAGCGCGCGAAGGACATCGTCGAGCGCCTCGCTGCCAAGGGATTCGCCTCGACCAACGTCGTCTTCGGTGTCGGCTCGTTCACCTACCAGTACGTGACTCGCGACACCTTCGGGTCGGCCATCAAGGCCACCTGGGTCCTGCGCTCCGGGGAGGGCCACCCGATGCGGAAGGACCCCGTCACCGACAACGGCAGTAAGCGCAGCGCACGCGGCCGCCTTGCTGTCCTGGTGGGCGACCGAGGCGAGCTGACTCTGCACGAGAACGTCGACGCCGCCACCGAAGCCCAGAGCCTGCTCCAGCCCGTGTGGGCCGACGGCGAGTTCATCGAATACCAGTCCTTCCGCAACGTCCGGGATCGGCTGGCCGAGCAGGCCGCGAGCCTCGCCGCTCGCACCGAGACCGTGGCCGCCTGAGCCACACACCGACGGCCGGGCTGGCTGCACGCGCACCCAGTCAGCCCGGCACTCACAACCCTGAAGGGACCGGCACGAGAGAATGAGCCTCATGGACAACACCGTCGACGTGTCGACGCCGTACGGCACCGCAGCGCTCCCTGCGCTCCGGGACGGCTACTCCTGGCGGGTCACCGCGCCCAAGGGTCCCAACTGGCTCGCCAGCCTCTACCTCGACGCCCGGCGTGACGTCGGCTACTCGCAGAAGAAGGCGGTTCCCGCGACGACCGGAGCCCGCACCGACCGCACGCTGGCGATCGCAGCCATCGAAGACGTCGCCGCCCGCCTTGCCTACGTGCAGCGGGCATCCGTCGACGGCGCCCCCACCGGATCACGCCCCGAGTTCACCCCCGACCGCATCAGCAACCTCGGCCGCAATGAGGTCTTCGTCTTCGGTGCGAACTCCTTCGGGGCCCACTACAGCGGCGCGGCGGCTGATGCCGTGAAGAAGTTCGGCGCGCGCATGGGCTCCACGTCTGGCCTCACCGGCGAGTGCTTCGCCATCAACACGATGGGCACCCTCCGGCAGTTCCAGGACGACGTCGAGCTGCTGTATGCGACCGCTCGCTCCTGGCCGCGCCGGTTCTTCTACGTGACCAAGGTCGGACTCGGCATCGGCGGCTGGAGGCTCGACGAGGTGGCACCGCTCTTCGCCGAGCGCCTGCCGAACGTCATCCTCCCCAGGCTCATCGCCGAGTGGAATGGACCCACCGATCCGGAGCCCGATGAGATCGAAGTCCTCCGGCGTCGCCTCGTCACGGAAGCGCGTCGCGCCCGCGACCTCGCCTCCGGCGCCCGGATGCACGCCGAGACCAAGGCGGCCGCCGAGACGGCCTACGTGCACGCCATCCTCCGTCGTGAGGGCTTCCACCCCGAGAGTATGACCCTCCACTTCACGACGACCTGGCAGTGCCCCGGCGTCGCCGAAGGCATCTGCGTCTACGACACGGACACCGACCCGGCGCGAGACTGCTGCGTCTTCTGCCACGAGCCCCTGGAGCGCAAGTGACCCCCGCCGCCCTGCCCGAGCAGCCCCTCATCGCCGTCGACGTCGTCCCCATCCGGTACAGCCGCAAGCGCGGCTTCGTCGAGCTGTTCACCGGGCGCCGCCTGTTTGAGCCTGCCCTCGGCAAGCCTGCGCTGCCTGGTGTGCTCCTGGGGCAAAAGCTCCCGCACCCAATGCGCGATGGCACGCCGGGGGAGCGGATCGAGAGCACCAGGGAGGCCGCGTACCGCGCGCTCCGGACCAAGATCGGTGCGGGCGGAACGAGCGTGCGCGGCGGGCTGTTCGACATCGGCATCTTCGAGGGGCTCCCCGGGGACTTGCGAGACCCACGAGGCGACACGATCTCCATCGCCCGTCTCGCCGTCCTCAAGGACAACTTCGCGCCAGGAGACGATGAGCAGACCAAAATCTCGCCCTTCGCCGCCACAGGCCTTCCATTCGACCACGACCGCATCGTGGACGCCGTCGCCGTCCTGATCGACCAGCGGCTCCTCGTCGACCGGGACCTGACGAACGCGCTACTGCCGGACGCCTTCACGCTCGGCGACATCCAAGCCATCTACGGCGACATGGGCGCCCGCATCACGAAGGCGATCCAGGCCAAGCGCTTGCCCGTGAGCGCTCGCCCCACCGATCCTGCCGACTCGCTTCGCGTGCGCCGCCTGGAGCGCACGGGCTGGTTCGAGAAGGGCCCCGCCGAGCCCGTCGGCGCGGACGACGAAGCTCCGAGGAAAGGCCGCGGCCGCCCTCAGGCAACCTGGCGTTGGGCCTAAAAAGGGTCGAAAACTGGGGCGTCCACCCGCAAACGAGGGGGTCGAGTCGGCCCCGTAGCCGCGAGGAATCTGGAGGGACAACCCCACCCAGAGGATGACATGCGACCACGCGCGCTCCCACGCCGCCCGCTCGACGACGGCTTCAGCTTCATCGAGCTGCTCGCCTACATGGCGATCGCTGCGCTCCTGATTCTCGCTGCGATTCCGCAGTTCTCCAGCTACCGAGCGAAGGCGTTCGTCTCGAACGCTCAGAGCGACCTCCACAACGCGGCCGCTGCCATGGAGGGCGCCTACGACCCGGATGCCGGTTACCCGTCAACACTACCCGCCTCCGTCAAGGCCTCCCAGGGCATCACCCTCTCCGTCGAGAGCGCATCAAGTGACGGGTTCTGCCTGACCGCCATCCCGAATGGCGGGGCCCCATGGAGCTACAACTCCGACGGAGGTTCGATCCAGGCCGGACGCTGCACGACCGCCAGCGCGATCACGTGGAGCGGCGACGCGTGGAGCGACTACGACTCGGTCGGGATCAACCCGACCCGCTACGGCGGCGACGAGTCGTACAGCCTCATCGATCTGACCAATGGGCCAGAGGGCGCGACGAAGGCGGCGCGAGCCACCTGGATGACCAGCAATGCCCCCGGCCGTGGATTCAGCATCGTGGCCAACACCGAGGTTGGCTCAGCCGACCCCACCGGCGGGCCCGTCACGCCCGGAAGGCCCGTCCACGTGTCCATGTGGGTGCGCTCGTCCAACGACACCACCACGGCCGCCCTCGTCTTCGCTTTCGCAGGCGCCGACCAGCAGTGGCTCGGCTTCCAGTCGTCGCCTGACGTGACTCTCCGCGCTGGGCAGTGGCAGCTCGTCACGGCCGCGGTGACCCCGCCTGCCGGGACCAAGAACCTCGCCGCGATCTACCGCATCACCAACGGCTCCTCGGCCTCCATCGGAGACACCCTTGACGCCACGAAGCTGATCTACAACTACAACTGATCGCTCGGCATGTGCCCAGCCGGGAAGCTCGGGTGAGTCGCCGAGCCCCGGGAGCGCGGCAGCGATACATCGTTTTTGAAATAGGGGAGCAGGCCCCCATTCGAGGGCCTTGGGGGCGATCCGTACCGCTCCGTACGGTCGAAGGAAAGACTTCTTCTAGCTCTGGAGCGACATGATCACCACCCTCCTTCGTCAGCGACGCGATAGGGGTTCTCGTTCATCGAACTCCTCGCTTACATGGCGATCGCGGCCCTTCTGATCCTTGCTGCGATCCCGCAGTTCAATCAGTATCGGCAGAAGGCCGTCGTCTCGAACCTCCAGAACGACGTCCACAACGCCTCCCTCGCGGCAGAATCCGCCCTCATTGGCGCGGTCTCGAAGCACTCAGGAGGCGAGGGGGATAGCGGCATTCATCTCACCGCCGCCGCGCCGACCGACGAGATCGCTCTCATCACGGCCGCCGTCGCCACGGTCAAGCTCTCGACCACGACCGACCAGCCCCTCGCCGTCGCGGACGTGGGCAGCGGCGGCTACGCGATCACCGCTTCCAGCACCAAGACCGACATCAAGGCGGTGTACCTCTCGCAGCTCACGGCAACCATGCCCAAGCTCACCCAGGGAATCAACCTCATCGGCAAGGACGGCTCGGTTATCGGGGCGCCCGCCGACAGCACTCCGACCGCGACGCCGACGGGCACGCCGACGCCTACCTCGACGCCGAGCGCACCCGCCGTTGTCATCGACGACAGCCTGGCGCCTGACGGAACCGCCGGGGCCAACACGGCTGGGTCGCACTCGCTCGCCGCTTCCAGCACCTCCACCAACTCGCTCGACTTCGGTACCAAGGGATCGACGCTTCTCTGGACGCAGTCGAACGTCAAGCGCCCTTCGTCGCCGACCTTCGCATCCGACGGAACGCTCGCCTGGGGCACGACGGTCGCGGCAGCCAGCGCGTACGACAAGAGCGGCTACAGCACCCTCCAGCAGAGCGAAGGCGGCAAGGTTCTCGTCTTCCGCACCAACGGTGGCCAGATGCTGTACTCCATCGACGGCGGCACCACCATCAAGACCCTCCCGCTCCCCGCGGGCGCCGTCACTTCGTACGCCCTCTCCGGAGATGGCTCGATCGTCTACGGCATCTGGAACTCGACGCTCTACAAGGTGACCAACCTCGCCGCAGCCACCCCGACCGTCACCAGCGCCCCGACCGGCGTCTCGGGCAACTACGGCAGCTTCAACCCAGCAACGAATGTCGACGGATCGAAAATCGTCTTCTTCAACGGCGCCCTCATCGAATTGTCGACGGACGGCGGCAAGACGTTCAACGTCTCGCTCAACGTCACCACGATGCCCGCGGCCTCCGTCGGCAAGTTCACTCTGACGCAGGTCACGATGTCCCGCGACGGAAGCACCATCACCGCCCTCGGCCACGATGGGAACTACGCTGGCGCCCTCTTCGTGAGCACGGACGGCGGCTCATCGTGGCGTCAGACGACGGGCTCCGGTTCGTCCAACCTGGATCACGTCGCAGTCTCCGGCAACGGTCACACGATGATCAGCGGCTCCGAGAACTCGGGTGAGACCATCACCGTCTCCTTCGACTCCGGCTCGACCTGGCAGAACGTCAAGGGTCAGGTTGCAGGCAGCGCTGGAGGTTGGGCCCAGACGTACGACATCGCCATCTCCGGCGACGGCCACACCTGGATCGCCTCCCAGGGCGGCAACACGAACCGATTCGTCTTCGGCACCCTGTAGCCTCCAGCCCATCTAAACAGAGGCCTCGATCTTCGGATCGGGGCCTCTGCCTTGCGTTGGCCATCCACAATCATTAGCTTGGTTGGGAAGTGGTATTTTGGACTTATAGTTATTACTTGACATAAGGTACATTATCGGCGCACAAGTGTCGGGAATTGCATCTAATGCAGGAACTCCCGCTCAACGACCAGGACAACAAAAAGCCAGGTCGGTGCCGTATTCGGCTCCCAGTGAATAACTATCAGGGACGCTTCTCTTGCCGTCAGATCCGCATAGGCGTAGGTTTCCTGCATTAGATGCAGGAAACCACGATTGGAGAACCGGATGGATGGCGAATTTCCGGGCTTTGTCCCGAAGGTCTTGCTTGATCCTTCTATCGCGTTGTTTCGCGCCGAAGACCGCGTATTCGAGGCGATGGTTGATGGTTGGACGTCGGAGATGCTGGCTCGTGGCAATCAGGTGTCAACGATCAAGGATCGCGTGAGCTTGCTCAGGCGGTTCCAGTCGTTTACCAATGATTACCCGTGGATGTGGGGTCCAGGCGATATCAACGAGTTCGCGGCCGAGCGACTGTCCGGTGAGCGGCCGATCAAGCCCACAACCCTCCGCACCGACTCGAATACGATCGCGATGTTCTGCTCTTATGTGTCTAATCCGGCCTACGGCTGGGTGGCCTTTTGCGAACGGACATTCGACTCAATTCCTTCACAAATCGTGTTCGAGTGGAACAGCCCGCACCACTCGGCCGACGATGCTGTTCCGACAGGCAAACGAGCTTTTACTAAGCCGGAGCTTCAGCTCATCTTCGACTATGTTGACGACCTCGCAGACAGTGAATATGCCCGTGGGTCCAAGCGCTGGCCGAACTTGCTCCGTGACTCCAATGCATTCAAGATCTGCTATGCCTACGGCCTTAGACGTCGGGAACTCACCATGCTCGACACTGTCGATTTCGGACCCAATCCATACGTCCCCGATTACGGCATGTTCGGCGCCCTCACCGTGCGTTGGGCCAAAGGGGTCAAGGGATCGGGTCCACGACGCCGAACGGTACTGACTGTCCCCGAGTTCGACTGGGTGGTCGAGCTAGCCGACAAGTGGATCAGCTCAGAACGCCGCGGACGTTTCTCTCACGCCGACGGATCGCTCGCCCTTTGGCCGAGTGAGCGGGGTAACCGCATCTCCCTCGGCACATTAGGCGACGCGTTCACCGCAGCTCGACGCGCCGTCGGCCTACCCGAAGATCTCGGCCTTCATTGCCTCCGGCACTCCTACGTCACGCACCTGCTGGAGGCGAAATATGACCCGCTGTTCGTTCAGCAGCAGGTCGGGCACGCCTACGCCTCCACCACGAGTCTCTACACCTCGGTGTCCGACAACTTCAAACAGAGAGCGGTCCAGGAAATGATTGCTGCACGCGTTCCAGCCAAGACGGAGACTGCCCATGCCTGAAATCCGCCGAATCGGCTTCCATTGGAAACTCCGTGCCGTCATGGCCCAGCACAACCTCTGGAAGTCCACCGACCTCATGCCGCTGCTAAAATCGAGGGGCGTGAACCTCTCCGAAAGTCAGATTTATCGACTCGTCACCGGCTCCCCCGAGCGCATTCCCGCACGCACTTTCGCGGTACTCTGCGACATCTTCGACTGCACGCCCAATGACCTCTTCGAACCATTTGTCGAGATGCGGGCCGCCGCGACCGCCAACGCGCCAAAGGACGTCGAGGATTTGACTTCCACGCCGGGACAGCCGCTAACGCACCGGGTGCGTCTGAGCCGCGTCGAAGACGATGAGTAGGCCAAAGCAGCCCGAGGACCCGGAGCGCTTTCCGCTTGCCTGCGCGCGCTGTCATGAGCATCGGGCCCTGGCAGCTTTTTTCGGGACTGAAGGGAGCGTCTGCGTCAACTGCTACATGAAAGCCAAGCGCACCCGTGGGGTCTGCGCCTGTGGGCACGAGGGGGTCCTTCCTGGCATGGTTGGGGGCAGCCGGCGTGCCGAGCATGCAGCGGTGTAAAGCTCAACATCGACTGCGTCTCATGCGGAACCGAGGACGAACTCTATTCAGGTGGACGGTGCTGGAACTGCACACTCCGTGAAGCCGTGGATTCCGCCCTGACGAACCCGTCGACCGGCACAATCTCCCCCGCGCTTGTCCCCCTGGCGACGGCACTCAAAGGGATGAAGAGGGCAAACAGCGGGCTCACCTGGATTAGACAGGATCACGTTCAGGCATTCCTCCGCACCCTCGCCACCTCAGACACGATCACTCAGGAGAGCCTTGATGCCCTCCCAAAAACGAAGACGCGCGAATACGTCCGCGGCCTCCTTGTCGAGCACGGAATCATCGTCACCCGCGACGACTATCTCGTCCGCTACACCGCGTGGTCCAACGAAGCCGTCGAGCGACTCGTCCACGCGCCGGATAAAGCTATCGTGGTCCGCTACGTCCGGTGGCAGCACCTACGGCGCATGCAGCAGATGGACGAGGTGACGATCGGCACATTCCTTCGCTCGAAGCAGACCGTCACGGTTGCCATCGACTTTCTTAACTGGCTACATCATGAGGGAGTGCTCTTCGCGGACGTCCGTCAAGCGCATCTCGACGAGTGGATTAACACTGGACCTTCGACACGAAAGATCGCCAATCGATTCCTTCGTTGGGCTATCAAGACCCGTCTCGTAAAGCCCGACTTGACAATTGCACCGCACCGGCGTGGCACGGCCGAGCGACTGGATGCTTCGGCTCAAGGAGCCGCCCTTGAACGCGTCGTCCATACCGACGAGCTGGCGCCCCGTGAGCGAATAGCGGCGACGCTCGTCCTCGTCTTCGGCCAGCAGGTTCGAGACATCGTGACCCTTACCTGGGACCGGGTGCGCATCGAAGACGGTCTCGTCACAATTCGCATGGGCGGGTTCGACATCGACCTCCCGGCTCCCCTCGACGAGCCATGGCGGCAGCTTGCGGCCCACTCGCCGAACATGCAGACCGCGGCCCACCCGCATAGCTCTTGGGTCTTCCCCGGGACCAAGCCCGGCTATCACGTCAACCCGAGTCACATGCGGAACCGGCTAAAGCAATACTTCAGCGCACGCGCCGCGCGCCTTGGTACCCTCCACGAACTCTCCAAACTCGGCCCGATCCCTGTGATCGCCGACGCACTCGGCTATCGGCCGCAAACCATTGAGGCTCACGCAAAAGACTCCGCCTCCGCCTACGCCCGCTATGTCGCGTCGATTCGCAGTGAAGACCAGCCAGATTGAGGGCTTGATTCATGCAGGCTTGTGGATTTCCTCGCGCTGCCTATTTGAATCTCTCCCTCATCCCGACACCAAGGCTCGGTCGGCTCTCAGCTGAGTCCCGCTTCCAGCCGAATACGGGCAAGATCCCTATGCTCGGGTATCCCGGTGATTGACCATGGCTCCGGAACGACAAGGTCATTTTTTAGAAGTTCAGAACTATAGATCCGGAACGGGGTTCCATCCATGGGCTCCAGTCTGATATTCATGCCCTTTGCCGTGCCGCCCAAGAGTCGCCTTCGCACCTCGTCGGCATCCGCGATTTTCATCCTTGGGTGAAAAATGTTTGGTTCGGGTATTAAGACTGGATTGTCCAGCACGTTGACGCCTGAACCTTCTCCCCGGAAACGCTCCGGTTTAAGATGGCACCTCCCGCGTCCAGCAAGACCATCAGGCCCTCGTCCATTGAGCCGCTGAGAGTGGCTTTCATCGAAGAATAGTTAGGGATGAGGGCGCATTTTCCTTCCAGCAGCATCCGTGCGATCCGCGTCCAAATACGCTCCGCAGCCTCAGGCAACTCCTGCGGAAAAGCGAAGGTCACATCGCCCAACTTCTCGATCACAGACAAGTCCTCGGCATACTCGCTCAATTTTGGGTCAGCCGCTCTTAGGTCTGCCCCCTGTGGGAGCGCCGCGCTGACCGACTTTCCACTCAGGGTGAGCCGGAGTCGTTGAGCCCGAGGAAGGGTGTCCATAAAGCGAACTACCCGGTTGACGGCCACGCCGGACCGTCCCACAGCATCAAAGGTCATGTCTGTGGAACCAGAAAGGCTGTCTCGTGGGAAGCGCCAGAACATTGAAAGGACTTCTTCGAAGGACACCTCGATAAAGCCGCCTTCCGTGCCGTTCCCCACATCGGTGCTCGTGCCAGTAAGCCCGCCAAGGTGCGTGCCGTCAGCGGCGTATGAGTCGATGCGGGCTGGTTCACCTTGGTGAGCGTCACGAACGGGGATTACCGAGACTGCATAGCCGCTCTCCGTCCCCGAAAACCAGTCGGCCGGCCCGTCATAGACCAGTGAATGGACGTTCTGCTCCGGCAAGTCGAGACGCGTGCCCCGTCCGTAGCCGAACACATCTTTCGTCAGTTTTGCCAGTTCCGCATCCTCACGGCCGAACAACATGTTGACCGTGATCGACAGCGGTTCCATGTCCGCTGCGTCTTCCTCTTCGCGTACAATTCCCACCCTGGCAATCCGTCGACGACAGCCAGTCGGCGACCCCAGTACAGGCTGAAAGTGTTCTGGTCGGCAATGTACCGAGCTAGCCCGTCGTGGGCCTCTTGAAGAGTTCTAGGTGCTGCATCCTTATGGCCAATCCTTGAAAGGGCCAAGTCCACCGCGCTGCGCACGCTCCAGTCTTGGACGTCGGGATGTTTGGCGAGGAGTCTGTCCAGCTCAACGGAGCCAAGAATGTGAGTTCGAATCGAGGTGCCATCGCTCAGCTTCGAAACCCACTTTTGTTCGGCGTCCGTAAACTCTTCTGGCACCACCAAGGTCCAGTCCGGCATGCCCAGGGCTGTCGCTGTCGTGAACGACTTCTTGATTTGCTTGCGTCGACTGTCACGCCAGCCCCCGAAAAGCCTTCAGGGAAATGCTTCAGTTGAAACACATGGACGACTGAACCAGATGTCTTGTCCCGAAAGACGATGTCGATGCCGCCGTCACCGCCGCGGCCGCTGGGTGCCGAAGCGGCGTATCCGAGGGCGTCACCGTCACGAGTGATAAGCACGTTCACGATTCGCTCGAAGTCCTCGCGGGAAATTGTCCGCCACTGAACTTTTTCGACCACGGACTCTCCCCCATTGCAGCACTGCGTCAATCGTATCGGCGCCAACGCACTGACCAGGGACGAGACGAAATGCCTCACCCTGACGAGGAGGCAGACGCGTCTCCGCGAGATGGAGAACGCTGTTCCGTACGTCGCACTGGCGCGATCGCAGCACGTCGCTCAGTTGTCGTTGGCATTTCGTCGCAGCCGGCGATTTGACTCCGCCGCTGTCACCCAAGCGGCGATCCTTCAAAGCGCATTCTTAGGCGAGGGGCGTCGTTCCTAGTTGGTTCCGGTGACGGTGCTGCGGCGTTCGAGGAAGACGTTGTCTCGCCACTGTCCTGCCCACGGGCCGAAGCTCATCCGCCCAATGCGTTCCCGGATGCCGACCTCTCGGAATCCGTGGGCGGCATGAAGGGCGAGGCTTCCGCGGTTCTCGGGGAAGACCGCGGATTGAATCATCCAGACTCCCGCTGCTTCGGATGTGGTGATGAATTCCGCCAGGAGCAGGTGGCCAACCCCGGCACCGCGGGCGTTCTTGGAGACATAGATGGAGTGCTCGATGACCCCCTGATACACCGGCCGCGACGACACGCTCGACGCGGCCGCCCACCCGACGACGTTGTCCTGCGTGTCCACGGCGACGAGTCGGAGTCCTCGAATTTTTCCGCCATCGAACTCCTCCCAGGACGGAGGCTTGTCCTGGAAGGTCGCGTTACCCGACGCGATGCCCTCGGCGTAAATCCGTTCGACGGCAGGCCAGTCGCCCGCCTTCATCGCACGGATCGTCACCTCGGTCATGCCGGGTTGAGGGTCCGACTGCTGGCGGTGAGGGCGGCGAAGTCGGCACGGTAGTACGCCCATTTGCCGCGCTGTTCGCGGATGGCAAGGCCGGCGTCGACGAGCTGCTTCATGTGATGCGACACCGTGGGCTGCGACAGCCCGACCGGTGCCGTGAGGTCACAGATGCAGGCTTCCCCGTAGGGCTTGCCGCGATGAGTGACAGGAGCCGCACTCGGGTGGGATCGCCGAGCGCCTTGAACACCTTGGCGACGTCTTCCGCTGCGGACGCCGTGAGGGCGTCCTCACTGGTCGGGGCGCAGCACGCCGCGTCGGTGGGCGCGAGAAGCGAGGCACTGGTGGTCATGGCCTCATTCTGCCAGTCGCATTGACATCTGTCGATGTATCGAGCACAGTCGATGTATTGATTGTTGTCGATCCGAGGAGTTTTCCCGTGTCTGATCTTCCCGTTGTCGTCATCGGCGCCGGCCCGCAGGGCCTTGCCGCTGCCGCCCACCTTCTCGAACGTGGCCTTGACCCCCTGGTACTCGAAGCTGGCGACGGCCCGGCGGCCGCTGTGAATGAGTGGGGCCACGTCCGGCTGTTTTCGGACTGGTCAGAACTCGTCGACACCACGGCCGGCCGGCTGCTTGAAGGAACCGGATGGACGGCTCCGGCGAAGGGCTACCCGACCGGAGCGCAGTGGATCAGCCGCTACCTCTCGCCTCTCGCTGAGGCGTTGGGTGACCGGGTGCGGTACGGCACCACCGTGACTGGTATCGGTCGGCAGGGCCGTGACCGGCTGGTGGATGCGGGCCGAAGCGAGCAGCCCTTCACCGTTCACGTCAACGCCGGCGGGACCGAGGAACGCATCACCGCTCGTGCTGTCATCGACGCGTCGGGAACCTGGTCGACCCCGAACCCGCTGGGCGCCGACGGTCTCCCCGCCCTCGGCGAGAAGGCAGCGGCCGCGTTCATCTCCGATCGCATCCCTGACTTCCACGACCATGACCGGTTCGCCGGCAAACACACGGTCGTCGTGGGCAGTGGGCACTCCGCGGCGACCGCGATCAACGAACTCACCCGCGTCGCCAAACAGCACCCCGATACCCGCATCACATGGGTCCTTCGTCGAGGTGGCGTTGGGAACACATTCGGTGGCGGCACGGCCGACGAGCTGCCCGAGCGCGGAGCCCTCGGCGCTCGTGCGCAGAAGTCCGTCGAGGCGGGGATCGTGGATCTCGTCACCGGGTTCCGCGTCGAACGAATCAACACCACCGACACCGGCGCCGTCCTCATCTCCGAAGACGGACGCGCCCTGCCCGAGGCAGACCTCGTCGTCGCCCTGACCGGGTTCCGACCCGACCTGTCGTTCCTGTCGGAGGTGCGCCTCGAGCTGGATGCCACGTTGCAGGCACCCATCCGAATCGCGGCGGAGGTCGACCCCAACGTACATAGCTGCGGGTCCGTCCGAGCCACCGGAGCTGCGGACCTGGCACAACCGGAACAGGATTTCTACCTCGTCGGCGCGAAGTCCTACGGCCGCGCGCCCACGTTCCTGGCGATGACCGGATACGAGCAGATCCGCAGCGTCGTCGCGGAACTGGCCGGCGACCACGAGGCCGCCGCCCGCATCGACCTCATCCTCCCTGACACCGGCGTGTGTGGCGGGGCAGGGTTGTTCGACGACCCCACCGGCGCCAGAGGCGGCGCCTGCTGCGCCCCTGCATCGACACTTCTGCAGATCGGCCGTGCCCCCGTCACCGCTTGAGCGAACCAGTCGCCGCTAGGCGGGGGCGAGACGGGGCGCAAGTTCCTGGATGCGGTGTTCGAGGTCCGTGAAAGCGGCCTCGAATGCCGCATCCGTGCCCAGACGGACAGGGTCGGGGATCGACCAGTGCAGCCCGGACGGGACGGAGAGTTCCTCATGGGCGTTGTCGCAGACCGTGACCACGAAGTCATCCGGCGCGAGAACGTCAGAGAGCATTTGCGGGGTGGCCTCTTGCAGGTTCAGGTGGTGCCGCTTCGCTGCCCGGATAGCGCCCGGTTCGACGCGCTCGGCGGGGTGAGTTCCCCCGGATGCGGCAGGGATACTGCTGGCGCTGGCCCACAGCGCTGCGGCGAGCTGTGACCGGGCGGAGTTCCCGGTGCAAACGAACACAACCCGGTGGCCGGCGACCGAGGATGTCGGAGTCAGCCCCGACAAGGAACCTGGGGCGAGGTGGAGATAGCTGCGCCTGCGGTCGCCCTCTGACCGGACCCGAACCAGAATGCCCACGCCTTCCAGCACCTTCAGGTGATGCGCCACGAGGTTCGAGGGCATGCCGAGCTGCTGGCTCATGTCGGTCGGGGAGACATCCCCAAGGGTTAACAGGTCGACGATCCGTAGGCGTGCCGGATCGGCCAGGGCGGCATGTTTCGCAGCCCGCGCCTCGATCATCTCTGTTAGCTCAGCGTTCATTACCTCAATCTTGACTGAGGTACCGTCTTGGCGTCAAGATGTGCAAGTGCCCTTCTTGACCCCGATCCCACGCACCGATCTCCTGCGCCGCCTGCTGGCGGAGCTGCTCGGGACGGCTCTTCTGGTGACGGTCGTTGTCGGTTCGGGGATCATGGCCCAGCAGCTCAGCCCGCGCGACGTCGGGCTGCAACTGCTGGAGAACAGCCTCGCTACCGCTTTCGGCCTGACGGTTCTGATCCTGATGCTCGGTCCGATCTCGGGGGCGCACTTCAACCCGGTGGTCACGCTGGCGGACTGGGCTCTTGGCCGTCGCACCCGCACCGGGCTCCGTTCAGCGATGGTCCTTCCCTACGTTGTCGCGCAGGTCGTTGGGGCGATCCTCGGAGCAGTCCTGGCGAACACCATGTTCGACACCCGCACGACCATCGCAACCACGCACCGCGCCACTGGCGGGCATCTCCTCGGGGAGATCGTCGCCACGGCAGGGCTGATCCTGGTGATCTTTGCCCTCGCACGCACCGGCCGCGGGGCCCTGGCTGCTCCTGCGGTCGGGGCGTACATCGGGGCGGCGTATTGGTTCACCAGCTCGACTTCGTTCGCGAACCCTGCCGTGACCATCGGCCGGATCTTCACCGACACCTTCGCCGGCATCGCCCCCACCTCCGCCCCCGCCTTCATCGGCGTCCAGCTGGTGGGAGCCGCGGTCGGCTGTGCCCTGCTTCTCGTTCTCTATCCCGACGTCGCCCGGTCCGCCGACGACGTCGTCATCCCGCACCTCGACCAGGCGTCCGCCTGACCCGCCCCGAAAGGCCCTCTCATGCATCTCGTTGCCATCGGCGGATCGGACGCCGGCATCTCCGCCGCCCTCCGCGCCCGCGAACTCGACCCGTCCGTAGACGTGACCGTGGTCGTCGCGGACGCTTACCCGAACTTCTCCATCTGCGGGATTCCGTACTTCTTCTCCCGCGAAGTGCAGCCCTGGCAGTCCCTCGCTCACCGCACCCATGCCGACCTCGAAGCGACCGGGATGAACCTCCGGTTGGAGACGTTCGCGACGTCGATCGACGTCGTAGGTCACCGCCTCGCCGTCCGCGCCCTCGACGGCACCGGATCCCTCATCGCCTACGACGCCCTCATGGTCGGCACCGGGGCGCTGCCCTCCCGCGCCGGCATCGACGGCCTCGACATCCTGGGGCCGGACGACGGGGTGCACGTCATCCACTCCATGGGCGACACCTTCGCCCTCGACCGGTTCCTCGAGACCCGGAACCCTGAGACCGCGATCATCGTCGGCGCCGGCTACGTGGGCCTTGAAATGGCGGAAGCGTTCACCGTCCGCGGCATCAAGACGACCCAGATTCAGCGCGGTCCGGAAGTGCTCTCCACCCTCGACCCCGAACTCGGCGCCCTCGTTCACACTGAACTCACCGACCACGGCGTCACCGTCCTCACGGACACCATCGTGAACCGCATCGACAAAACCGGCGACAGCCTCACCGTCAGCGCCACCCACCAGGGCACCCCCGTCACCCACACGGCCGACGTTGTCCTGGTTGTCGTCGGGGTCCGCCCGAACACGGACCTCCTCGAGCGCGCCGGCGCGACGCTTGGTGCTGGCCGGGCGGTCGTCGTCGACGACACGATGCGGACGGGTCTTCCCGACGTGTTCGCGGCCGGTGACGGGGTCACCACCCACCACCGCCTCCTCGGCTTGACGTATCTCCCTCTCGGGACGACGGCTCACAAGCAGGGCCGCGTCGCCGGCGAGAACGCCCTCGGTGGCACCGCCCGGTTCGCGGGATCCGTCGGCACTCAGGTCGTGAAAGTGTTCGACCTCGTCGCCTCCCGGACCGGCCTTCGCGAACACGAAGCCGCCGCTGCCGGGTTCGCCCCCGTCAGCACGACCGCGATCGCGGATGACCACAAGAAGTACTACCCGGGCGCGCAACCGATCTCGATCCGCGTCACCGGCGACAGCCGCGACGGCAAACTCCTCGGCGCTCAGCTCGTCGGCCGTCTTGGCACCGAGACCGCCAAACGCGTCGACACGTACGCCGTCGCCTTGCACGCCGGCCTCACCGTGGAGCAGGTCAGCGAACTCGACCTCTCCTACACACCACCGCTCGGTTCCCCGTGGGACGCGGTGCAGATCGCCACCCAGGCATGGTCCCGCGAGCACCGCCAGGCGGTGACCGCATGACCGACAAGCCCACCGTCTTGTTCATCTGCCAGCACAACGCCGGCCGCTCCCAACTCGGCGCAGCCCTCCTCGAACACCTCGCCGGAAACGACTACACGGTCACCTCAGCGGGGATCGCGCCCGACAAGACAGTGAACCCGGCCGTCGCGGCGAGTATCGCGGAGCTGGGGATGGACATCAGCCAGCGGGAACCGCGGGCCGTCACCGTCACCGACCTCCAAGAGGCCGACGTCGTCGTCCTCATGAAGCCTGGCCTAGTCTTGCCGAGCACGCCCGCGGGACGGGTGTTGGAGTGGTCCTTCCCGAATCCGGAGAACTGGGACGTGGACTCCGTCCGGCCCTTGAGGGAAGCGGTCGCGGCGCGCATCACCTCCGACCTGTTCGCCTGACGCTATGACCTGGAGGGGAGCTAGTCGTCCTCTTCCGCTTCGCGTTCACCGGTCAGCACGGATACGGGAACGGTGCAGCTGTCGCCCTTCCATGCCTCGACGCCTTCTTTGACGGCGAAGCCGACGACGACGAGGGCTGCGATGGGGTCGGCCCAGGTCCACCCGAACAAGCTGTTGAGCAGGAGCCCGACGAGGACCGCCGCGGACAGGTAGGCGCAGATGAGGGTCTGTTTGGAGTCGGCGATCGCGGACGCCGATCCCAGTTCTCGTCCGGTGCGGCGTTCGGCAAGGCTCAGGGCAGGCATGATCAGCAAGCTGATGACGGTGAGGACGATGCCGATGGGGCTGTGCTCGGCCTGACGGACGCCTGTTAGCGACAGGGCGGCGTCGATGGTGACGTAGATCGCGAGAGCAAAGAACGAAATTGCGATGACGCGGAGGGCGGTCCGCTCCCTGGCCTCGGGATCGCGGGCGGTGAATTGCCAGGCGATTGCCGCGGCGGAGAGGACTTCGACGATGGAATCTAGGCCGAAGCCGACGAGGGCTGCGGAGGAGGCCATGGTACCGGCGGTGATCGCGACGACCGCCTCGATGGCGTTGTAGGTGATGGTCGCCGCGACGATCAGCCGTATCCGGCGGCGTAAGATCCGGGTACGAGGCGGGACAGCGAGGGCTTCGGTGCTGGTCATGCGTGGTCCGTTCCGGGTTCGTGGGCGGTGTGGCCGGCGGGTTCGAGTTGGAAGGTGCTGTGCTCGACGTCGAAATGGCCGACCAGGCACGCTTGCAGTTCGTCGAGGACTCGGGGTGCGTGGCCGTCCTGGAAGCACTCGTCCGTCAGGGTCACGTGCGCTGACAGGGCGGGGAGGTCCGAGGTGACGGTCCACGCGTGGAGGTCGTGGATTGCGAGAACGTGGGCGGGTTCGAGTAGGTGCCCTCGGATGGCGTCAAGGTCCACACCTTCTGGGGTGCCCTCGAGGAGGATGCGGCCGGAGTCTTTCAGCAGCCCCCACGCCGCATGCAGCATCAAGACCACAACGATCAGGGAGGCGATGGAGTCGGCGCGGGTGAAGCCGGTGACGAGGATGACGATCCCGGCGACGACGGTGGCGATGAACCCATACAGGTCGGTGAGGATGTGCTGGAAGGACCCTTCGACGTTCAGGCTCTGACGGTTGGCTTTCGCTAGCACCCACACGGCGACGAGGTTCACGGCCACTCCGAGGAGCGCGACGACGAGGACCGGGCCGCCTTCGACCTCGGGTGGGTCGAGGAGGCGTCGGATGGCTTCGACGGCGACGATGCCACTGATGACGACGAGGGTGACGCCATTCACCGCGGCGGAGAGGATCTCGGCGCGCTTCAGCCCGAATGTCCACCTTGAGCTGCTGGGGCGGGCAGCGAGTCGGATCGCGACGAGCGACCCGGCGAGGGCGGCGGCGTCGGTGAGCATGTGACCGGCGTCCGAGAGCAGTGCCAGCGAGCCGGAGATGATGGCGACGATGACCTCGATGAGGAGGAAACCGACGATCAGGGCCAGGGCGATGCTGAGGAGCCGGGTGTTCGCGTCGGGGGCGGCCCCGTGGCTGTGTGCTTTGTCGTGCTGGTGGGTGTCGGTCACTGGTCGGTTCCGGTGGTCTCGGGGTGGATCGCGACCGTGTGACCGGTGTGGGTGAGCCCGAGGTCGAGGAGCATCCGGACGTGGCCGTCGTCGAGGCGGTAGTACGCCATCCGCCCACGACGTGCGACCGACACCACCCGGTGCGCCCGAAGGAGCCGGAGTGCGTGACTGACAGAGCTTTCGCTCATCGCCGTTGTCGCCGCGAGATCGCACACACATCTCACCGCCTTCGAGAAGAGACATCAGAAGGCGAAGCCGGCCTGGGTCGCCGAGAAGAGAGAACACGTCCGCCAGCTCGACGACGTCTTCCGCGTCGGGCAGGCTGCGTCGAACCAGGTCGACCTTGTCCGGGTCGACCATCTTCAGCTCGCAACTATCGATGCTCGCCAGATCGCTCGCCATGCCGACTCCTCATCTGATCACTTGTTCAGATGACCGTAACAGGCCGACGAGCCCTAGTCACGCAGCCGCCCCTTGCAGGTCAGTCTGAATTCATGTCACAATGGTCCTGCGCTTTTAGCGCGTGAAAAACAGCCGGCCCTTGGGTCGGTTTTTTTGTGCCCGAAAACGGTCGCCTCTTTGCGCCATCGGTCAGCACACCCACCGCGAGGCCACCGCACCGGCGGCACCTCGCTGTTCTCGCCCGCGAGAAACATCAGCCTCGGACCCGCACGCCGCGAGGTTCGTGAGCCGACCCCTGGGTCGGCAGCATCAACGGTGGAGGTTCCATGCTCCAGCTGTCGATTGAGATCCCTGCTGCCGCGGGCTACGCAATCGGATTCGCCGTCGCAACAGGCATCATCGCGACCGCCATCCGTACCGCGTGGCCCGTGCTGAACGACAAGGCTGCACGCCGCGTCGCTCGCATGCACCGGGCGAAAGCCGCTCGCAAGAGCGACTAGCTCAAAAAACGCACCCCTCCATCGTTAAGGAGAGCTCTGTCTTCAGGTGTGCAACAAACGACCGTCCACGAGACAGTCACGCAGAGCTGCTCAAGAGTCGGCGCGTCATGTCCCATGGCCCGTGTCCGCGACCTATGTTCCGTAAGACACGTTCGAGGTACAGTTCTGCCATGGCATCCGTCGGCTACGCCCGCGTCTCCACCCAAGAGCAGAACCTCGACGCACAAACGGACGCCCTCGAGGCGGCCGCCTGCGACAAGGTGTTCGTCGAGCATGCCTCCGGGGTTCTCGCGAAACGGCCCGCCCTGGATGATGCCCTCGACTACCTCCGCGAAGGCGACACTCTAGTCGTCACGAAACTCGACCGACTCGGCCGCTCCGTCCGGAACCTGAAAGAGATCGCTAACGGACTCGAGCGCCGCGGCGTTGGCCTCAGAGCCCTGTCGCAGGGCATCGACACGACCACCCCCGGCGGCCGGCTGTTCTTCCACATGCTCGCGGCCATTGCGGAGTTCGAGCACGACCTCATCGTCGAACGCACGAAGGACGGTTTAGCTGCCGCCCGAGCCCGCGGCCGAAAAGGCGGCGGGCGTTCAAAGATGACCGCCACGAAAGCCAAGCAGGCCCGAGCGATGTACGACGAGAAGACCTATACCGTCCAGCAGATTGCTGACACCTTCGGCGTCTCACGCGGCACCATCTACCGGCACCTCGAAGAAGACATCAGCTCCATTTAGCCCGAGGACCGCTCCACATCACGAGCGTCCGCGAAGGCCTTAAGTGGGTTCCGCTTGAGTGCCCTAGTGGGTCCGAGACACTTTGACATAGTCGTCTTTCGCTTCACGTTCACCCGTCAGCACGGACACAGGTCCAAGCGGCATGAAAAACACACATCGAGAGACAAGCGGGAACCGGCCAATCGACGTGGCAATCCTGCGGGCTATCCATATCTGGACTTACGACATCAAAACGACCAAGGATCCAGGCGCGTGATGGCGAGTACGGCGGAGTCATCCGCATTGCCCACGAAGCCTCCACCCACCGATATTTCCCCTTGCCATGCAATTGTCGCGCCGACGCGGCACTTTTCAATTTCCGGAAGGCGGAGGCGAGTTCTGTCGAAAAGAAGTTCGCCGTCATCGTCGGTCGCCGCTTCGCGGATAGTTCGGTCACCCATGTCGAAGATGAAATTGTGATTCTCAGTTTGCACGTGCCAGAGACCTTGGTCGTTGTCGCGCAACTCAACGATCTGCTGCCCGATGTGGACGACGTCAGTGATTTCCGAAGGACTTTGACTCAAGGGAAATAGCTCTCCGACGCCCTGGGCCAAGAATGCAAGGCTGTCAAAGATATCGACCGCAATCATCAACGCGCTGCCGGAGTGAGTCTCGATGCTGATTTGATCTCCTCGACTGGCAACGTCGGCGACCAGGTCGGTGAATTGGCCAGAAGCGTCGTGGACGGAAATCGATCGTCGCGCAGGGAACTGTCCCGATGGCGTCACGTCGGCCTCACTCTCCGATGTGAGGGAGCTTCTCTCGTCGAGACGGTAGATCCCCGTGACGGCTGATCTAGAGGATCTCTGCGTCACTTCCCCTATCCGGGCAGTAGACCAGGTCGCCACGGCTCCGACGCTGACCTCGACAATGGCGCCGAAGCCTTCACGTCCCATTGGGGTTCCACCACTTCCCGTCCGCTGGCCATAGAGCTGCCGGGCATCCATGTCGAAGATGAACAACTCGTCAGAGGTTCCGACCTTCCACGTGCCGGAGTCGGAATCGTAGAGATCTGTGATGGAGTCCCAGCGCGAGGTGTGCATGCCCGCATCGACGCGCTGGATATCGGGCTGGTTGAGAGCGACCAGCTCGGTGACGAGCGGGATCCAGGGTGCGAGATAGCTGGACGGGAGGAGAACGGCTCCGCCCCATCGTGACGTCGCCAAGATGGGTTCGCATCGGGAGATCACCGACGCGAGCACGCGCTCCAGGCCCTGCTGTATGTCGACTGCGGGTCTCGTCAGCACAATCGCCTCCCTGTGAGTCGGGAGATGGTCGTCCGCGAACCTCGTTGCCACCTCATCCCCACCTCCAGTGGAGCGTTTCTAGTTCAAGAACGCCGATATTTCCCGGTCGTTCATCGGGCGCCATGGAATAGACGCGACGGCCGTCTTCGAGGGTTGCTTCGGCTCGGCTGTGGATGTGGCCGTGGAACAGGATGCCAGGGTGGATGGCATTCCACAGGTCTGTTGTTCGGGAGCGCGAGATGGCGGACGCCCAGAGTCGGTCCGCTGGCCATCTGCCGGGGTTCCGTCCTTCCTCGATGCCTGCCGTCGCTTCGGTGGCGCCGTTGACGGCCTCGTGAGTGAGCATGATGTCTGCCGGGCCCGATAGAGCGGCCTCCGCGTACGCTTCTTTGCGGGCGACCTCGTCTGGCCACCAATCGCGGTTTTTTCCGTGAGCATTTCGCCGGTGCCGATCTACCGACGCCGCTCCCCCGAACGACATGAACGTGCGCCCTCCGATCACGAAACGGTATCCGTGTGGCAGGACCCAGATGTGCTGACCGATCCGAACGGGCTCTCG
This sequence comes from Frondihabitans sucicola, assembly GCF_030296615.1. Taxonomy (GTDB): domain Bacteria; phylum Actinomycetota; class Actinomycetes; order Actinomycetales; family Microbacteriaceae; genus Frondihabitans; species Frondihabitans sucicola. The sequence goes on along the minus strand of NZ_AP027733.1, from coordinate 217,104 downwards.
TCGCACCCATGCAGGTGTGCTTCTAAGGCGGCCATAGTCTTCATGGTTTCCGGGGGTAATGAGAACTTGCTCGATCCCATTGCCGCGGCACCGGGCGTCGACCATGTTCACGAAAGCCTTGGCGACGCGACCTCGCCCGATGTTGAAATCGCCCAATTGCAAGATCGTCTTCGCCCCTGGCGCCATCTGTGCGGCGCGAGGGATGACCTTCATGGCCCAGATGATGTTGCTGTGCCAATCTCCCGCCACGACCACGCGCGGATCCGCCGCGTCGGGAACCCACGCGGTCATACCCCGGATCGATCGGCAATAGTGCGTTGAAGATCGTTCAATGCATTTAGAACGGGTTGCATGTCGCCTCCACTGCTGAGCCAACCGACGGGAGTGGCCGCCGCATGTCGGCGCAGCGTGGGTTGAGCGTCGTACATGAAGTCGCCGAGGTCATGGATTCGTTTGGCGTCTTCAAGATCGTGCAGGCCCTGGAGGCTGTTGAGCAGGCCGGTATGGGTCGAAGAGTCGATTTGCCAGGCGGGAATGAGCACGAGGTTTCCCACAAAGAATGCTGACAAAAGGCCACTGGCCAGCCACGCATCGACCTGTTGAAGAGGGATGTTTAGGTATGAGGCGAGGCTTTGCGGGACGAACGCGGACGCGATGTTGAGAATGAGGCTTCCCGCCAGCTCTACATGAAGTTGCCCACTCCGGGCGGCTTCCTCAGCGTCCGAGAGTTGCGTGCTCGTGACAATCCCGGAGTCCACGAGGAAAGAACGAACGTCCTCGGTGAGCATCGACGCGCCCGGACCAGGCGCGCTCCTAAGGGCACTATTGACCGCCGCCCATCCCGTTTCGGAGTCGACGTCCCCCGAGTGCAGGAGGGCGTGCAGCCCCTGAGAGTCTCGTCGGAGGGACGCGTCCGCTTCCAGGCGAGCCTCAGTAGGTCGGTCAGTCACGAGCGGCCTCAAGGGCGGAGAACAGACTGTCCTCCGCTCCTCCGACGTGGGCCCACTCGATGGCATTTAGAGCGAGATTCATCTTCAGAGCGCGTTGAGGGGTCGTCATGAATGCGCTCAGGAGTCGCCAGTCCATTCCGTCGGCACTTGAAAGGATTTGTTCCAGGCCCGGCAGGAGGTCGCGGGGACTCTCCTCTGTGAATTGCCAAAGCGGAACCCGCTGCTCCCCGTCCACGAGGACCGCCAGAAGACGGCCGGCAGCGATCAGCCCTCTGACCTCGCCTTGGGGAATCGTCAGGAGCGTGGCTGCTCGCGAAACACTGGTCGTCAAGATCGGCTCCCGCGCGTAGCTCGTCGCACAGAAGCTCTCGGCAGCTTCGGGCAACGGCCAGTCGCCAGACCGTTGCGGCGTCCTCGATGCACGAATAGACCCGCGCACTCCATCGGCGAGTCCCCTGAGAAATCCGGCCCGCCCGATTGAAAGCGTGTCAGCGAAGGCGAGGACTTGCTGGAAAGAGGCAGATACGAAGACGGCGGAATCCATGGGACAGCTTTCGAGTGAGGCGACCCCAAGCCGGGTCGTCGCGTGGAGCGAGCTGGCCGGTTGACCTGCTCACTTTCCTCTCGTGCTGCGTCCCTCACAGCGGTGTTGCGTCCGAACCTGACGGAGTGCGCTCCGCCCGGAAAGGATTGAATGTGGCCGGCGCTGACGTCGGTCATGCCATGTTCCAAATTTCGAAGAGGCGCTCCGATGAACCCTCCAGGTAGCGGAGCAGCGTTGCGGCGACCGGTCGAGCGGAACCTCCGCTGAGCAGAAAATCCCGAGGCGACAAGTGATCTTTGCCACGCCGCGGAAGAGTCGGATCATCGAGCGTCATGATGGCTCTCGTGAATGCAGCGGGAATTTCCGGAGGTATCGCCGCGACGATCATCTCCATCTGCTGGGTTATGACCTTCGCGCTGCGGCCATCGCTTGTAAATTCGAACTGCCACGACGGCAACAGGTACCGATCTGCGGCCCTGATCGCATGGAGCCTGCCCCACTCAATGTCGTCGAGTACGACACGCGTCGAACACCCCAGCAAGGACGCCACCTCGTTGGGAGTGAGTGACATGCCGACGTCGAGAAACGACATCCTCGCCAAGATCTCTCGGATGTCGTCGGCTTCTAGGTGACCATTGAGTCGAGATGGCCGCTCTTCCATGGTCAGCCGCTCCAGTAGCAGCAGGTGGTGCGCTTTTTTCAGCCCAAGCGAGTTGACACTGAGCGCCTCGAGGATCGAGCTGAGGTCGTTGACGGTGTCCACGGGATCGATGCCGAAGGCCTTGAGTGACATTTCTAGACGGCCGGCCGCGCTGGACCACGTACGGAGGTCAGATCCCTGAGCCGACTGCGAGCCCGCTGACGATGCCATGCCATCAAATTAGTACACTTTTGTGTACTGTGCCATGGCTAGAGTTGCGGAAGTCTTGGACGGTGCCAAATTCTGGATCTGAGAACTTCGAGGCCATGCGTTCTGCCCTGGAAAGGCTTCGGCACGAGCGGGGATTTAGCTTCGAGCGTTTGCGCGACGAATCGGGTGTCTCTCGGACAGCCATTATCAAGTTGGAACAGGGGCGATCCACGGGCAGCCTGAGGACATGGTGCAAAATTTCGAATGCCTTGGGAGTTCCCTTCTGGCAACTAGCTAAGTACCTGGACGAGCCAATCGGGTGAATGTGAGAAGGCCGTTGCACTTTTGTCAGAAGACGCGCCACCTACCGGATTGCTTCTTCGAGCGAACCGCGGCATGGGTCACGTGCCGCCTCGATACTGAGCGGGTGACGACTCGTGAAGACCTGCGGCCGCCGTGAGTTCGAATTCCACAACTAAGCGCCCGCACCCGTAGTTCGGTCAACATACCTACATCCCTGAGTTCAGCCCTCGGAGTCACCGGGCGCTCGGCCTGAGCATCCCACCTCGGCACGATTCTCATGGCTTGGGCGTCGTCATCGGACCCCGGCTGTCGTTGCTCGGACGACGGGAACAAAACTAGGAGCGGCGACCGCCGTTGTCGTTCTAAGTAGTCGCTGACCTGCGCCTATCTGTCGACAGCGGACCTACTCCGCCTGCTACTCAAAGTCCTCTTCGAATGGTGGTTCATCAATCCCATTGCGGCCCTCGTCCTCGTCTTCTTCGGCGTCCGCGAAAAAGTCGATGCCCGAAGGACGATGCCTGCGCCACGTTCGTAGGCATGCTCCTACGAAAAGTAAACGTTGACTTCATTCCTGCCCAAGGTTCTGCTTCCTTAGTCCAAGACTTCCCGGCCTGGCTTTTTGTTGTCCTGGTCGTTGAGCGCGACTCCCTGAATTAGATGCAACTCCCGGCTCCCGAACAGCGGCTCCTGCCAGTAAACTAGCGGGAGTTGCATCGAATGCAGGATCGCCAGAGGTCAGGGACGGCGAAGACGTTCGGCCACGACCCGGGCACGTTGCTTCGTGATCCTCAGGAGTGCGCCGATCTTCGTGAACGTCCATTCGGAGGACGAGTCCATGAGCGTTCGAACGCTTGCGCCACGGGCATCTAGAGCCTGGTCGAGCCTGACCTGAAAGTAGGTGGCCGTCTCGTCTGCGAGCACCGCGGCCGCCACTGGGCTCAGGTAGCCCTGCGCGAGCACGTCGGTCAGGTTGTAGCGCGCCGTGATGATGTCGCTGGGCGTGAGGCCGCAGCCAGCAAGTCGATAGGCCTCGCTGGCATCCTCGGACCTGTATGACAAGACGCGCTTCCAGGAGTCGGCGTCCGGCAGGAGGCCGTCCGTCCAGCTAGCGCCGCCCGACGTGCCCTGAGGGTCTGACCCTGTCAAATCAGCGTTCCTTTGAGCGACAACCCCCTTGTCGCCAATTGACGAGGGTCGAGTTACGCAGTTCACTGCTGCTCGGATTTCTCACTGCGCCGATGCTTCGGAGCCGAGAGCAGGTCGGATTGGGGTCCGGTTCATCCGCCCCGGCTGCCCAGAACCCCTGCGAGTACGGTGCGAGCGTACCGCGGCGGATGAATCGGTTACTTGTCCCCATTTTAGAGGACGAACGGAGCTGGGGGTACGGAGGTCTGTCCTCCGTTTTGGGGTCGCACACGATGGCACGAGACCGTGTCGAGACTTGGACAAATGGGTCTAACTCGCGTTACTCTCTAACTAGACGGTGCGCGACCGTCCCCTAACGGGGGTATTCCCCCTGGACCCTGGGGAGTGAGCCAACATCTGCCCCAAGGGCCGATGGCTCACTCCCCTTCTTCTTTGCCCGCGAGCGGCCCTCCCCGGCTCCGTGGATCGCCGCGCTGCGCCCGAGCTGCCACCCCGAGAGCGCCCGAAGGCCGACGCCTGTCGAAAAGCCAGGTTCGGGGAAATCAATTCCAGGTTTTGACCCCTTTTTCAAAATCATTCCCGGGTGATTCATGCACTAATGCCGCCCGATGAACGGCCAAGAACCCCGGAAAATCAACGATCGGCGGGGGTTGCACAGTACACCCCACCGTCTATGCGTCCAATGTCCCCCAGTCGGGGGGATGGGTCCATGTCGGCTGCTCTCGTTAGCTTCATAGGACAAGAGAGACCGCTTCGCACAGGGGTGGGCAAACGAAGATAGGGAAAGGTAGGTGGGGGGAATGATGGTCGCGCAGCAGTCCTGGACCACTCTCGAAATCGAGGGTCAGGAAATCAACTTCACGCACAAGTTCGACGAGGCATCGGCCGAGGCCGCCGTCTCGTTCATGGGAACGCTCGAACTTGACGGCGCGTCGCACGACGTCGTCGCCGAGCTGTCGAACGACGGGCTCGTGATCGAGTCGATCACGATCAAGAACGTCGAGACCGACTTCGTCTCGGAGTGGGCATCGGAGGGCGCACGCGCCTTCGTTCTCTGGGCGGCGGACTGCTACATGCAGGACGTCCAGCAGGGCCTGTTCGACTCGGCGCCGCTCGCGCTCGTCGGCTGACACTCGCTGCACCTGAGAGCCCCGCTCGCCACTCGGCGATGCGGGGCTCTCTCAGTTTCGTGACGCATAGCCGGTTTACATGTACTGTAGACTGGTCGCAGTCGACTGAAAGGCTCCCGTGACCGAGACCGCTCGCCGAGAGAACCCCGCCCGCCGTGCACTGCTCGCACTGGAGACCCTCCGCGTCCTCACTGAAGCAGGGCCGACGGCGGTTCAGCGCGAGCGCCTGCTCGACTGGCCCGGATGGGGAGCCCTTGCTCCCGCGTTCTCGCCCCAGCCCAAGAGCGGCTGGCTCGACGTCGCCGACCGCCTTGAGCAGTCGTTCTCGGACCGCCCAGGTGACCTCAAGACCGCGGCCGACCATCTCGACACGTCCTTCTTCACGCCACCCGAGATCATCGAGGCAATGTTCGGCCTCCTCCGGGCATCGGGCTTCACTGGCGGGTCCGTCTTCGAACCCGGCTGCGGCTCGGGCCGCTTCATGGCGCACGCCCCCTCCGACCTGGCGATCGACTGGACCGGCGTCGAGATCGACCCCACCGCCGCCCGCATCGCTCGCGTCCTGAACCCCAAGGCGCAGATCATCACGAGCGCCCTCCAGGACATCTCCCTGCGCGCCGGAGCTTTCGACGTCGCAATCGGCAACGTCCCCTTCGCGGGCAGGGGCTCCGTCTACGACCCCGCCTACGGCACCTCGACCTCCCTGCACGGCTACTTCATGCTCCGAGCGTTCGACGCTGTGCGTGTCGGAGGGCTCGTCCTGATCATCACCAGCCGGAACGTCATGGACTCCGCGCAGATGATCGAGCAGGCGCAGCGCATCGGCGATCTCGTCGGCGCCGTGCGCCTTCCCTCAGGAGCCTTCTCGGCATCCGGCACTGAGGTTGTCACCGACCTGGTCGTCTTCCAGAAGCGCGACGCGCAGCTCCCGCCAGACCTCGCTCTTCACGACGCCCCGAGCGCCTACAACCCTTACGGCGCGAGCCCCCGGCGGATGACCATCACCGCCCACGCCGACCCTGCCAAGGCCGGTGTCCCCGTCTCGGTCAACGCCTACTGGGGGCAGCACCCAGAGCACGTCGCGGGCAGGATGGCCGTCACCGGCTACCCGCAGAGCCCGCTCGTCGTTCTCTCGACCGATCACGACGGCGACATCGCCCGGGCCATGGCCGCGCTCCGAGGTCTCATGCCCGCACTGCCCCCTCGATCCACGGTTGCGCCCGAGTTCGGTGACGTGATCCTCACCGACGACGAGGGCCGGAAAGAGGGCTCGTTCCACATCGCCGACGACGAGGTCCACCAGGTGATCAGTGGCGCCCTCGTCCAGCTCCCCCGAGCCCCGCAAGAACTGCGGTCCCTGATCACCCTGCGTGACGCCTCCCTCGCTCTCATCGAGGCCGAGAGCGACCCCGCGCGGTCGGACGAGTCGATCACGCCCCTGCGCGATCTCGCGCGCGGCGCGTACCTCGACTACGCGGACAAGTTCGGCGCGCTCAACCGTGGCGCGCTCCACGAGGGCGCCGTCGACCCCGAGACGGGCTTGCCCGCGCTCAGCTACAAACGCCCGACGATGGGCGGCTTCAGGCAGGACCCGGACTACGTGACCGTCCTCGCCATGGAAGAGTTCGACCAGGAGATCGGTGAGGCTGCACCGGCCCCGATCCTCGTGCGCCGCGTCAACAAGACGCCCGACCGCGCGACCAGCGCGTCATCGGCCACCGAGGCCCTGTCGATCGTGCGGGGCGAAGGTCGAGGCCTCGACCTGGCGCGCATCGGCGACCTCATCGGTGAGCCTGACCCCCAGGTGGTCGTCGACCAGCTCGCCGGGCACATCTTCCGCTCCCCCACCAGCGACGACTACGTGCTCGCCGTCGACTACCTCTCCGGCAACGTTCGACAGAAGCTCGCCGACGCCCAGCGTGCCGCCGAGACCGACCCCGCGTTCAGTGCAAACGTCGAAGCCCTCCGAGCCGTCATGCCCGCCGACCTTGGGCCCCTCGACATCCGGGTCTCCCTCGGCGCCCCGTGGATCAAGCCCGCGTACATCGTGAAGTTCGTCCAGGAGGTGTTCCTCGGCCGCGTCAAGGTCACCTACACCGCCCCCATCTCCTACTGGGAGCTGACCAACGAGAGTGGGGACCTCTCTCCCGACATCACGCTCACCTGGGGCACTCCTGACGCCAACCCGCTCCGCCTGCTGGAGCTGGCACTCAACGGCAAGGCCCCCGTCATCACCGAAGAGGTGCTGAAGAACGGCAAGCTGAAGAAGGTCAAGCGCCCCGCGCAGACCATGGCCGCCGAAGCGAAGCAGAGCGCCATCCAGGAGCGATTCGCGGAATGGGTCTGGGAAGACGCCGCCCGCACCGAGGCCATCTGCCACGAGTACAACCAGCGCTTCAGCAGCTACGTCGTCCGCAAGCCCGACGGCGCCCACCTCACGTTCCCCGGGATGAGCGAAGACTTCACCCTCTGGCCCCACCAGCGGAACGCCATCGACGGCATGGTCTCGAACGCTCGCTTCATGGTCGGACATGCTGTCGGCGCAGGCAAGACGACCGACATGGTCGCCGGAGCCATGACGCTTCGGCGCTTCGGTCTCGCCAACAAGCCGATGATCGCCGTCCCCAACCACCTCCTGGAGCAGGTGGCCCGCGAGGCCAAGCAGCTCTACCCCACAGGCAAGTTCCTCATCGCCGGACGCGAAGACCTCCAGGGGTCCGGGCGCCGACTCTTCGCCGCGCGCTGTGCCACCGGCTCATGGGATGCGGTCATCCTCACCCATCAGGCGCTCGTCAGCCTCCCCGTCGCGCCCGAGGTCGAAGAGGCTTGGATCGAGGAGAAGAAGGCCGACCTGCGCTCGTTCCTCCAGGACGACAAGGCCAGCGGCTCCACCGGTGGCAAGCGCGGGGCGAAGCTCATCGCCCAGGCCATCCGGCGCCTCGACGCCCAGCTCGCCGAGCTGCGAGACAACGCCAACACGGATAAAAACATGATCCTGTTCGAACACCTCGGCGTCGACCACATCAGCATCGACGAAGTCCACGCCTTCAAGCGACTCCCGATCGCGACCCGCGCGGAGGGATTCTCCTCGGCTCGTCGAAACGCGCCGCCGACCTCCTGCTGAAGATCAACACCCTGGCCGAGCGTCGTCCTGGTAAGCCGATCGTCTCGTTTTTCACCGGAACGCCTTGGTCGAACACGCTGGCGGAGACTTTCGTCTGGCAGACATACCTCCAGCCCGAGCGTCTCGAAGAGATGGGCGTCGCGCACTTCGACGCGTGGGCTGCGACGTTCGTCCGTTACGAGAACCGGGTCGAGGTGACTCCCGATGGATCGGGATTCCGGATGTCCCGTCGCCCCGTCGCGATCCAGAACTTCCCCGAGATGCGCTCGATCTTCGCCGAGATCGCCGACCTGCTCCCCTCCGACGCTCTCGACCTGGTGCGGCCGACGGCGGAGGTCAAGAACTTCACCGCCCGCTCGACGGAGGCGCAGAAGCGCTTCGTGGCCGACCTGGCCGAGCGTGCCGAGCTGATTCGTCTTGGCGACCCGCGACGCATGGGCGAGGCGCCCGACGACTTCCCCGACAACATGCTGCTCATCTGCGGCGACGGACGAAAGGTCGCCCTCGACCCGATGCTCGTCGACATCCACGAGGCCTCCCCCAAGGTCGAGCTGATGGCGGACGAGATCGCCCGCGAGTACCACGAGGGCATGACGGTGGAGTACGGCGGCACCCGTGGCCACCTCCAGCTCGTCTTCGCCGACTTCGGCACCCCGCACCCCGACGACTCACAGACGTACGGGCGCGTCAAAGCAGCTCTGGTGGCCCGTGGCGTCCCGGCCGAACGCATTCGATTCATCCATGAGGCGAAGACCGACAAGGCGCGCCACGCGGTCTTCAGCGCCTGTCGCGACGGCTCCATTTCGATCCTGCTCGGCTCGACCGAGAAGCTGGGGACCGGCACAAACGTCCAGCGACGACTCAAGGCCCTCCACCACCTCGACACCCCTGGCGTGCGAGCGACATGGAGCAGCGCAACGGGCGCGGCATCCGTCCCGGCAACCTCAACACCGAGGTCTCGATCAACCGGTATGTGACCCAGGGTTCGTTCGATGGATATATGTATCAGTTGGTGGAGAAGAAGCAGCGCTTCATGAGCCAGCTCTACCGCGTCGACGCGTCCGTGCGCGAGATCGAGGACATCGCCGACCTCGTGCTCAGCTACGGCGAAGTGAAGGCGCTTGCGGCGGGCAACCCTCTCCTGCTGGAGCAGTCATCCGCTACCGCCGAGCTGAAGCGGCTCCAGACCCTCCGCACGCTCCACAACCAGGCGATCAAGAAGGCCCGCCAGGACGCCGACCAGGACGAGCGCGTCGCGCAGACGCTCAACGCCCGCGTCATCATGCTCGACAAGGCGCGCGGGGCCCTGAAGCCTGACGCTGCCGAAATCTCCCTCGACGCCCTCGCGGGAGCGATCAGCCGCGACATCCCCACGGCGAACGGCTACCGAGGAGTGGAGCTTCGCTACAAGTCGACGATCCGGGACGGCGGCGATCAGCCACGCGAGGTCACCGTCGATCTCAACCGCTTCACCATGCACGCCATCGGCATCCCGGACCGCACATTCCGGCGCGGACCCGCCTCCATTCGCGACTACATCCAGGCGGAGTTCACGACGTGGGCCGATGGTCTCGACGCACTCCGTGACAGCACCTTGGAGCGCCAGCAGGACCTCCTGATTCGCATCGACGAGACCCGCGCCGCGGCGACAGGGTCCGCCCCGTTCCCGCAGGCCGAGGCGCTCCAGGCCGCGCGCATGAAGCTCGCGCGGATCGAGCAGGCTCTGGCCGAGGCGGCGGAGCCCGTCGACGAGGTCGACCGTGAGGACGAGGCCACTTCCCAGCAGGCCGCTTAGTCGCAACTGCTACACTAAGACCACTCGGAGTTTCACTCCACAAGGAGGTCAGCATGAGCACCCTGCGACGCGCAATCGAGATCGCCTACGAGGCCCACGACGGCCAGTTCCGGCTCGGCGGGGCTGCCTTCATCACGCACCCCATGGCTGTCGCCGCCATCATGGCCGAGCGCGGGTACGCCTCCTGGGTCCTCCAGGCCTGCTGGCTCCATGACGTCGTCGAGGACACCGACTGGACGATCGAGCGACTCCGGGCTGAAGGCTTCAGCGAGAAGGTGCTCCTCCTGGTCGATCTCCTCACGCGTCGAGCTGACGAGACGTACGCCGAGTACATCGAGCGCGTCGCCTCCGACCCGACTTCCACCGAGATCAAGCTGGCGGATAACCGGCACAACAGCAGTCCCGACCAGCTCCAGCACGTCACTCCGAGCGCTCGGCGCTCCAAGATCGTCCGCTACGCCAAGTCCCGCGCACGCCTGGAGCGCGCCCGACACGACCACCGCACGCACGACGCCGCCGTCGCGGCCGCCTGAAAGGCATCAGCATGACCGAGACTCCTGACCACCTGCTCATCGCCAGCCTCCAGCAGCAGCTCCGCAACGCGGGCATCGAGCCGCTGGGCCTCAAGAAGCGCGAAGGTGATCAGGACCTGCCGATCACCAACGACAAGCCCGTAGCCCACGACCTCGTCATCGAGGACCTGATGGCTCGCAAGGCCGTCGGCATCCAGCGCTACGGTCAGGGCCTCCAGCCGTTCAACGGCCGCGACACCCTCCGTGACATCTACGAGGAGATTCTCGACAGCGCCGCCTACTTCCGCGCTCTGCTCATGATGCGCGACGCGGTCGACGCCGACATTCGCGACGTGCTCACGGACGCGCTGGGAGCCGACGTGGCCGCGAAGGTGTCTGGCCTACTGTCGGACCACCTCGTTTCGAAGCAGGCTCCAGAAGAGGCGGCCTAGCGCTTCGTGGCCTCCTGGCCGATCCCCTGAGCCCACTCCCCCACGTGCTCGAAGAACAGGTTCGCCGACGCTGACACCTTCTCCATCGAGAAGCCAGTGCTGTGCGCGGGAGGGGTCGGCGGGGGCACCTTCGACGCCGTCGGCATGAAGGCACTGATCATGAGCGCCGGAGTCAGGATCAAGACGGAGACGACTGCACCGATGGTCAGCCCCTTCGGGGCGGTGGCCTGTTTCGTGGTCATGAGCCTAGTCTACAGTACATGCTTAGCAAAAGCGTCACATCCGGGAGAATCTAGCAAACCTGCTATACTAAGACCTTCGTGAACCACATGGAGGATGCATGAGCGCGGCCACAATCGTCGGGGGCATTCTGCTCGTCATCATGGCCTTCTTCGGCTACGCAGCCTTCAAGGCTTTCCGTGTCGGCACGCGGGCCGGGGCTATCTGCTCGATCATCGCCGTGCTGCTCTGCGTCCTGAGTCTGGTCGGCGCCCTTCTCGTCTTCGTGACGGGCTCGCACGCCGGAGTCTGACACCTTTCCATGACTGCTACCGAGTTATCCGCCGACGACCCGATCCGGGCTGCCATCGTCGCGGGCATGGCCAGGTGGCACGACACGCACGGCCGATCGGTCGATGACGTGCTGCTGGAGGTCTTCGAAGAGCGCGGCATCATCGTTCCCGACGCGCCCCTGGAGCGCCGCGCAGCGGTCATCGTCGACGCCATTGCAAAGTACCGACCCGAGGATCAGAGCGACTACATCGTCCTGCCTCGTTCCATCCTTAGCTCCATGCCCCACAAGTGGCAGGACGGCCTCGTCGACCTGCTCGTGGACCTCGACCGCACCCACAACCCCAAGACCCTCGCCGATCGCTACGTCGTGCAGGCCGTCAGATCAGTCACGATCTCCGACCTCGATGACGACGAGCGCGATTTCTACGGGTTCGAGCCCGCTGACGACGGCATCCACTTTGTCGATCGCGACGGCAAGCTGCTGGCCGTTGACGCGCGCGTTGAGATTCCCGTCGAGGACCCCAGCGCTGCCGCTGACCTCGGAGACCCGGAACTGCACGAGGCCATCGAAGTGCCCTCGGCGCCCCACGCCACGTCTCTCGTCACTCCCGTGCCGAACGTATCTGCCGAAGCCATCGACTGGTTCGCAGGCTCGATGAGCCCGGCGCCTGTCGAGCTGTCACCCGAGGAGGCCGACGCGTTCGCCGAGCTGGAGCGGACGCTGTCGCATCCCCCGGGTCGTGCCGAGTAGCCCTACACCGCCAGGGGCGCGACGACCAGCTCGGCGCTCGTCGCGAAGGCCAGCATCTCCGCCTGCTCGCTCGCCCAGTTGTAGACCGCCATCGCCACCTCCGGCGAGTCGTTGCTGAGGGCCACGGCGGCCCGAACGACGGGGAAGGTCGCGCGGAGGGTCGGCATGGGCGCAGCGAAGCGCCATGGCAGCGTCTCGCCGTTGATCTTGAAGCTGCCCTCGATGGAGGCCGAGCCGCGCGGCTGAACGATGACGTCGCCGATCTCGATCTGGACGTAGGGTGCATCGACGCGCGGGTGCGCCGCCCACACGGTGGAGACGAAGTCGTCGGAGATGACGGTGATGGCCTCGGCGTCAGGGCCGGGGTTCAGCGCGATGCTGGTGCCGACGACGTTCCAGGAGAGGCGCTCGATGAACTTGCCGAGGAGGCTGCGGAGGTCGGTCTCTTCCACTCGCATGCCCGCCGTCGCCCAGACGCCGCGGTCGATATTGACGCTGCGGGCGAGCCCGGGAATCTCGACATCCTCGATGCCTTCGACGTACCGCTCCACGGCCAGATTGATCTGCTCGCGAGCGGACTTCTCGTCGAGGCCCATGCGGGCGACGGACGCGCCGATGTTGAGGCCGTTCTGGAGCAGCGCGCGGCCCGTGACCGCAAGCGGCGGCAGCCCCATCCCCTTTGCGACGAGATCGGGGGTTTGGACCGTAAGCCAGGTCTCGAAGCTGATCGGCATGTAGGTCTCTCGTTCGAAGATCGGCGCGTTATTCACTGCCTTTAGTGTAGCAGGTTGCTCTCTAGGTCGATGTCCAAGAGGTTCGCATCGGGGATCATGTTCGAATACCCGTCGCCCTTGTCGAGCACTTCCAGCCGGGTCGCTTCGTTCATCCGGACAACGGATTCCGACCAGCGCAGGTGTAGATGCCCGGCCACGAGCAGCTTCGGCCTGAGAGCCCACATGGCCCGCGACACCAGATCGCTCGACTGCTCCGCGTAGGCGAGGTCCCAACCACTCGGTATGGCGCCCCGCCGCAAACGCGCCTCCAGCTTCTGAGTGCGCGGCGCGTCATGGGCGATCAGGATGTCGAGGTCGCGCGCGCGTTCTGCGAGCCGATGGATGTCGCCCAGGGTGGGCAGCTCGTCGTCCCACCAGTCCACGCCATGGCTGAGCCCCCGGTGATCGACGGATGCAGCACCGCCCATGACGCCGAGCGCGCGCCCTCTCCAGCGCAGCACAGTTCCATTGGGTGCGTAGTACACCTGCTCGGCGACTCGCAGGAGCCCTGGCTCGTCCGACGCAGGCAAGGCATCGAGGCGGCCGCGATCGTCGTGGTTGCCCCGGATGATGACGATGGGGATTCCCGCGCGTTGAGCGGCGACCTCCATCGCGTGTGCCATCCGCGTGAACGCCGGTCCCGTGAAGACCACATCTCCGAGCTGCACGACCACATCCGCGCCACGGCGCCGCGCCTCATCGAGGCCGAAGATTGCCGCATTCGGATCATGGTGCCAGTCGCCTGCGAATGTGACGTAGCGAGGGTCGTGAATCACTGACTTCCCCTTTGTCGGTGGGAGCCCTTACTATAGCAGTTGTGACTAAATCCACTCCCAAGAAGGCACCCGCCCGTCTGTTCGCGTCCGGATACATGGTCGGCTACGACGGCTCGAAGCCGGGCGAGAAGGCCCGCGGTGGCGGGTGGGTTCTCCCTGAGGGCGGCATGGACTCCATCGCAACCCTGCACTCGACCTTCGAGGGTGCCGACGGCGAGCTGGGTGGACGCCGCGGCACGACCGATCTCTTCGGCAAGCCCGCGGTCCTCCGGGTGCACCACGTGCGCGCACTGCCCTTCCCGCTCGGCAAGGGCGGTCTGGGCTACCGCACGACGGGCAAGGATCGCGACCTCCGAGCCTGACCACAGGGCGACGGCAGGCCCAGTCCCTTCCGAAGCGCGACTCTCAGCCAACTCGCTACAGAACACGGTTGACACTTGTGTGTCACGAGGGTGTATCGTAGGATACGGACAAGCAATCTCCGGCTGGATGTGCCACAGGGTAATGAGACCTCACGCCGTCGGTGAATGTCCGAAAGGTGCATTCTTTGACCCCAGCAATCGTGCAAGACCTGCCGACGGACACCGTCAACAAGATGCGTCGCCTCGATCCGGCTGACCGCCCTGACGTCGTGGCTGCGCTGCGCGCCAAGGGCTGGACCCTGCGCCCGATCGCCGAGGCCTTCAACATCTCCCACGAGAGCGTTCGCCGCATGGAGACCTCCGGGGACAAGTCCAAGGCCAAGGTCGCCGCTCCCGACAAGCCGGTCCGCCAGGCCGAGCCTCGCGACACCACGCCCAAGGAAATCTTCGTCGTCCCCGAGGAGATCGCCGCGCGCATGCGCGAGCTGATCCCCCTGGCCACGCAGAACAAGGGCACGACTCCTGTCGGCGACCCGCGGCAGGTCGCGAGCGAGGAGTACACGAAGCTCCTCATCGAGCAGTACCAGCGCAAGGTCCCTCGTCGCGGCCTCGAAGAGGCCACTGGCCAGAAGTGGGACGCTCTGCGTCGTCGCCTCGTCCAGGGTGGCGCCATGGAGCGCCCCGCGTCCTACGACAAGAAGTACCGCCGCAAGACCGCTGCGGAGCGTCGTGCCGAGGAGGAGGCGCAGGCAGCCGCCTCTGACGCACTCCAGGGCAAGGGCAAGAAGAAGCTCAAGTCTGCGTAGACGCGCAGAACGAAGAGCCCCGGCGAGAGATTCTCTCGCCGGGGCTCTTGTGTTGTCGGGGGTCTTAGAGCGAGCGACCCTCGTCGATCATGCTGATCAGCTCGTGATCCATCTCGTCGAGGCGCGGGGCCTGGAGATGGGTGCGGTCGGCCTCGTGGGCGACCGTCTTCCAGTCGCGCGCGCCCAGGCCGAGCATGAACGCGTAGAAGTAGCTGGCGGCCGCGAAGACTGCCACGAGGAACGCCAGCCAGAAGACTCCGGTCGTCTTCAGCCCGATGGCCAGCATCAGCGTGAGGATGCTGGACATGATGAAGCCCATCCAGCGGTTCAGGGAAGTGCGCGTGAGCCACAGGCGCTGCGTGCCGCCCGGGTTGATGAAGCTTCCGAGTCGACCCAGGAGCCAGGAGGGGAAGGTGAAGCCGATACCGATCGGGACCGCGAAGATGGCGAGCCAGAGGCTTTCGAAAAGTTCCATGATGTGATCTCCGTTCTGCCTCTACAGTACACGTTTAATCGCATGACTGTCAAAGACAACCTGCTACACTAAGAACATGTCGTGGAACGTGATGCTTTCGGGGATGAACGAGGCCGAACTCACCGTCGACAATCTGACCTTCTCCTCCCTGGAGACTACCGGCCTCGTCGAGGCGTTGGCAGCCGCACTGGCCGCCCATTGGCCCGCCATGAACGACGTCACGGAGCTGGCGCGGACACTAGACCGGCAGCGAGTCACCTTGCTTCGTCGCGGACTCAACGCAGCAGGCGTCACCATCCTCTCCACGTCGAGCGCGACACTGCGGCGCTCCGGCGAGCAGAGCCTGTACGTGCTCCGCGATCGCGCCCGCAAAGGATTCTGGGTCGACGACGTCATCATCGACGTCCTTCCCGGCTGGGACCAAGAGGCTGTCATCATCGATCGCATCCGTGCGCGGGCCGTGGAGCTTGCCCCCGAAACGATCCAGGAACTCGGTCCGATCGAGTCTCTCCGCGCTGGAGGCGGCCAAACCCTCTGGGGCAGCATCCGTCGTCGCGACGGCATCGCCGAGGCGGCCGCGACATGGCAAATCAACGAGTACGACTCTGAGCTAGACCTGCTGCGCGGGTCCTTCACGACGCCGAGAAGCACCACACCGAAGCTGCTGTCAGCGAAGGCGTCCGTCGTCTCTGGATGGGCCCTCGGGCGTGTTCCTACTGACGCGAGTGCGTAGGGCCAGGCGCCGCGGCGTTGGGGGCCGACGGGATCACATTGATGAGCGCGGAGCGGAAGTTCTCGCGCTGCGTCTCCAGATCGCGGACCGCGCTGGCCGCGCGCCGCACCTTCTGATCCATGCCCTGGAGCGCCCGGTGCGTCGCCGTAGCGACGAAAGTCACCATGTTCGAGCGCTCGTAGTTCTCCGCGGCCTCGGGAACGTAGTAGTCGATGCCCTGCATGATCGCGAGAACGATGTCGGGCGCGACCTTCGTCGAAACGATGAGGCGCCGCACGGGGCCGTCCTGGCGGTAGACCTTCTGGAGCCAGCCCTGCTCGGAGTCAAGCACGAACGTGATCTCCAGGCCGTAGCTGCCCTGAACCGGTGCGGTGGTGTCGGTCGACATCGTTAGTCCCCCTGAAAGACTCTGGCCATGTCGCCTTTATACAGGAATGCCCAGATGATTCCGAGTTCAGAATCTGCCCGTTTTCAGATAACGGAGATTGGCCGATTCCGAAAGTACTCCACGGCGTAGCCGCGTGCGAGCTGCCAGCCCTCCGCCTCGCGGGGCGGGGCCTCTTCCACAAGCCGACTGAGGTCGAAATAGGCCGTGGCCCAATCCGGGGCGTTGATCGCGACCAGGAGTGCCGCGTCGACGCCATCACGCTTGCCCAGGAGGCGCTCCGCCTCGGACCCGTCGCGATCCATGGCAAGCGCCGTGAGGCTCGCGCTCGCGCGCCGGAGTCTGTCGATGAGGTCGTCGCTGTCGTACTGGGCCTGGTCACTGACCGTCCAGGTGGGGTCGTCGTTCACGCAGTCTCCCCTTCGAGCGATTCGACGCGCTGGCGAAGCCTCTCGTTCTCCTGCTCCAGCTCCGCTACGCGAGCCTCGGCTTCCTGACGCAGATCGTGGGCGGTTCTGCCGCTGACCTTCTGCACGACGACGGCGTACTCCATGTCCTCCTCGGACTGGCCCGTCGTCGTGAAGCGCGACTCAACGTAGTTGATGCCTGCGAAGTGCTCGAAGAACCCGGCGAGGTGTGAGGCGATGGCACTGACGACGGCCGTCGAGTCCTCGATCGTGACAACGAGGCGGTCGTCGTCGAGGTCGAAGGTGCCGAGGGCGTCGTCGTCGAGAGGTCGGGCCGCCTTGATCCGCCCCTTGGGTCGCGGCCCGAAGCCCTCGCGGGGAGCGTAGATGCGGACGGCGTCGCCGTCGAAGCTCAGGCTCGCTTCCCCCGAGCCGTAGACCCGCGCGATGACCTCGCTGATGGAAGGCATGGCGGTCAGCGGCATCGGCAGGGCGAACATGGCCACGACATCGCCGGGCTTCGTTCCGATCCCGGTCACGCGGCGGCCTGCCCCTCGTTGAGGATGGTGGCACGGACGGTCTCGCTGGCGAGGAACGGCGCGACGCCGCGCATGACACTGACGCCTTCGACGCTGTAGCGGGCGAGGGCGCTGACGACTGCTTCGTCGGCGGTGGCGCCCTCCTCGAAGAAGGCGCGGTGGGAGCCGAAGTTCTCGGTCGGGTCGTCGAGCCAGATGCCCCACACGGGACACGGTGGCATGTAGCCGACAGGGAAGTGCGCCTCGTGCATGAGGAGAGTCTTCGAGCGCAGTTGGTAGAGGTTCTGCGAGTACTCGATCAGCTCGGGCAGCGCCTCGCCCTTCTCGTAGACGACCCACAGGGCTCGACCGTCGGCGAGCATCTCGTTGGTGATCGGGCTCGTGTCGCCGGACGCCCAGCCGGAGCCGGTGTAGACCGTGTTGCCGCGCACCTTGGTGCGCGGTGTGCCCGAGGCTCCCACGACGACTGAGCCGAAGGGCAGGGCCGCGAGTTCCTCGGCGGTGAAGACGATGCGATTCGACATGGGGGCTCCTGCTCACACGATGAATTCTTAGTGTAGCAGGTTGCGCACTGTAGCCCGCCTAGCGCGGGACGTCACCGAAGCCGTCGATGTGATCCCGCATCCCGCTCGCCTCGGCCAGCAGGGCCTCGATCTCTCTGTTGATCCGGTCCACCTCGTCGAACACCTCATCCTGGGCCTCGGCCAGCTCTGCACTGCTGGAGTGCTCGAAGCGGCCTCCCGATCGGACGACTGCCCCTACCTTCTCTTTGAAGCCGGTATCGATGCGGCGGGCGGCGACGATCGTTGAGATGGCTCGGGCACTCAGCGACTCGCCGGTGCCCAGCGCGCCCCACCTATCGATGGACGGAAGCAAGGGCACTCCGGTCTTCCAGTCATTCCCCACCGGTTCGAGGCAGTCATGCTCCTCGGGCTCAGCGACGGTGGGATCGAGGATCGCCGCGTAGGTGGCTCGGCCTCGCTGGGCGCTCGGCGCGATCGTCGCGAGCCACCGCGCCGCGGCGCACGCCGGGCACGTCGCGGCGGCGCCTTCCATCGCCATGCGGCGGCCTGCGATGACGACCGTGCCGGGCGTGACCTGCACGTCCTGCCCCTCGATGGCGCGGGCAGCTTCTCGGGAGAAGCCGAGGACTCCCGTGACGGCCAGCAGGAATCCATCGCGGCGGCCGACGAGGCCCACCGGGAATCGGTACTTGGGCGCCTGTGCGATGGAGCCCTGCGGATCGAGGAGGCCCTTGGCGTCTCGCCACAGGTGATCGCGCTCACCGGTGAGGGTCGGTGCGGTGATGGGGAGGCCGTGCTCGCGATGTGCCGCGATGATCTCGCGCAGGCGGCGCACCTGCACGTCACGCGACGCGGGGCACTCCACCAGGAACTGCACCAGGTCATCGTGCGCCGCCGGTAGGGCGCTTCTGCCCCAGGATGCCGCCCAGTCGGCGAAGAGGCTCCAGCCGTAGGCCGGGTGCTGCGTGCTCACATCCCGACCTTCGTCGCCGCATTGCCCCTGAGGGGTGCGTTCTCTCGGGCGTAGGTCTCGATGGTCGCCGGGTTCACGTGCCTCGACTGCCGCATGATCTCGTGAGCTGACGCTCCCGACCGCAGGGCTTGAGTGATGAAGCCCGCCCGGAGGGAGTGCCCGCTGAAGAAGTCCGAGACCAGCCCGGCGGCGGCCGCGCGCTCCTTCACCACCGCGGCGATCGCTGAGCCTGACATCGCGCTGGAGCGAATGGTGCCCGTCTTGGCCATCGAGCGAAAGAGGGGCTCATTTCGCGGTGGCGTCGCTCCGCGCAGTTCCCGGCACACGTGGATCGAGATGCTCTGCGCTCGTAGGGCGGCCATGACCGACGATCGCCCTTCCGCCTGCGCCATGACGATGCGTTCCCAGCGTCGGAAGGCGCAGGGGGCGCAGGTGGCCGAGTTCTGGCCGTACGGAAGGGCAAGGACCTCGCCGCGGCCCTCTTGGTCCGTCTTCGACGAGCGCACTCGGATGTGCAGACCGTCCTCCTCGTGGAGGTAGACGTCGCCGAAAGTGAGGGCGGCCATCTCGGCGCGACGGAAGGCCCCCGCGAAGCCGAAGATCAGCAGGGCCACGTCGCGCGTGCCGCGGACGCCCGCAGGGAACGTGGCTATGTCGACGGCGAGGATGACTTTCCGGAGGTCGTCGATCAGGAGGGCGCCGCGCGGCGGACGGGGCGGTGATGCCCGCGCCGGATGCCGGACAGGGTGCTGAGTACGTCCGGGTCTTTGCCGATGGGCGCGAAGCCGTGGTCGACGTGGTCACGGTTGATGGCTGCGACCCAGCGCCCCATGGTCGTCGGCGAGTAGCGCCACTCCCCCGCCTTCGTCATGACCATGGCCTTCTCGGTCAAGAAGGCCACGACGTCCTTGGGCCGCCGAGGGCACGTCGGCGTCAGCGAGAGATCGCCGGGCGGGGCAACCTCGCCCTCGCGGTAGCCGCCGAGCCACCGCTGGAACTGGCGGAGGTCGGAGGCGTAGCCGCGTCGGGTGTTCTCGGAGAGGGCGGCCCGCTGGAAGCCCGCGGCGTCAGTTTCCGTCTGGAGAGAGATGGCCGCCGACACAAGGGCCCCGGCGAACGCGTCGATCTGAGCATCGTCGGGCCCAGCGCCGCCGAGGTGCATGACGGGGCCGCTGCGGGATGGCTGGTTCGTCATCTGGCGTCCCTCTCCACGCGATTTGAAGCCAATTGGGGCCGAATCTCGCTGAAACGGCTTCTGACCGGGGTTTTCTCGAAATCGGATTTTCGGGCCGCGCTGGCATCCAGGGTCAACTGCGACAATGATGTTTGTCGGCGGTAAAAATCAGACCCTTGAAGTGAAAACCCTCTGACGTGAGAATAGGCCTTGAGGGGCGCTTGCGGGTCGATTTCGTCATTCGGTCGCGACGATCGCGGAGCCACTCCCCGCCAGGAGGCGAGATGAAGAACCCCTTCAGCCGCAAGAAGCCCGCTCCCGAGGCGCCTGCCGCCCTCGGGACGGCGGCCAATCCCATGCCGTACGCCAAGGCGCGGCCCTTCAAGCTCTCGGCCGAAGAGATCGTCGACCTCGGCGTCCCTCGCTCGGGATGCCTTGCCACGAACCGCATCGTGATCGACGGGGCGCCGATCGCCTTCGCGCAGCGGGACCGGGATCGGGTCGCCCCCGAGGACTCCGGCTGGCGGTTCTTCGCGGGCGACGAGGACGACGCGTACATGGACGACGTCGACAACCACGGCGTCTACTCACTGAACACGATCGCCAACTACGACCGGATCATCATCCCGATCCTCGACGCCCCACCCGGCACAGCCTGGGTCCGCGAGGGCGATGCGCTGATCCCCGACCCGATGGGCTATACCGAGAATCGTGACTGACATCCACAGCGACGCCCCCTTCTACCCGTTCCACCTTGCGCCCCGGCCCCCGCGCTGCGTAAGGCCACCTACCTGCCTGTCGATGCCCTCCCCGTCACGCTCGACGGCGATCTTGTCGTGGCCTGGGTCTGGTGGAACGACGCTGACAACGCCGCTCGATGCGAACCGATCCCGTTCGGCGGGGCCTTCGAGCACGCGCGATTTGGGGGCCAGCGATGGGACGACTCCCTCGCCCGCAGAGTGGCCGCAGGGCTGACACCCTCCGAGGCGGTGGCGGACGTCAGGGCCCACGGCTGCGACCCGGCTCCCGCATGGCGAGGTGAAGCCGGATCGATAGGGGCCGACGCGGTTCCAATCCACCTCCCCTTCAGGCACCTGATGAGCCGAATCGGGTCGCGCGGCCCTCAAGGCGGACCGCTGAGTGACGATCTCGTCCTCCAGCTCGCCGACAGCTACTCCGACCGCGTCGCCGACGGGACACCCGTCGACTACGTCGCCTGGGAGCACGAGGGTGAAGTTGCGGGCTGGCTTTGGTGGTCCGACGCAGATGGTGCCGCCTGGCACATCCCGCAGGTGACGAACCCCAGCTCGCGAACGCCTGATGAGACGACGCTCATCTTCAATCACCCCTGGGCGTCGCTCATGAAGGACTTCCATGATCAGGGCTCGCGCCGAGCGCGGCTATTCGGGAGCTGATGAAGCTCGATGCTGGGCCTGACGTCGTCCCGATCCAGGCTCCCCTGCGCGCGCCGAGCGTGGCGCACCTTCACCAGGTCGCGGGCTACGACGCATACTTCACGGCCCGCGACGCCTTCTATGCTGCCTGGCGGGCGGAGATCGCTGCTCACGATTCCGCGGAAGCCTCGTACTACGAGGCGCACCCCGACGAGGCTGTCGCCCCCGCCGTCGCAGTCGAGAGTGCCGCTGCGGCGCCGTCGAGCGACTCGCCTCCACGGCAGCCCTCATGGTTCGCACGGCTCGGGCTTCGACGTCAGGACAAGCAGTGAGCGACGACGCCAGATCGCGTGCCGAGCGTGACGTTGCCGCCATGTCGGAGGACGAGCGCGCAGCGCTTCTCCACACCTCGGACGGCTACTACGTTCTGGATCGATACAACGACACAACCGAAGACCGCAGAGTCTTCTACAAGGTCATTGGCATCGACCAATGGAAGCTCGTTGATGGCTCGTGGCAACCTCTCGGCAGCGCGGGGACATACAAGAACGAGCCCCTCTGGTGGCTGTGGACCGGCGACACGGACTTCCATGCCATCTCGGAGACCGACCTGCCAAACGGCGCCCCGCTGTAGCGGGCACAGATTCGCAAACCATCACGCACGCGCTGAACACGCCATTCCCAAATGGTCACACTCGCGGACTCGCCCCGATCTGCCATGACTCTCGATCGATTCGCAAACGGTCACGATCTGGGCCGAGGCGTTCGTAAATCATCACGACCAGACAGGTTCCCAAACCGTCACGCATGAACGGGCCCCATCTTCGGGAATCGTCACGCGTTTCCCGTGATCATTCGCGAATCCGCGAGACCATTCGGGAATCGCGACGTGACTATCTGCGAATCGATCTGTGACGATTCCCGAATCCATGACACCCCCGACTCGCCCCCTCGATCCCCGCAAACACGGGCTTCTGTGCCCCGAAAACACATCGCCCCCTGTAGTTAACCCTGTAGCTTTCTCCTTCATAACCGGACTTCTTAAAGCAACCACAGAGGCCCCAGCGTAAAATTCGAGCCCGCTGGCAGCAAAGCCGCACCGAGCCGCTTCACCGGCAAACTCCGCCCGCACGCCTCTGCGAGGCGCGCGCTCTGCCCCGAGCGACTGGGACCCCCGAACGCCCTCCCGCGAGCTTCTAGGGGCCTGCACGGACGATTCAGGGGCATATCGGCCCGACGACCCGACTCCGGATCGCGGTCCAAGACTCCAAAGCAGCAGGGATGACACTCCCCTTGAGTTTTCGGGGTTGGGGAGCTGATCTCGGCGTGATGATTCGCGAATGCGCGCTCTCGCGGTTATCCACAGGGCTGTCGTGATGATTCGGGAATCGCCCTGCGACCCCTGCCCCTGCGATTCGAGAATCATCAGAGATGCCAGGGGGACCGTCAATCCGTGATGATTCCCGAATCGTCACGGTCGTACGGCACCGCATTGGCTGGTTACGAGCCCCTGGATAACCGGATGTAGGCAGCATGGCGGGGCAGCGCGCCAATCTGGTCGAGCCCGTGATGATTCGGGAATCGCCAGGGCCCTGAGTCGATGCAACGTGACGATTACCGAATCGGAGGGCCATGCAGGCCCCTCTCCCCCGCCGGTTCGAGGGCGCGTTGACGCGTGATGATTCCCGAATGGTCACGCATTGAGGCACTCGACGGGGCAGCCTCGATTCACTAATCGTCACGCGGGCCCCCTCCCCGCCTTGCGCGCTCAGGAGACGTTGAAGTCCTTGTCCCCAGAGAGGATCAGCTTCGAGCGCTTGGCTCCAGAGAGCATGGGTACGTGGGTCTTGGACGGCTTCAGGATGAGGTAGCGGGAGTCCACTTCGACGTTGAGATCGGGGTAGACGATCTTGACGATGTCGAGGTGCTCCAGGAACTCGAATTTGAACTTCGCCAGCTTCGAGTACTGCGAACCGAATTGGGTGTTGAGCTGCTCCCATGTGACTCGGGAGACGTCCTCCAGGTAGCTCATCCGGTGGGTCAGCCACAGGTAGAGGTCGTAGCGCAGAGGCGACTTCCCGAGAGCCTTGATCGCGTTGAGGTCCATGGGAACGGGCGATGCGATGACGGAGTTGAAGAAGTCCTGCGAGAGCGTGATCGTCTGGTCCCACACGCCGGGCTCGTTGGAGTTCGAGGACCACAGTCGAGAGTGCTTGGCGATCGAGAAGTAGCCGTTCTCGATCATGGTTCCGTCGCTGTACTCGGTCCTGGCATCGACGCTGACCTGGGCGCCGAAGAGCCGTCGGAGACCCTCGGTGAGGCGCTTGGCGTTCTGCCCGTTCTTCGCGAGATCGAGCTTGGCCATGAACTCCGACATCGACTTGCCGAGCATCAGCTCCGGCTGGCCCGTGCGAGCCGCCTCCGTGGCCATCCAGGTGAGAGCGTGGCGGGGAAGGAGGCCGAAGGGGAAAGCCTCACGCTTCTCGCCGTCGGCCTCTGTGAGCAGCGCCGGACGGACGGTCAGAACCGTGTCTCCGTTGCGGCGCTCCCAGTAGCGAGTGCCCGCGGCGGGCTCGCGGTATGGCAGTGACACCTGGGCGAAGACGCGGGCGGACAACGCCATGTCGAAGTCGTTCGGGTTCTGCTCGCGACGGGCGGCGTACTCCAGTGCGCGGACGCGGTGCGAGTCGAGCGAGATCGGAGGTCGCAGCTCGACATGATCGAGGCCCGGCAGCGTGGGCTCGTCGGCGCTCATGCGGCACTCCCCCACTTCTGCATGATCGCCTGCTCGACCGCTTCGCGAATACTTGCAGCCTCGCCGCGCTCGATGACTTCATCGAGGAGGTCGCGCACGGGCACGGACACCCGAGTGCCGAGCTGGACCGTGATGTCGCGCGGCCTTCTCGGCCGCACTCGTGATGCTTGCAGGTCCGACACTGCGGACTCCCCTCGTTCGATCTTGCTTGCTAGCTAGAACGCTTGTGGGTGAGTCTCGCGCTACC
This sequence comes from Frondihabitans sucicola, assembly GCF_030296615.1. GTDB lineage: Bacteria > Actinomycetota > Actinomycetes > Actinomycetales > Microbacteriaceae > Frondihabitans > Frondihabitans sucicola. The sequence goes on along the minus strand of NZ_AP027733.1, from coordinate 192,711 downwards.
GGGGTAGCTCGTCCATGCAGGCCTGGCGGCGTGTCGCCAAGTGACCCTGTCTAACGACGTAGGTAGCCATACTTCTCGACGACGGCCGTCTCGATGATCTCGCGCAGGTCCATGCCCTGGTCCCGCTTGACCACCTCCATGAGCGCTCTGACGTCATCGCCAATGGTGGTCGTGAAGGGCCTTGCGGGCCCCCTCCCCCGCTTCGTGACGACGATGGGGGTGGTGGCTGCCGCCGGGCCTACCGTTGTCGACGACACGGATGATGCGGGCGTGGGGGCGAACGTGGGCGTGCCGACGGCCTCCTGCTGGACGGCAGGAGAGGGCAGGGCGGCCCGCACGGGCGCCGGTGCCCGATCGATCGGGTCGCTGCTTGCATCAGGCGCGGGTCGAGGCCCATTGGGCTTGCGCGTCATCGATCCGAAGGCGGGGCGGTCGGGCTTGTCGTCGCTCACAGGAAGACCTTTCGTGCCAGTTCTCGGTAGGAATCCACGACGGGTGCGCCCTTTCGGTAGTTGCCGTACCACTCGTGTGAGGCACGGACCTCCTGAACCACGGAGCGCGCGGGAACGAGCGGGTACTGGAGCAGGCCCGTCTCTTCCAGGGCTGCGATCGCATACTTCTCGATGCGGCGCTGGATCGTCTCACCCTGGAACTCGCCGATGACAATGCCCGCCTCGCGCAGGGTGTCGGGCAGGCCGCGGCGAACCTGAGATGTCTTGAAGCGTTCGACGCTGAGCCGGGCTCCCTCAACGCCATTGACGCCGTCCTCGTTGGCCTTCGCGGCGTAGATGACGAGGTCGGAGGCATTGAGCGCCGACAGGGTGAGGGGCCCGCCTTGACGGTTCGGGCAGTCGATGACGACAAGGTCCGCGTCGAGGCCCGCGAAGGATGCCTTCAGCCGCAGCTCGGCGTAGTCCGCCTGCTCGCTCTCTCGAATGGAGACGCTTCGGGCGGATGGGATCATCCGGAGGTTGTCGTGCCAGCCACTCGGAACGGCAAGGTCTCGCGCCCAGCCTTCGGGGTCCTCGTTTCCAAGGATGGCGCCGACGTCGAGGTTCTCCCCCACCGGCTCGACCCCCAGCCAATGAGTGCTGGCCGCGCGCGGATCGAGGTCGACGAGGACGACGCGCTTGCCATTCTCGGCCTCCACCATGGCGAGTGACGTCGCCGTCGTGCTCTTGGTGACGCCGCCGGACTCGCTGTAGACCATCGCAACCTGCATGACATCGAGCCTAGAAGACCTGCTGTGCGGCCGCACGTACGTACGTAGGTGTGTCCGCCCGTACGTACGTACGGACGCATCGCGCATCAGACCGGGATTAAGCGTCGCCTCCCCCCACCCAGCGGTGGACCCTTCACGAGTTCCGTCGAGGCCTGAGCGAAGCCTCGCCGCTCGTGTTTTGGGGCCCGTGGAGGTGGATGCGTACGGCCGTATGTGCGGCCGCACGTGCGCCCGCACGGCTGTACGCATGGCCGTACGTACGTACGCTCGTTCGCGGGGGTCTGAGCGGTCGAATGGCGCTGCGATGATTGATTTGACGGGCTTCGACTGGCGTCACGATGGTGGCCGCTAGCAAGCTGCCCACCATCATGCACACGGCCGTGCGGCCGCACTTACGTACTGCCGTGCGCACGTACGTACGTACTGATTAGGTGCTTCATGCACGGAAAAGACCAAATTCGTCGCTACCGGACGAACGGCACTTCCCGAGGGTTCCGGGATCAGAATGAGGGGTCGACGCGCCAGGGGGCGCACAGGGCCGTTTCCGATGACTCGAACTTTCCTTCGAATCCATCACGGAATATTGCCACCAGCACTCACCAGTAGCAACGCGAGGAAAACCCTGGGCACCAGCCATAGCCCGAGGGCGACGCCAATGACGACGAACAGCGCCGATTGCCCCTTGCTCGACTTCTTGGATGGCCTCACTCTGAAAGCCTGCCGGACTCGATCACTCCCCGGAGGGAGGATGCCTGCCCGATTTCACTCAGACGGCATACAGATGCGTCCGGGCGCGGGTGGCTGGATGGTGCATGCGGGATCGCTTCTGCTGCTCCCTTGCGATCTCGTCGCTGACACCATCGAACGCATCGAGTCGTCCTCGCGCGTCGAGAATGATCGCCGGGGGAGTGGCCTCGGGATCGAGGAACGGAAGAGCCCGGGTATCGCCGTGCAGGGTTGCCATGAGCACCAGGTCATCCACGCTTCCGAGGGTCTCGACACCCTGGAGGACAGACGAGGCCATGAGGAGCGCGCCGAGGCGCCCGGCAGCAACCCCTTGGATGTGAGTCACGATCGCGCGGCGCCGGTGGTCGGAAACGCCCACGTGTGCGAACGCCGACATGGCGACGCGCTCCTGGTCGAGCCCGAAGCCCTTGGCGCCGTCCTTGACGTCGATTCCGAGGGCGCCGGGCTCCAGCAGCAGGACGCCGATCTGGAACTGGACCTTCTCCTCGTCCGAGCCATGGATCAGCCATCGCGTGACCGCAGGTCGAAGCGGGTCCCCGGCGACACGGATCGCCGAAGCCTCGATGATGAAGTCGTCCAGGCTGCTCACGCGGCCATCACCTCCGCGATCGACGTGCCCGTGGATCGGTCGACCTTGATCCGTGCCGGGAAGGCGTCCTTCACGGCCTCGATGTGGGAGACGGTGAGGACGTTGTAGTCGGCGCTCAGGCGAGTCAGAGTGTCGACGGCGGCACGGATGCCAGGCTCGTCGAGCGTGCCCCAGCCCTCGTCGAGGATGAAGGTCTGGATCGGGGTGCCCGTGCGGCGCGTGATGACCTGCGTGAGGCCCGTCCGGATGGCGAGGTCGACGCGGAACTTCTGGCCGCCCGACAGCGACTCATAGGCGCGAGGCCCTTCAGGGGTGTTCACGTTCACCGTCACCTTGTTCTCGGACGAGCCGCCGCGCGTCTCCCGCGTCGAGGTGATGAGGATCGAGAGTTCGCCGAGGCTGATGCGCTCCAGGGCGACGTCGATGGCTTCGTTCAGCTCCTCAGTGATGCCACCGAGAAGCATGGCCGGGATGCCGGACGATGCGTACGCCTTTGCCAGTACGGTCCAGTACTTGCGGTCGAAGTCGATCTTGGATCGGGTGGCGCGCAGCTCGACGAGTCGGTCTTCGACCTGCTTCTGCTGCTTCGCAACGGTGACCCGACGAGACTTCTCGGCCTCGACGTCGCGGTGCTCGGCCAGGTGGGCGTTCAGCGCGCCGTCGAGCGCGGCGCGCTGGCGAGCGACCTCACCCTCGGCGTTCGCCGCCACCGCGTTGCGTCGCTCCAGCTCAGCGCGCGCATCAGCTTCGTCCTTGCTCGGCGCCTCGGCCTTCGTCAGCGCCTCGTGGGCCGCTTCGAGGGCCTTGCTCGCCACAGCATGGGCGGCCGTGTACTCGTCGTCGGCAGCCTTGATGGAGGCGTCACGGGCAGCCTCGATCTCCTCGATTTCGGTCGTGAGCGCCTGGGATGCCTGCTCGATGGACTTCTGGGCTGCTTCGACGTTGGCCTGGCGTTCCGGGCGGGTCTCGATCATCTGCTCGACTCGGGCGATGGCACTGCGAAGGCTTTCCGCCTGGCCGCGCCGGTTCGTCGCCTCCGCCGCGGCAGCCGTGGCCTCGCGGGCGAGCGCGTCGGAGGCGGCCTTGGCGGCGGCGCCCTCGATCTTGATCTCGGCCTGCCGTGCCGTCCAGGTCGCGACCTCGCGGCCCTGGGACTCGATGAGGGCCTGGGCGTCGGCGGGGGAGAGGTGCTGGTGGCAGGAGAAGCACTTGGCGTGCTCGGCGTCATCGAGCGAGAGGCGAAGCGTCTCGATGCGCTTGCTCGCGTCCGTGATCTGGCGGTCGAGCCCCTTCCACTCCGTCTGAAGCTCAGCGTGAAGGGTCTTCTTCTCACCCGACTCCGCGGCCTTCTCCCCGGACATGGTGGTGGCGGCCGCAGCCTGGGCTTCGTGATCGGCCAGTTCCGCCTTCTTGGCGGGGAGCTGCCCCTCGATCTCATCGATCTGCTTGACGGCATCACGCGCGGCGACGAGCTTCTGCTGCGCCTCGCGGCTGGCCGTGGCGAACCGATTGTTGGCCGCAGCCGTGGCGCTCGTGGCGGTGTTCTCCGCGGCGCCCTGCGCCTTGTGCTGGCGAGACTCGGCGTCCGACGCAGACTCGGTGGCGCTGTCGAGTGCGAAACGGGCCGAGTCGATCGCCCCGTTCCGCGCGGAGACGATGAGGTCGAGGGACCGCTTGGCCTCATCGGCCTTCTGGCGCGGGTCACCGATGGAAAGCTCGGCGATCTGCTCGCGGACCTTGACGGCGGCACTGTCGGTCTCTGCGAGCTTGGCCTCCAGGGCGTCGTCGTCGAGGGCGCTGAAGGCCGTGATGACGGCCTCAGCGAGGGCCTCTTCGACCACCTCGTTCTCCGAGATGCTTCCCTCGACACTTGAGAGGGCCGCCTCGCTCGCGCTCTGCTTCTCCTTCGCCTTCTTCGCCCGCTCGTTGTAGACGTCGAGGGAGAAGACGGAGGACAGGAGCGCGAATCGGTCCCGCGGCTGAGCAGTGGCGAACTTGCCGTACTGGCCCTGCTCGGCGATCCAGGTCTGGGTCGCGATCTCGTAGGTCATGCCAATCAGCTCGACGACCTTGGCCGTGGTCTCCTTGGCGCCGCGCTCGCTCAGTGGACGCCAGCCGGAGGCCTCGTTGTCGTCGGCGACGTACACGGCCCCTTCGGTGGTTCCCGTGCGCGGAGTGGTCCGCTGGACGCGGTAGAGCGCGTCGCCGAGGTAGAAGTTGACGGCGACCGTGACAGACGGGGCGCCGACGGTGATGATCTCTTCCATGGTGCGCGTGCGCACCTTGCCCCAGAAGGCGTAGATGAGCGCGTCGACGACGACGGTGGACTTGCCGCCGCCATTGGCTCCGACGGCGGCCAAGAGGGGGAATCCTCGACGACGATGGTCTGCTGGTCGCGGTAGGACTGGAGGCCCTCGACCTCGATCTGCTGGATGCGCATGTCCTAGGCCTCCTCAAGCTGGCGGGCGTACTGGTTGACGAGTGTGTCGGGGTCGATGTCGCGCGGGGCGTTGACTTCTGCCCACGTGCGGAGAGCTTCGAGAGGCGAGACCTTCTCGGGCATCTGGAAGACGATCGGCTCCGGGCGCGGGGCGGGGCGGGCCTTGGTATCTGCCAGGATCGCTCCGGCGTCGGCGATCGCCTTCTTGATGTCGCGCGGCATTTCGGGGTCGCCGGTGACGAGCTTCACGAGCACGAGAGTGTCGGGCTCCAGGCTCGCGAGGACGTCCTGGTGGAAGGCGTCCTCCAGGTCGATCTCCTTCATCACGCGAGCGGGGGTTCGGATGCGCTCGACGCTGGCCTTGCCCTTCTCGTCGATGGTGACGAAGTTGCCGCCCTTGTCGTCCGGCATGTCGGTGAACGTCAAGCGGTTGGGCGACCCGGCGTAATAGGTCTTGCCGCCGAAGCTCTGCGGCGTGTGGATGTGGCTGAGGCCGATGTAGGAGAACGGCATCTCCTCCAGTGCGGCGCGGGGGAGCACCGGCTCGGAGAAGAGGGTCGCGAGGTCCATCTCGGAGCCGCGGCGCGCGTTGTCGGCCAGGTGGTCGATCTGGAGATCGTCGATCGTCACGTGCGAGGCCATGATCAGAGGTGACGAGGCGTCGGCCTCCTCGGCCATCTTGGTGAGGGACTGGATCGCGTACTCGGCGACGCGACGGTCGCCCTCGGCGGGAGTCAGATCGCTGGCGCCGAGGTGGTTGAGGATGCGGTTCTTGCTGAGCCAGGGCAGGGCGGCGATCTGGATGCCGTTGTCGAGTCGGATCAGCTTCGGGTGCGAGGCGACGTGCACGGTGGCCCCGTGGCCGCGCAGCATGAGGGCGATCGTCTCGATGACGGTCCGGTGATCCGAGGACACGCCGGTCATGTGGTGGTTGCCGTCGAGGATGACGATCGGGATGCCCGCCTTGGCGACGGGGAGCATGGCCTCGACGTACATCAAGACGGCCTCCTGAGAGGGGCGTCCGCTCTTGAACAGGTCGCCCGCGCTGACGAAGGCGTCCGCTTGTCGGTCGACGGCGGCCGTGGCGAGATGCAGGAGGCACGCCTGATTCGACTCCCAGGCCGTGTTGATGCCGGTGGTGGGGTTCATTGCCCCATGGCTCTCGGTGTCGATGTGCTCGTCACCGGTTTGCATGATCTTGACTTCGCTCACGCGCTCTCTCCCTCCACTTGGGCCGCATGACGGCCTGCTCTCTCACGCTTAGTGTAGCAGGTTGCGAAGAAGTCGCCAGCCGTGTCGCGACACATCGAGACGACAACTTGCTATAGTAAGAGAATGAGCGAACCCGCCCATCCTCTTTCTGTCGCAATGGCCTCCTGCGTCGCATTTGGCGAGCACCTGGTCAAGTTTGCCGACTTCCTCGAAGGCACAACCCGCGACGAAGCTGAGGACGGCCGGGCGTGGTGCAAGTACTTGATGCCCGCTTTGAATGAGCTGCACGAGATCACGCGCGTCGTCGAATCGCACATGTCCGTCCTCGCCGTCGTCGGTGGGGCCACCGTCAACAACGCATCCAGGGCGTCTCAGCAGACCTACTACCTGACGCGACGCGCCTTCACAGCGCTCCCGTACACCGCGCGCTTCATCAAGTCGTACTCAGCCCCCGAGATCGGCACCCTGAGCGGACGAGCGATCCATGAGGTCTTCGACGGCCTGGAGCACTTCGGCGGAGAGCCCACCTTCTGGGAGAGCTACTTCGATCCGTCCCGCATCCGCTGCGACATCAACGAAGTCCTCCGCGACGCAGCGGCGGAGTGGTCACTCTTCTTCCGCACGACGGCCCTGTCGATCGCAACCCACGCCGAGCCCGACATCGACATCGCCACGTGGGCCATCCGACTGCTCGAAGACATCGGTGACGCGCGGGTCCAGATCAAGAACTCCTCGATACGACCATCCGGTACGCGAGCGAGATCGGGATGAAGAGCAGCGAGATCACGCGCATCTCGAACGTCGGGCCCAAGGGGTGCGGCGCCGCATCTCGAAGGAGCGGGTCGCGCAAGACATCATCATCACCGCGGCGATCCCCAAGGCGCCCACCGCCAACGAAGCCCAGGTCATCGTCCTCGGCCGCGACGGCACGGAGATTACCGCCAGCCGCAACGGCAACGAAGTCGCCAGAGGCGACTCCTACGCGCACGTGCTCGGACTGATCAACCGACGCAGCGACAAGATGGTGATCCTCGAAGTCCACGACGGAGTCATCGGCTTCGAGCACAGCGCGGCCGTCATGCAACGGTATGGCCTGCGCAGCATCCGCTTTGAGCCCATCGTCCCCGCCGAGCGCCTCGCCGCCTGAAATCGGGTCGAATCCTTCGAAATCGGGACCACTTCACCCCAGCGGTCGCGTCGTCATCTCTGGTCTGCTTGTCATAGGACTGCAACCACGGAAGGCGACACCACATGTGCCTCAGCGAGAACGATAAGTACGGGCCCCGACGATGCTCGGGGCACGCCCGCGAGGAGTACGCCAACGCCACCGTCAAGATGGACGCGATCCGCGTCGAGGCAGCCACGCTGAGAAGCGAGGCGGACGGGTACCGCGAAGCGTGGGTGGCCAGCACGGATGCCGCACTTCGCCACGGCGACAAGGGTGTCGATCAGTCGCTCACGCCTGAAGAGCGCCTCAAGCACCTCGACGCCGCAGAGCAGGACCGCGCGGCCGCGGCCTCCGCGAAGGCCGAGTACCTGCGGATCGGGCGGGAAAGCCGTGTCGCGCAGGTCGCGTTCGGCGAGGCCGCCGACGTCGTGAACACGAAGCGCGCCCAGTACGACGCGACACCCGAGGGCATCACGTCGATCGCTGCACAACTCAACCAGGCCGAGGTCGATTACCGGCACGCCGAGACCCAGGATCAGAAGATCGACGCCGGGACTCGGGTCACCATGCTCAGGGACCGCCGATACTTCGCCGAGCGCTCCGCAAAGCGCGAAGCCATCCGCCGGATCACCAACTTCGAGGACCTCGACGCCACGCACGAACGCGCCAACAGCAAGGCGCGCTGGGAGATGGCCCTCGACGACGCCCAGGCTCACGTGGACGCCGCCCGTACGCCTGACGAGAAGCTGGCCGCCAACGCCGGGCTCCTCAATGCTCAAGCGCACATGCGAGACATCCACCGCGAGGAGCGCGGCATCAGCCGCATGAACCCCTGGCAGGCCTCCGGTCTCGGGGATGCCAGCGACGAAGAGATCGGCGCTTGGGGGAACGTCAGTTCCGCCCACAAGCCCATCGGCAGCTTCGACGGCTACGGCATGCACGAGATCATGGTCCGCCGCGAGGCCAACGGGGTCGTGACGCAAGCGAAGTTCGAGGTTCCGACCGGCACCTACGGCTTCGACAGTGACGAGCCGGGGCGCCACCCCGACACGACCATCATCATGCGAGACATCACCACGCGTGCCAGGGCCTACGACCGAGCCGGTGGAAGCAGGAAGGCTTTCGTGGAGCAGGGCGGTACGCCGGAGGAGTTCTCGCGCGCCAAGACGGCATCGACCACTTTCGCGCGACTGTTCTCCTCCAGCGCACCGAGAACACCGCGGCAGTCTGACCCGATGTGCAAGAGCGCCGATGAACCCGGAGGTCCGTATCGGTGCTCAAGTGACATGGATGCCAACTACCGGCGCTCTGTCCGCAAGCTGGCGAAGGCTGCCGAGCTGAGCGCATGGGTTCGTGCACAGAGAGACATGTCACGCGCCCGCGCCGACGCCTTCGCTGACGCGATCGGCCCTCAACCCGACCAAGCGCAGGCTGGGAAATTGGCCGCGTTCGAGAGGACTGCCGTCGAGTCGCAGAAGCTCGCGGGGCGGTTCTTCGCTCAGGAGCAGGCGGCTGTCGATGACATGCAGCACGCGCGTGACGAACGCGATGCCACGCCGCGCGGGCTTGGCGACCTCGCCTTGGAGCGCGCCGAAGCGCGAAGTCAGGGCGACCCCGCGTTCGAGGCGGCGATCCAGCGTCGGATTCATGCAGCGGAGCAGAGGATGGACAGCGAGGCGCGAGAGCGCATGGCGCGGAATCCTACGAGTCGCGCGAGGCCCTTCGTGCAGCGCGCCCTTGCGCAGACGACATCGACGCGGCTTGCTGTCAGCGAGATGGTCGAGGCCGACCGCGTCTCGGCGACGGAGAAGCTCTTCGAATGGGGCGGCGGGGCGCACCAGGTCCGCGTCTTCCGGCAGGCGCCGGGTGAGGATCGACCGCGGGAGGTCCAGTTCACAGCCTCGCCCGAGAGCCGGTCGGCCGATCAGCTCGTCGACGATCTCGCCCGCGACGCAGGGCGATACCGAGGTAGCGGCGGATACCTCGACCGCTTCGTCGAGGCGCACGGCTTCAGTTCCGGCGGCCGCACGGGAGCGCGCGGGGAATTCGCCGCGGCGCGGAAGGCGCACGAGCGCCTCGTGGCGCTGTTCGGCGACGAGCGCGCGGGTGCCTACTGCGAAGCCGCCGGGTCCGCCTCGGCTCCGGCCAGAAGGGCCTCCAGCTCGGCGATGCCGCCAGGCGATCTGGCCTTGAGGTAGCACCAAGCCGTCCCCGTCGGCATGCCGCGGACGACGCGATCGAACTCGTCCTTGTCGTCGTGGTGGGAAGCGAGGTCGGCGAGAGCGAACCACTTCTCCATGATCGAGTTCTTCGGGACGTACTTGTTGCGGTGATACGCCAGCACGTCCGTGATCTCGTCCGTGTCGACCTCGACCGTCACCGTCAGCTTCCGAGGTGCGGGCGGGTCGAACGCGGCCGTCAGCCAGCGCGATTTGCCCCCTCGGTGAGGGAGGCGCGGAACGAGCGCTCGGTGATGCCGTGCATGACGTGGATGAGGCCCATGTCCGCCAGGCCGTCAGCTTGCTTTTGGTGGGTCGAAGCGAACGTCCAGAGATGCTCTCCGGTGCGATAGCGAGCCGCGAGCGTCTCCATGATCAGATCCTGCGTCGGGGTAAGCCTCTCGGTCATGCGACATCCTCGAAGATCATGGCGCGGCCCTGATCTTCTTCCTCGGTCTCGATCTCTGGCTCCGCTTCCTCCGCCTCCTCGTCGAGCTTGGCGAGACGGGCGATCTCCGAGACCCATGCCAGGGCCCCGGCCTTGTCGACGGTCGGCATGTTCGGGATCGAGTTGCGGAAGTCGCGGTGGTAGGACTTCTTGTTCTCGTCGTTCGGGTTCAGGCGCGGGTCCGGCACCATGACCAGCGCGAGGTCACGCTCGGTGCGAATGGCGCGGCCGACGCCCTGCTCGATCTGGCGGAGTGCGATCGGGAGGCTGACCTCGCCGAAGCCGGACCCGGGGCGGCGCGCGTTCGCGGCGTCGTTCTTGGCGCCGACGATCGCGTCGCCGGGGCTCGGGAACGGCATCTTCTCGACGACGGTGACGACGCAGGAGAATCCTTCGAAGCTGACGCCGGTCCAGAACGTTCGCGTTCCGACGAGGACCGAGGCCGGGTTGCCAAGGAACTCCTCGGAGAGGAACTTGAAGCCGGTGCCAGCCTGCTGTTCGATGACCTGGAGCTTTCTGCCGAGGATGCGGCGCAGCTCCTCCGAGATCGCCTCGACGCCCTTCCAGGACGTCGACAGGACCATCGTGCGGCCTCCGGCGGCCAGGGCGATGTCGCTGACCTCGCGTGCGATGGCGTGATAGAACTCGGTGCTGTCGCCAGCTCCGCCCGGAAGGGGATGCCCATCGGGTGATAGAGGCGGCCCTGCTTCTGGAAGTCGAACGGCGACTCGACAGCCAGCGTGGTGTAGGGAGTGCCCTCGAAACCCAGAGTGCGGATCGGAGAGTCGAACTTGCCCGCGATCGTGAGCGTCGCGGACGTGAAGACGACGCTGCGATGCTCCTTGATCAGGCGTTCGCGGATGATCTCCGACACCTCGAACATGGCGCTCTTCATGACGGCGGCGTTCGTCCGGGGATTGCGTTCGACCCAGGCGACCTGCGTGTCCGTGGTGCCCATGAGCAGGATGTCGATGTCGCTGACGATGTTGGCGAACTGCCGCGTCAGCACCTCCTTCTTGCCCTGGTCCGTGTCGTTCTTGATCGGGTAGGACTTCGTGAATTCGCGCAGGTCGAGGAAGGCTTCGCGGACCGACTTCAGGCCACGGACGACAGCCTCGGTGGGGAGGATGCTGCGGTCGTTCACGAAGGGCTTGGGGACCGGCACGAGGCGCGAGAGAGCGGCGATCGCCAGACTCGCCTTGTCCCGCTTCGACGCAGCAGTCTTGGCGCTGATCGCGTCCAAGACCCCTGCTCGCTTGACCGCGTTCTCCAGGCGCCCGATCGTGACCTCCGTGCCGAAGGTGCTGGCGACGACGGACTCGAATTCGTGCGCCTCGTCGACGACGATGGCCTCAGCGGCCGCCAGGATCGGCAGCCGCATGGACATGGCCAGGAGCGCCTGGTTGGCGATGATGATGCTCGCGGTGGTGGCCTTCTGCTTGGCCTTCTCGGCGAAGCAGTCTGCGAAGAATCGGCAGCGCTTGGACGTGCACTGGTCGGCGGTAACAGAGATGGCGCGCCACCCGGCCTCGGAGACGCGGAAGGGGATGTCGGTGCGATCTCCGCTGTCGGTGGTCTTCGCCCAGTCGTGGAGCTTCTGGACCTCGGCGCCGACGGCGCTCGACGGCGAAGCCTGTGACGGGTCGTCGAAGTCGAGAGGGGCCTGCTCCTCGATGTCTCGCGGCGTGAGACGGTCGAGGCATGCGTACGCGCCTCGACCTTTCAGGATCGCGTACGTCGGCAGGACCTCGTCCGCCCAGAGTTCGAGATGGGAGTCGAGGACACCCATGAGCAGTTCGAGGTCGAGCTTGAGCTGATCCTGGAGGGCCTTGGTGTGGGTGGCGACGACGGTCTGCTTGCCGAAGGCGAGGGCACCGGCGAGGTAGGCCAAGGACTTACCGGTACCGGTGGGGCCTTCGACGAGGAGGGGGCGCTGGCCGAAGAGTGACATCGCAACGGCGCGAGCCATCTGTACCTGCGAGGGCCTGGTGCGACCGTTCTTGGCCTTCACCAGAATGGCAAGGATGTACTCGGCCTTGTCGGCAGCCTCGTCGGGCGTCTCCGGCGACTTCAGGGGATCGCGCTCGGGGGCAGCGGCCTCGGCGAGCGTGTCCGTGACGGTGTACTCCGACTCGACCTCTATCTTCGGGTCGACTTCATCCGCTGCGACGCTCACGTGCCGGTGCCTCCTGACTGGATGCGCCCACTGCACATGCCGAAGTCTTAGTGTAGCAGGTTGTGCGTACAGTCTTCGGCAACCCGCTACACTAGATGGGCACCTGCCCGTGTTCCGGCGTCAGGAAGATCGCCAGCATCGAGGCCCCCTTGCATTCACCTGTTCCATCCCAGGTCGACGCCGTCGTCGACCGGCTCTCCCGCGGAATCCCCGCTTACTCGCCGACACTCGGCCTCGTAGCGGTGCCCACGGGCCAGGTCTTCTATGGCACTGACTGGGTGGCGGGCACGAGCATCGGCAGTGTGGCGCCGCCGGAGGAGCAACTCCGTGAATGGGCGAAGGAGCTGGCGGCCCATCTCGGCGAAAGCACCGGCGAGCCTTGGGCCGTCGGACCAGCAGAACTCGGCCCGTCCCTATCCGCGCTTCTCCAGCGACAGTAACGGCAACCTGCTACACTAAGCGGACCTTTAGTGAGGAGCAGCATGCCCAGGATCAGCGACGCGGACAAGAGGGCCGTTCTCGACCTCGCCCGCATCGAGGATGTCATCGGCGTCTACACCGAGTTCCGCAAGTCCGGCAACGACCGCATGATCGCCACGTGCCCCTTCCCGGAGCACGACGATGGGTCCCCGTCGTTCTCGATCACCCCATCCAATGGGCTGTACTACTGCTACGGCTGCAACCGCGGCGGCGACGCCATCAAATTCCTGACAGAGATGGACGGCGTCAGCTTCCCCGAAGCGGTCGAAATCCTCGCGGAGCGCGTCGGCTACACGCTGACTGTCGACGAGAGCGCGCCACCGGAGAAGCCCAGCTTCCGCAAGATCATCACTGAGATCAACGCCGCCGCCGAGGCCTTCTTCAAGGCCCAGTTCTTCGAGAGCGAAGACGCCTCAGGGCGCGACTTCATCCGCCAGCGCGGCTACGATCCCACGGTCGCCGCCGAGCGCTTCGGCGTTGGCTACGCACCACGGCGCGGCAACCAGCTCATGAAGCACCTCCAGTCCCAGGGCTTCACGATCAGCGACATGATGAAGGCGGGAGTCATCGCCAAGTCCCCGGACCGGAACGACTACTACGACTTCTTCCGAGGGCGTCCAACCTGGGCCATTCGCGACGCGGCTGGCAAGGTGCTCGGCTTCGGTGCTCGCCGGATCAGTGAATCCGACGGCAACAAGGGCAAGTTCATCAACACCATCGAGACCGACGCCTACAAGAAGACCCGCGTGCTCTTCGGCATCGACTTCGCCAAGACCACGATCAGCCAGACCAAGCAGGCCATCGTCGTCGAGGGATACATGGACGTCATGGCCATGCACCTCGCGGGCATCACCAACGCAGTCGCTGCGTGCGGCACGGCTTTCACTGAAGAGCACGTCGCCCTTCTCGCCCGACTCGTTGGCGCCGGGGGCGAGATTGTCTTCATGTTCGACGGGGACAAAGCAGGCCAGGGCGCCATGGACAAGGCGTACAAGACCAGCCTCGGTTGCGGCATCAAGCGCCTCACCGCGCACATCATCGCCGACGGCCAGGACCCCGACAATCTGCTCCAGGCGCCTGCCGACCAGGGCGGGGAGAAGCTGCGGTCCGCGGGCTCCTCGATAAGCGCATCCCCCTGGTCGAGATGACTCTTCGTCGCCAGATCACCGCCGCCCCGCGCGAGACGTATGAGGATCGCTGCGTGGCCCGCGACGCCGTCGTTCCACTCCTCCTGGAGATCAGCGACATCGGACTCCGGGCGCACTACGCAGAGCTGGCGGCCGAGATGCTCGGCATGCCCTACGCGGACGTGGCTGGGCCCGCGAAGCTCAGCCCAAAGGGACGCGAGCGAGAGCGCCAGTCCCAGGCCGATGCCGCCGCGACCGCCAAGCCGATCGTGGAACGAATCGCCCACGCCGACGAGCGAGCCGCGATCCAGCTCCTCCTTCACTCGCCCGAAGTGCTCGACACGGTGCCCTACCTCGCGGACGCGGACGGCTACATGCTTCCGATCGCCGTCCGGCTGTTGATTCCGATCTCCCGCTGGCGCGGCCGCGGCGGTATCCACGTCCTCCGTGAACTCTTGGACGAGGAGTCCCAGCGCGCCGTCGAGCAGGTCCTCAATGAACCTTTCGACGTGCCCCAGGAGAGCCTGAAGGCCTACGCGCTCACGCTCTTCAATCGACTCCAGCTCGCAGCCACCGACAGGACCATCGCGCAGATGGAGGCGGCCCTAGACTCGCCTGATGTGACCATCGACGACCTCGACGCGCTCGACAACATCAAGCGGCACCGCGAATTCCTTAAGGCCCAGAGTGCCTAAGACGGACCCGAGAGAGCGCCTCGCGCGAGCCCTGAAATTGGCCGCCGAGTCACACGATTGGGACACGCCGGAGAATCGCGACGCGATCTACGCTGCGCAGGCCACGGTGGTCGAGACGGAAGTGCTCGGGGCCGTCACTCGGTACGCAGAAATCACGCTCCAGCACTGCGAACGTCGCCATCAGCGCGGCAAGGTCTCCGCCCCATGCGCGAATTGCGCGCAGCGAATTCACATCGCGGAGACCATCGGGACAGTGCTCTTCCCGCCCCTCGACATGGAGTAATGACCGATCAGGCTCCCCTAGATCGCAACGTGCTATTGTAAGATTTGCTTACGATAGCTCCGATTAGCCCCGAATACGGGCGAAGGGTGGACCATGAGTTGACTTCCCCTGTGAAGGACGCGGTTGACACCGCAGAGACCGAGACCGAGACGGTCGACGTCGACAACACCAACCAGGCGAAGGACGACGCCAAGGCTCGTACCGAGGCTGTCGCCGACGCCAAGAAGCGGATCAGCGCCGCGTACCGCAAGTTCAACGCGCAGAAGGACCACTTCGACACCCCGAAGCACCTCGCGTCGTGGCGTGATCTCGTCACCATCATCGAGAGCGCTCGCGCCCAGGGATGGCCCTTCAACGCCCTCGGCGAGATGATCGGCCTGAGCGGTGAAGGCGTCCGCGTGACCAGCCTTCGCTACCGCTCGCACACGGACGACGAGACCGAGCTTCCTGTGGTCGACTTCCCCGTCTACCAGCGACCCCCGCGTGGCAAGTCGCCGAAGCCGAAGACCGCCGCTCGTCCCGTCGGCGTGATCTCGCCCGAGGAGGCCGAGGCCCTCAAGGCCCTCGGACCTATCGCGAAGCTCGCGAAGGGCTCGACGCCGCTCGAATCGGACATCCGCAAGAAGAGCGAGGCGTTCTCGAAGCTCGTGATGGAGCTGAAGGACCGCAACATCAAGTGGGCCGACATCGCGGACGCGACCGAGGGCAGCCACACCGTCGCCGGTCTCCGCATGCGCGTCGCGCGTCACGATCATGGCGATCGCTGGAGCGTGCCGCCGTCGATCCGCGCGTACCGACGGGTGAACATCCACGACCACCCCGACCGCGTCGACGGCAAGACCGAGGCTCAGACCACGCCCAAGGGCGCCAAGGCCACGACCGCGAAGTAGGACTACTTCGCGGCCTCCACGAGACCCTTCGACCCCACGGTTCCGCCGCCGGGTCGAGGGGTCTTCTGGATGGAGCGGGCGTCGCTCGGCTTGCCGAGGGAACCCGCAACGAACGACTCGCCCACCGCGGGCATGGTCTCGCCCGAGCCGAGATAGCGCAGCTCGTGAAAGCGATCGTTGCCACACGTGTCGGTGTTCGCCACCCGGAGTCCCGTCCGGACGTCTTCGCATCCGGCGGCGTACGCATGGCTCCCCCAATCGACGCCCGTGGCAACACGCGCGCCGACGAGAAGGACGATCGCAGCCACCACGATGACGGTGACGCGGCGAGCCCGCCTGTCGCGCCCCTCCTCGATCTCCTCGATGGGGACGAGCGCCGGAGCAGCATCGGCGAGGCTGCGCGTGATCGCTTGCCGGTGGCGCGTAGGGCGCACTCGACCGGCACGGGCCCAGGCCGGGGGTTCGGTGAGGGCCGCCCTCGTGAGCGGCGACATCTCGTAGAAGTTGCCCCGGAGATTCTCTCCGGGCTTCAGGGTGAGGTCCTGGTATCCACCGCCGTCGGGTCGTTCATCGCGGAGGAGGATGAGGATGCCCGTGGGGAGCTGCCCCGCGGCGATGCTCCCGTTGATCTGCTTCCCGAGTTCAACGAGGACTTCGTCGGTGGCGAGGTGCGGCGCGATCGCGGAGCCGTTGACGCGGACTTCGCCCTTGAGGGTGACGTCGATCGTGTAGCTGGGGATCACTGCTCCGCTCCCGTCGTCAGTGCGAGGCGCATCGTCATGTCTTCGATCTCGTGCGGGCGCGCGGCGTTGCGATCCAGCGTCGACCCGATGGCCAGAAGCGAAGTCTCGTCCGCCTCGTTCGGGTCGGCGCCAAGCCGTACCTGGAGTCGCCACTCGGCCAACCATTTCGCGTATCCGGTGTTGAAGTCGTCCTCTGTGTCGAAGTCGCTGATGTCCGGCGGGAAGGGCTGGTGGTTGTCAGCGACGAGTCGGGCCTCGTGAATCTGCGTGACGAACGGTCGGATGTTGGCGGGCGAGGGGAAGGCTCCGGAGTTCACGGCGAAGGCCTTGATGGCCTGCTTGGCCGTCGCGACGTCCGTGTCCGAGAAGACCTCCAGCCAGACCTCGGCGATGTCGGCGTTGTCGGCCGTGACGTTGCAGAGCGCGGTGAGGTAGGCGATGACCTCGTTTTCTTCGGCCTCGCCCGTGATGACGTGCTTCCTGGTCACTGTTTTGCCTTCCGTGCTCGCAGCTCGTCGAGAGCATTCGCCGTCGTCTGCTGGCGAATCTCGGTCTTCGTTTCAAGTCCTGTGGAGACGCCCGTGCGGGCGCTGATGTTTCGGACGGCGTCGGTCATGTCTGCCCTCCACCGCTTGGCGATGTCGGAGGCATCCATGGCGAACTTCCATGCCAGGCCGCCGAGTTGTTCTGGCGGGAACTTGGTGGGGCCAACCTCGGCCGCCTTGAGCGACCAGATGGAAAGCGCCCAGATGATCACGTGAGAGTCGTAGCGATCCATGATCAGCGTGCGAACCTGCTTGCCGAGCCGAGCGCGCGTCCCGGAGGGGACGATGATCCCGGTCTTCTCGTGCATCCACGATGACCAGCGGCCGATGATCATCTGCGTGTCGAGGCCGTCCGCCGTCTTCGGGGTGACCGGCGTCGCTGGCGCGCTGATCGGACGATCGGGAGCCATGGTCTTCATGCCGAAGAATCCAGGCTGAACCTGAACCGCATCCGTCTGGATCGGCTCGACGACGTACTCGATGTCGCGGGTGGCGTCAGAAGGGTGACTCATCTGCGCCTCCCTGCTTGGCGAGGGATGTCGTCGTGTGGGCCAGCCTCTTGCGGAGCGTGTTCGGGGCGATCCCCGCCTTCTCTGCGGCGGTGACGATCGAAACGCCCTCCGAGGTCGCGATGACGGCGAAGGTCATGAGGACGCGATCGATTCGCTCGGACAGCTCGCGCAGGATCGTGATGCCCTGGATGTAGTCGTTCGGGATGTCCCGGCTGAGACCGGCACCGGCGTCAGACCGAATCGACGAGACGAGCGTCGCGGCACTTCCGAGAGGCGGCGCAACATCAGCGGGCAGCTCCGTCATGTGGCGGATGAGCGGCTCGTAGGCGGAGTCGACGTCGATCGCGGGAAGCGTCGCGTCGGGGATCACGATGTCGACCAGGGACTTCGCGGCCACGGCGGGCTCGGAGTAGTCCTCGACGGCGTCTTCGATCGGGGCGTCAGGCAGCATTCGAGTCCTCCAGGGAACCAGAGGGGCCGATGAGATCACCGATGAACGCTTGGCGCATCATCGGTGCACGCTCGCGAATGGAGTGCTGAGCCATCAGCGACGCAGAGTTGGATGCGGTGCTGTTCATGGATGAATCCAGAGGTCGGGCGGATTTGGACAGAGGGCTGTCGTGGTCCTCGGGCAGGGCGCGAACTCTGCCGGTCATTGAACCGTAACAGCGGGCGAAGGGGCTCGACGGGGTGCACTTCTGCGGAGTCGGTCCCGTTTTCAAACTAGGCACCGGCACTGGCCCACTCGGCGCTGGTGGCAACGGTCGAGCGGCGGAGAATGTCCTCGGCCTCCTTGCCCAGGAGTTCGTGGATCAGCTCCTTGGCGAGGAGTTGGACGCCGTCAGGCTGGCGGATGGTCTGCTCTTCGCGGGCGAGCGAGAGGGCCAGCGCCCGACGGATCGGCTTGGAGCCGATGACGCGCGCGTTCTTGGCGAAGGCCTTGAAATTGTTACTCGTCCGGTAGACCATGCGGTCCCACTTGAGGAACGAGCGGATGAACGCGGCGCCACGCTCCGGGTCGTAGATGATGCTGCGGTTTTCGATGAGGCGGTCGAGGGCTGCGCGCGCCTGATCCTTGGTCATCCAGTCCTCGTAGACCTCCTCGTCGGAGTTGACGACGAAGTCGGCGATCCCGCAGATGTTGGCGCGGTGTCGCAGGATCAGGAAGAGCGTCATCGAGTAGATGTCGTTCTCCTTGGCGAAGTCCCCTCCAGCAACTCTCGGCCGTACAGCGGGAACCAGTGGTCCTTGGGTGCATGGCCGTTGGGCGCACGCTTCTTGCGCGCTGGGGCAGCAGGGGCTGAGGCGGGCGGCGCCGTGTCGGTCGGCATCACCGGAGCATCGATCGTCACGAGCGAACCTCCTCGGCGATGAGCTGGACGATGCCCTTGCGACCCCGATTGCCGGGGCGGTAGGTGATGAGGCCCTGCTCCTGAAGCCAGGCCAGGGTGCGGCGGGCGACCTGCGGCGTCACGTCCGCAGCGACAGCGAAGTCCGCGTAGGTCGTGTAGACGATGCCGTCATCGTTGGCCATGGAGACAAGGGCCTCGTGGACGTCGACGCGGCTGCCGAATCCGCGAAACTCTTGCGGCACCGGCTTGGCGACGAAGGGTGAAGTCGTAAGCATGTGTCTTAGAGTAGCAGGTTGCCGACAACTTGATGACAACTATCCGTCGGCAATCTCTCGAAGCCCGACTTCATCACGATGTGCCTGTGACGGCTCCGGCGTGTCGCAGGCGCTGCCGCCGCGGATCGAATGCCTGCCGAACGGAACTATTGACGCCAATTGGCTACAGAACTCTAGTTCGCTGCTGTGATCACGAACTGTAGTTCGGAACTATAGATCGCAACTGGTCCACCCAACAGAAAGAGAAAGAGAAAGAGATTACGCGGCTTCCGGAGGTGGTTCGGTCGAAGGGGCGTGCTGCGATCCGGGGTGGACTGCGGCAGCGTCGAGCGCGAAGCTCCTGACCCTGCGCTGTCCGACCTCACGGAGGACAGCTTTTCCGCCTCGCTCCGCTCTGGCGGTCGGTCCGTTGCGGAGCCCGCCTCCCCCTCGCTTCGCTCGGGTGAGGCGATCTCCACAACGAACCGAGGACGCGGACGCGCGTTCGCGCACATGCGCGCACGCGCACATCCGCGGGCGCACGACGAGCGCGAACGCACGGGTTCAAGGCCGGATCGGATCGAGGTGGCGACGATCAGAGCCCGGCGCATCACGTCACGGGTCGGCTCCAGAGCGGCGGCGAGGAAGCGGGTCCAGCGTCCATCACGTCACGATCGACGCGAGATGGTCGGGACCTGAATCCCTATGGCACTTTCCTGAAGAAACTCACAACCTGCTATACTCAAAACCGACCACGAGGAGATTCATGACATTCGCATCGGCACCCCAGCCCGAATACGTCGTGGAAGTGCTCGAAGGCACAGCAGACGACCTCGGCATCCCCTTGGTCGTTCTGGAGCCCGCAGTACTGAGTGCCCTTCGAGGGCTAGCCAGTCAGATGCAGCGACTGCCCAAGGGCGTCTCCGCGGCCGCGTTCGCGGAGTCGCTTCACAACGGCCTCGACGCACGACTGGCAGAGTCGCCCCTCCAGCCGGTCCTGTTCGAACTCGCCCCGTGAAATGCGTCACCTGCGGCGATAACCGCGCCGACCACTTCACGGATGCCGAGGGCTGCGAAGGCCCTGCGTGCATGTCCGGCCTGGACGCTGACCGGTGCCGCGCCTACGAGGCGGCCGCAAAGGCGCCTGCCGAAGTCGCTCGCGACAAGGCCAGCGTCGACAAGACGACTACCGGCTCGTCCCACCCCGAGACCGCCAAGGATGCTGGCCAGAAGGCCCTTCCGAACTCCGGCACGCAGCGACGCACCGCCTACGACCTCATCGTCGCCGCCAAGGATCGCGGGATGACAGACGACGAGCTGGAGCGGGCCATGATGAAGCCCCACCAGTCCGTGTCGGCCCGTCGCAACGAGCTGTGCACGGACGAGCTGATTCTCGATTCCGGAAAGCGGCGCCGCACCAAGAGCGGCCACGAGGCGACCGTCTGGATCGCAGCTCCTACCGATGGCTCCGCCTACCAGCCCGCCTTCGAGTTCGACACCCTTGACGTCGAGGATGAGGCGGAGCCGGACTTCGACAACCGCATCGTCGTCCTCGCCAGCTTCCTCGCGGGCAAGATTTCGCCGAGCATGGCCAAGAGCGACATGTGGGGCCTCATGAAGCTCGCCAAGGATGCACTCACGGAAGTCGGCCTCGACGTTGGCGCGGCGCCCGTGAAGCCCGTCGAGGAGACGTCGCTCGCGGCCTAGAGGACGAAGTCGTCCAGCGACAGCGAACCCGTGTTACCTGCGTCATCGCGCGGCACCGGGCCGCCGAGGTGCTCGATGACCTTGGAGTGCGCGTCTGCCTCCGTCATTGACGTGGGGAGGGCCGAACCGACGACCGTGTAGGTGTCGAGGGCGCCGGAGTAGGCGACCGTGACGATCGCGATCCCATTGGCGACAGCGGTGGCGATATCAAGATCGCCGGAGACGACGCCGACCTCGATCGTGTCGACGCCTTCGGAGGTGATCGTGGATGTCTGCATGAGCTGATCCAGTCAGGACTTCTTGCTGGGCGTCGGCGAGGGGGAGGGCGTGGCGGTCGGGCAGGCCTTCAGGAGCGCGCCGAGCTTGAGCTTCTCGCTGGCGGTCGCCGTGAGCTGGTAGGCGCCCTTGATCTCGACCCAGCGGACGGCGTACTCGCACTGGGCATTGGCTGCTGGCGGCACCCACTGGTCGGGCCCGCGATCGCCCTTACTGCGGTTCGCTGAGGCTCCGGCGGTGACCAGCACGAGAGGGTCGTTCGCGAACTTCTGGCGTTGGGCCGTCGTCCACTTCGATGCTCCCGAGCGCCAAGCGGCAGCGAGCGGGACGAGATGGTCGATGTCCATGTCGCCACTCTTGGTCGCCTTGGTGCCGGTGTAGGGATCGACCCAACTGCCCGAAGTGATCGAGCAGGTCTTGGAGTACTTCACGTCCTTGCCGTCGCGAATGAGCGCAGCTTCCCGCGAATCGCACGCTGCGGGCACGCCGCTCCACCCGTTGGCCGTGGCCTTCTCCCAGTGAGGGAACAGCTCCCGGCTATAGCCCGCCATCGACCCATCCGGCACCTCGGGGATCGTCGCCAGCGTGTTCGTCGCCGTGGAGATCGACATAGACGAGCCGTTGGCGAGAGAGGCTGCCGTGCCCGTGGCTGCATCGGCGGAGTTCCCTCCGAGGCCGAAGTTGAGCTTGCCGCCCGAGAGGCCGACGACGACGATCAGGGCGATGACGATGAAGACGGTCAGCTCTTCACTGTTGTTCGATTTCGCCATGGGTCGTCTGCCTATCCAAGGGGGCCGAGGCGTGGGCTACGAGGCCCGCGGTCGGCACGAGGAATGTCTCCCACACTGCGAGCTGAATGGGGTTCTGCCGTGCCGCGAAGGCTGGGTCAACGGCCACGAGCGCATCGTTGACAGACAGGGCCTCACAGCCCGAGAAGTAGGTCTGGAGTGCCACCTGCTGGTGCTCGTCAATTTGATAGCCGAGGACGATCTCCAGGGCACCACGAAACACCGAAACGTCGAGCATAGAAAAAGGTTATAGCGAAGCAGGTTGCGACAGGGAGACCTCTTCCGAACGGGACCGTCATTCTGGTTCCCTTTTCAAAGACGACGTTCACCGAGCCTCGAAGGGCCAGCCAGTGCAGCAGGAAACCACGCGCATCTACCTGGATACGCACAAGATCATTCAGGTCGGCCCGGGCTCGCCCGTCACCGTTCGCGACGAACTCGGTCGCCCCTTCGTGGCGATCGTGACCGCCATCAGAGAGGCAGAGATGCACCTAACCTTCACTCCGAAGTGGGCGGCCCGTCGGCTACCCCTCGCCCACCTCATCTCCGCGGGCAAGAGGCGCGTAGCCGACATCGCCCGAGTGCCCGACTTCCAGGAGGAGCCCACCCATGTGTAAGTCATGCGCCGAGTCGCCCACGGGGCAGCCCATCCGCTGCAACCGCAAGGACGGCTTCTCTGCGGAGGAGGGCACCGCTCGCACCCGAACGCGAGCACTGAATGCGATGGTCGATCAGCTCGACGGCGATGACGCGGTCGCTGCCGCGCGAGCCGCCGCGCGAGCGATGGACGCACAAGGGAGACTGGACCTCATGGCAGACCCTGATTCGGCACCCAGCCGCCCCG
The DNA here is from genome assembly GCF_030296615.1 of Frondihabitans sucicola. Lineage (GTDB taxonomy): Bacteria > Actinomycetota > Actinomycetes > Actinomycetales > Microbacteriaceae > Frondihabitans > Frondihabitans sucicola. The sequence continues at coordinate 169,994 of NZ_AP027733.1, read as the reverse complement.
TGTTCGCCAACGCGCGCGCCGCCGCGGACGTTGAGCGCATCCTCGGCGAGTACCAGTTGCAGCACCCCGAGGACCCGATCCACTTCACGATCGACAACTACATCGCCGTCAGCGAAGAAGATCAGGCCATCGCGAACCAGTGGGTCCGCTTCACCATCTACTCGAAGGACATCGACACCCTCCCGAGCCGTCTCGCATTCCCCGAGGACCTGGACGCATCCTCGACCCCCGTCATCTCGTCGCTCTACGCACTGTCGACGGCACGAGCCCACATGGACGCCAACGGCGGCTTCATCAAGAAGGGCGAACAGAACGCCACGGCCGACGCTGTCGTCACGAAGTTCCGGCTACCCAAGGATGAGCGCCAGGCCTACCTGCTCGACACGAAAGAGAACTTCATCACGGGCTTCGAGTCTCGCGAGTACCTCCAGTCCATGACCCCGACCACCGACTTCGAACGCCGCGTCCAGGCCGTCGCCAAGAAGGAGTTCGTGGAGGAGCGCGAGCTGCCGCTGCTCGCAGCGGGCGCCAACATGTACGCACAGGAGCAGGAACGTCGCCGCCGCGACGAGGCCCGCGCCTCCCGGCCGCCCGCCGCGCCGAAGGAGCGGCGCGTCGGCGAGTGGCTCGGCAGCGAAGGCGGAGATGTCCACCTTGTGGGCAAGATCATCTCGAACCGAGTGGTCGAGCTGGACGGTGGCGAGACCACGCGCTACATGCACGTCGCCCTGACCGAGCAAGGTGATCGCATTCGGGTGTTCTCGGACAACTTCTACGTCCGAGAGGGCGACGTCATCAGCATCGAGGGTTACGTCGAGGAACACGTGTGGTTCGCGGGCAAGAAGCAGACCAACGTCACCGACGCCTACGTCAAAAAGGCCGACTCGCAGGTGGGTCGCTTCCAGTGACGCTCCCTTCCGGACCATGGACGGAGCGGGAGATGAAGCGGGCGATCTACTTCGCCTACCAGCAGCGCTACGCCGTCGTCACGGAAGTGTGCGCGTACGACGCTAACGAACGACGCATCGACGTACTGCTCTTCAACCCCCGCGAACGACGCGCCGTCGAGATCAAAGTCTCGCGAGCGGACCTTCTCCAGGACGTCAATCACCCCGAGAAGCAGGAACCCTGGCGCCAGCTCACCCACAAGCACTACTACGCAGTCCCGGACACTCTGCTCGCACTCGCACAGAGCGCCGTTCCGATGAACTCCGGCATCATCGTTGTGACGCGCGAGGGTGAGAACGCTTGGGGTGTCCGCGTGGCGCGTCCCGTTTCGGGCGGCAATCCAACTCCGCGAGACCTTCCGGCCAAGGCGATCGCTGCGCTCTACTACCGCCTGGCCCCACTCGAAGCCAACGTCAAAGGGCTCTCATGGGTCGGCAGCGAGGGTGCCGCCGACGCCGCCTCCGCGGAGAAGCTCGCGCGGTTGCAGCGAGACCTGGAGATCGCGCAGGGCAAGATCGCCGACAAGGACGACCAGATCGACGGCTGGAAACGGCGACTCGCGGCCGCCGGACCGCTTCCGTGCGCGCACTGCGGTGCGCCCGTCGTGCCCAATGGGAAAGCCACGGGGTCCGCCGACGCGGCGCCGCGGACGACTGGCGCCATAAGGACTCGATGGCGGAAGAGGTATGCCAGGGCATTCGACGTCGGGCTCTGGAAGCAGAAGAGGGCCGCGGCGTCTTCCGTGGAGTGCCGCCCTCCGTCATGCCGAGAGCCGCATAGCAACAACCTGCTACACTAAGGGAACTTGATCCCTAGGAGCAGTGTGACGTCGACGGCTGAAGCCAATGCGGCCCGCTACAAAGCGGACGCCGTGTCGCGCCTCGACTTCATGGTCGGCAACGCCGCCCTGATGCGCGAGCACCTGGGCGACGGCCTCGACATCGATACCAAGGACGCCCTCGACCTCCTGGCGCACGTCAAGAAGGCGCGACGAAGCCTGAAGGGCCTTGAGAACGTCCTCGAAGACGTCGCCATCGCCGGGATGGACCTCGATGAGAAGTTCGAGGTCCAAGGCGACGGTTACACGGCGATCCTGCACCAGGGGAGTGCTCGAAAAGAGTGGCGCTCTCAGGACCTGGCGGGCGCCATCGTCAACCGCTACGTCACCATCTTCACCGCCCGCTTTCCGCGGATCGACGCGAACGACGTGAAGACGATTGTCAGCGAGGTGATCTGGAACTTCCTCACCATCGTTCGACCGCAGTGGCGATCGCGCCCGCTTGCCGCAATCCAGCTCAACGCCGACGATTTCAGCCGTCGCGAGCCAGGCCTCGCGAGCATCGAAATCCGCGGCAAGGCCGCATACGACACCTACGAACCCGACGTGGAGAGCGATGACTGAGTTCCTGAACCGATTGGCCCTCGCTGGGCTGGCGCTCCTTGCGAATGCGGCACCTTTGCTCGCCCTGCTCGTCGTCGCCGGAGCAGCGCTTGCCGCCGTCTCTGCACTCGCGGGGGCGACGGTCCGCAACATGCAGGCGCGAGGGTTCTACGCGGACGCGAAGGAGTACCTCGCGGCCGCCCAGCTCTACGGATGGGCGGCGACCCTCCGTGCCATCGCCCTCGGGATGATCCTGCCCGCCATCGCGTTCAACATGCTCCCGCCATTGACGGCCCTCGCCTACTTCGTCCTGGCGGGCCTCTCGATAGCCGCTCGCGTCGTCCAGCTCGGACCCCTTCGCCGCGGCGAAGCGTCTGCGCAAGAGGCCCCCGTCGAGCCCGCCGAGGTTGCCGCGTGACCAATGCCACGACGACCACTCTCCGCGCCTGGGCCACGAAGGGCGAAGTCTTCCTCCAGGGTCCACGGAGCATGCCCGACAACGAAGTCCGCGCGCTCGGCTTCGCGAGCAAGCTCAAAGGGTCGTGGCGGCTCAACCCCGAGGCAGCACCACGCGTCATCGCATTTGCGCAGCGCCACGGGGGGACCGTCAACGATGAGCTGAGCACCCTCGCGGCGGAGATGGAGAGCATCGAGCAGGTCACGATCGAGCGCCGCGTCATCCACGTGCGGCGAGACTCCTCGACACCGAACCTCACGGACGCCATCCCCACGGCCTACGCGCGCCAGAACACGGCGCGCAAGTACTGGACTGTGCCGCTGTTCGACGCGCGCGCTGTTGAGGAATGGGCGGACAGGCACGGGCTGCGAGTGGCGCAAGAAGTGCGCGATGCCGCGAGGGCTCGCTGGCGAGACGAGATGGACGCGTTCCTCATCTCGAACGCCACGTCGCACGACACTCCGCCTGAGATCGTGGGCCTGAAGTCGACCTTGATGGGGCAACAGGTCGTTGCCGTCGCGGCGGCCGAGAGATTCCAGACCGTCCTCATCGCCGACGAGCCTGGACTGGGGAAGACGCTCGAATCCCTGGCAGCGCTCCGGGTCGCGGGCAAGGAACGGCTGCGCGCCGTGGTCATCTGCCCGTCGTCGCTGACAGCAAACTGGATCACCGAGACGATGACCCACTTCGAGTTCGGGACCTTCAACGGGTTCATCGCCGAAGGCCAGAAGCCGGGCTACATCCCCGGCAATGCCGACATCGTCGTCGTGGGTTGGGCGATCGTCCAGTTCTGGGCCGAGACCATCGCCGCGTGGCAGCCCGACGCCCTCATCATCGACGAGGGGCACTACGGGAAGTCCGGGGCTGAGACCTTCCAGAAGCGCCGCGAAACCAAGGTCGACTCCAGGGGCCGAACGCGCACCACCACGAAGGACGTCAAGACCGGCGGGACGCAGCGCGGCACCGGCTCGATGGCGATCTCCAAAGCCGTCACTGGTCGCAAGGGCGATGACGGCATGGTCCTCGTGCTTACCGGCACTCCCATCGTCAATCGCCCCATCGAAGTCCTTGCGCTGCTTGAGATGCTCGGCATCGACGACCTCTTTGGCGGCCCCGTGATGTTCAAGGAGCGATACTGCGGCCCGAAGGACGTCTTCATCGGCCCCGGCAAGGGCCCTCGGCGTGACGGCTACGTGCGCACCTACGACGGCGCCAGCAATCTCGCGGAGCTGAACACTCGACTGCGAGTGAGTGGCCACTATCTCCGTCGAACGAAGTCGATCATGGTCCAGCAGGGCGACCTGCCGGTCAAATACGTCGATGGAGCGGAGTTCTACGACCGAGAGGCGGAGCGCCGCCCCTGGTACATCACCCCCGCGCCCGAGGACATGGCTGCCTATCGCCAGGTCGAGGAGGAGACGAGCGCTTTCTTCGCCGACCAGGCCCGCGACATCGCGGAGAAGCTCAAGGTCGACCTCCTCAACGCCAAGGTGGGGGAGAAGCTCTCCAAAGAGGCCGCCGCGCACCTCTCGCGGATCGCGCACCTCCGACAGGCCGCCGCACGCGCGAAGGTGCCCTCCATCCTCGCCAAAGTCAACGAGCTGGTCGCCCGCGGGGAGAAGGTCGTCATCGCGGCTCACCACCGCGACGTCGTGGACATCTACGCCGACGCCTTCTCGGGGCTCCGGATTCAGGGCGGCATGAAGATCGAAGAGGTCGAGCGCGACAAGAAGCTCTTCAACGGCGCACCCGTCAGCGAGCATCCCGTCATCACCGTGTCGATCGAAGCGGGCAAGACGGGCCACACCCTTTGCAAACAGTCCATCGAGGGAGCCGGTCCCGCCTGCGCCTGGATGATCCTGGCGGAGCAGATTTGGGGAGCGGGCGACGAGGAGCAGATGACGGACCGCATCTACCGGATTGGACAGGATCGAGACGTGCACATCGTCAACGCCGTTCTCTCAGACTCGATTGACGTTGGCATCTACCGCTCCAGGGAGAAGAAGCGACGCATCATGCTTGCGGCGGTCGACGCCGTCGAGGGCGACGTCGAGAAGGACGGGAATCGAGGCATCACCACAACCCTCGCGCGGCAGGGCATCGAGCGAGGACTCACCGAACGAGCAGCGGCGTAGCCCTTAGCGACAACCTGCTACACTAAGGTAGTGATCACGGACCCCTTCGCCCCCATTGAAGTCCGCCCCCGCGTCAGCCGATCGGATCGATTCACCGAGGCCGATGCCGCAGGATTCGGCCCGGGCGACCGCGTCATCATGAGCGACCAGTGGGGCATCGAGCCCGTGGCTGCCGCGTTCCGAGCGCGAGGCGCCGAGGTCGTCGTCGCGCAGCACTGGCTGGAGACCGAGCACGTCTACTCCAAAGAGGGCCGAGAGGCCGTCACCCCGGAGTGCCCGTTGCCGGTCATGCAGATGGGTGGTCGACGCATCGGCGACTTCTTCGACCCTGCCTTCGCCGCTGCTTCGCGCACCGCTTTCGATCTGAGCTGGGAGTCACTTCACACCCCGCCGGACACGAACCCGGAGTACACCCAGGCGTCAACGCTGGTGCCCGACTCCTGGCTCCCGCTTCTGCCCTACCCGACGTTCAACCCGGCCCAGGTGGAAGCCTTACCCAACATCCTCGCCGACGAGTCCTGCATGGTCGTGGCTCCGACGGGAGCTGGTAAGACCGTCATCGGCATGACGGCGGCCCTCCACGAGATCAAGACTCGCGGGGAGCGGCCGCATGGCTTGTGCCCCAGCGGTCCCTCACTGCTGAACTGGATCGCGACCTTGAACTCTGGCGCGAGCAGGGGCTCAAGGTTGAGCGCCTGTCCGGCGAATTCGCCGTCGATGCGGCGGCCGTCGCCGAGGCGGACCTCCTGGTCGCCACGACCGAGAAGTTCGAGGCCCTCTGCCGCTCGGCCAGCCTCGCCGACGTCGTCAAGCGCGTCGGAACCATCGTCGTCGACGAGATTCACCTCCTCGGTGAACCGGGACGCGGCGCCACTCTCGAAGCCCTGCTCGCCCGTATCCGCCAGTCCACCGACGTCAAACTCGTCGGCCTCTCCGCCACCGTCGCGAACGCCGCCGAAGTCGCCGAGTGGCTTGACGCCACCCTCGTCCGCATCACATGGCGGCCGACGCGCCTCAACCAGCAGGTACTCACGGTGCCCGCCGGTGACCGCGACGACGTCCAGGAGTACCGCAGCACGACCGCCTCCTACATCGTCCGCGAGATCAGCGCGCTCGATGGTTCAACGCTCGTGTTCTGCGGTTCGAAGTTCTCCGTTCGCGCCACGGCGCTCGACATCGCTCGGGATCGCGGGCAAGACACGGATGGCATCGACCCCAACGACATCGAGGCGATCGCGCGCGTCGCCCATGCTGCCAAGATCGGGCTCCACTACAGCGACTGGCCCCACCGGCACCTCGCCGAGGAGTCCTTCCGGACTCGCGACTTCGACGTGCTCGTGGCGACAAGCACCATGGCTGCTGGCGTCAACACCCCGGCCCGAGCTGTCGTCGTCCGTGACACGTCGATCGGCCCGACGGTCATGGAGGTCTCCATGATCCAACAGATGGTCGGCCGCGCGGGGCGAGCGGGGAAGGAGTCCGAAGGCTGGGCATTCATCATCACGCAAAGCGACGAGACTGCCATGTGGCGCGAGCGCCTCGCCGCCGGATACACCGTCATCTCGCGCATCGCTGCGACGCTCAAGGATCACCTGCTCGGAGAAATCGTCCAGGGGCGTATCGCATCCGAGGATGAAGCTCGCGCGTGGTGGAGGCAGACGCTCGCGTTCCACCAAGGCACGCGGAACGACAAGGCCATCAACGAGGCGCTGGAGTCGCTCGACAAGAACGGCTTCACCCGGCTCGTGCGACCCGAGGATAAGCCCCTGCCGGTCCTCCAGGCCACGTCGCTCGGGAATTTGACGTCACGCATGATGGTCAACGTCAACTACGCCATCGATCTGCGTCGAGCCATCCAAGCAGTCAAAATCCTCCCCAGTCGCCCCCAGCAGGCTGAGTCCTACATCATCGACGCCATCGCTCGGCTCGATGCGTACCGGAACCTCAGCGCGCCCTCCAGCCCGGATCAGCGAGCCAACGTGATCCGCGCCATCCCGAAGCTCGACGGGGAGAAGCGCTCCGTCGAGCTGAATCGGAACGGACGGGTCGATTGCACCGGCGCCGACGTCGTCCGAGCCGCACTCTGGCTCGCCGCCGTTCGGTCCGACGCGTTCCATGGCGGCGGGACGATGGTCGCCGGAATCTCACGCGGCATCCTCTCGATGCCTCTCGACTCAAGCCCTCGCTACCTTGCCTGGATCGCCGCGCAGGGCATGCTCGGGACGATCCCGACCTGGTCAAGCGTCGTTGCCGCCGACCTCGGGAAGCGCGTGCGGTGGCACAATCTGTCGCCCGACCGTGGGGACGGGAGAGCCCTACGACTCGCGGAGGACGAGGCTGGGCGCAAGAATCCCGAGCCCAAGATGAAAGCTCTGTTCGACAAGCATCGTGGGGACCCTGCTCCCACGCTGCGAGTGAAGCACAGCGCCAAGGGCCGTGATTTGTCCGTGAGGGTCGAGGCTCCGGCCAACTCGGCGGTCTTCGTGCTCGACCAGCCAGCTCGGAAGGACCCGTCTTGGCGCCGGAGTCGAGTCGACCAGACGCTGAGCGTCGAGGGAAAGGGTGAGCCTGTTGCGGCCGCCTTCATGAAGAACGGAGACGTGGCGGCAACGGGATGGCTGTCGGCATTCACCCGCTGATTTGACGCAGCCTACAGTACACGTGTACTGTAATCACGTCACAAATCAGTGATGCCAGACACGTCTCACCCAGGAGCTTCACCGTGCGCACCGCCATCCTCGTCCCGCTCGTCCGCGTCACCGCAATCACCCTCGTCACAGGCGGTCTCTTCTTCGCAGGGACGGCCAATGCGCAAGCATCCGTCGACCGGGAGATCGCCGCCTCGGCGAGCATCAAGCCCATCAACGCTGGCATCGAAGCACTCGCTCCGGCGATCGCAGACGCACGATCGGATGTGGAGCTGGCGCAGGCAGCCTTGACGTCGAGCAAGTCGAAGGTCACCTCCGAGACGCACCGACGGCACTTGGGAGAACTGGTCACCAGCACCCAGACGGCAATCCATTCAGCCGAGGCTGCCATTCAGGACTCGACCCCACTCCTGAGGGGCTCTCATAGCCCGGAGGCAATCGAGCGCTCAACAAAGGCGCTCACGGGTGCGGGCGCCGACCTGGTCGCCATCCACGGATCGACCACCGACACGATCAAGCTCGTCTCGATCGATGTCACCGCGTGGCATGTCGAACAGCGTCGAGCCGCGGAGGAGGCGCAGCGGGCCGATGCGGCGAAGGCTAGTGCTGCCGCGGCCTTGAAGGCAGAGCGGACCCGCCCCGCAGTTTCGTCGACCGCTCCCGCGTCTAGCGGGGCCACGCCGGTTCAAGCCGCCGCGCCCGTCGTGGACAAGCGCAGCATCTGCCAGGGCGTCATGGCTCGTTTCGGATTCAGCAACGTCGTCTACGACTCCGGTGCCAGCCAGGGCCACTATGGTGCGACCGATCTCGATAATCAGGTGATCTACATCCAGCTTTCGATCATCCCCGTCGAGCGCGTTTCGTCGGTGTGCATCCACGAGTACATGCACATCATTCAGGCTCGGCAGTACGGCGGCTACGCAGCCACGGTTGCCCACTTCGGGAGCGTGCTCGGGATGGAGCGCAACGCGGACCAGATGGCGCGCGCCAACGGCGCCACCTGGACGAACTACCTCTGAGTCTCAGCTCGCGCAGGTGGCCCTCACCCAGGCGGCCAGTTGATCACGAGCTGCGGGATCGTCCGGGTTGGCGGCCGCGGCGGCCGCCACGTCGTGAATCGGCTGGGCAGCAGTGGTGTTGTCGACAACGGCATTGGCTACCCACCGCGTCGAAATTCCGCCAAGCTCGACGGCCTGAACAGCGCCGTCGCCGTCGGCGCACACCTTCGCCTGGAGAGCGGAGCCCGTGAGGGGTTGGTCGACCTGGTGTCGCGGCGCCAGCGAGCATCCCGTCAGACCCGCGAGCAGGGCGACCCCCACGAGCGCTGCGGCAGCGCGACCCCTCACGCGGCGCCTTCTGTGGCAACCAGGCCCTTGTAGGTGCCGAGCGGCATGGACCAATCGTCGCCCCACTTCACCGGCAACTCCTTGATGCCGTGGGCGCGAAGAGCGTTGTAGGTGTTCTCGTTCCAGTCGGACTGGGCGACGTGCAGGAACCCCTCCTGGAACGAGTGCGGGATGCCCGCTCGTTCGAGAGAGCGGTGCATGGACTCCTGACGGCGCCCCTCGATGAACCAGGTCAGGAAAGTCCCCAGGAGCGTCGTCTTCGCGTTCGGGTCAGACGATCGTCCACCGCCGGAGCCTGATGATCCCCGCGACGAGGAACGACGGGCAGTCGAAGGTGACTTACGAGACCCGCCCGGAGCCTTCTTCGGGGCGCGGGTGCGCTCTGGAGGGGTGGCGGCGTCCGGCGCAGTCGTCGGGAGCGGCTGGGTCAGTGATTCCGTCGGCGCTTCGTCTCCGGTGGCATCCGCCGTGACCTGAGGCGCCTCGCCCGAGGCCTCTTCAGCCTCGCCCTTCGCCCGCTGGTCGAAGTGCTCGGCCTTGCGAGCATCGATGGTCGCTTGAAGCGTCTCCGTCTCCGCCCGCGCTTTCGCCGCCAGCGCGTCGTACTTGGCACGGGCCTCATCGGAGTCCGACGCCTCTCTCTTCGCCGCGTTGCGCGTGACGCGCCTCTTCGCGTTCTCAAGGGCCTTCTGCTCCTCAGACCACGAATCGCGGCAGTGACGCAAGCTCGTTCTGCACATGGGATGCCTCTCGCAATTGGGGGACCGGCGTGCCTCAAGTCTTCCGCGGCAAGGCGCACGTTGAGCGGGCCAATTGTGTCCGGCGAGACCCAATTTCACTCCGGGCTCGATACGGCAACCAGCTATACTAAAAAGCGGAGGCAACAATGGCAACTCGGAAGACCATGACTCGGCGGCCAGTGGCGCGCAAAGCAGCGTCGACGACCGCAACGAGGGCCGAGTCCCCCAACGGGCCGCCGAAGCCGCCCCAAGCGGACGTGACCCTGGGTGAGCGGGTCTTCCTCCTCAAGGTCCCCTTCGCTGAGCGCGCACTTGCTACATACGGCGGGGCGAAGTACCTCGACGGGTACGGCTGGACATATGTGGGCCGGGCTCTGCCCGCCAAGCTGGAACCGTACGCTGCGCCGCAGTACTCGTGGGAGGAGTACCAGATGGGCGACCTGGCCCGAGTCGGCCCGGGGTCCCGCTCGACGACCTTCCAGACCGGCGACTTCACGCTTCGCCCGGATCAGGTCGAGGACCGGGATGCCGTCATCGCTGCCCACAAGGCGGGAGCGCCAGAGTTCCTCATCGGCAGCGACACCGGCGTCGGCAAGACGGTCACCGCCATCGCCGCATTGAAGGCGATGCCAGTTCGCAACATCGTGGTCATCGCACCCCTGTCGGTGATCGCTTCATGGCGAATGCACCTGAAGATCATGGGCGACGGCGGCAAGCGGTGGGCCTTGATCAACTACGACTCCGCGAAGAATCTGCTCTGGAAGCCTCCCGCCAAGATCAGCAAGGCGACCGGCAAGGCGGTCAACGCGAAGCGGTCGACTCTCAATAAGAGCCACGCACGCGACGGAGCCCCGCGCGTCGCCTGGGATGTCGTCGTCACGGACGAGAGTCACTACGTATCGAATGTCGTCGCTCAGCGGTCAACGGCCATCGAGCGAGTCATCGGGAATCCAGCGTCGGCTAGCCCGGCTTTCGTTGTGCGCATGTCGGCAACCGCCGGGGCCAATCCGGCTCAGCTCGCGTATCTCCATCGGGGCCTCGCGTACGTATCGGGCGAGCGTGTGCGTCGAGCCATCACGCCCGAGGAGTACGTGGAGTGGTGCGTTGCCCGAGGACTCAAGGTCTCGGTCGATCGCTACGACAAGCTGTCCTGGGAGCCGAACGATCGCGATCTCAAGGTCATGAACGGGCTCCTCTTCGGCGAGAGGACTCTCCAGTGGGGGCTCCGGCGCGTCCCCGAAGACTGGCCCGAGCAGCAGCGCAACCTGGTGCCAATCGAGTTCGACGCCGACGAGCGGGCCGCTTACGAACTGGCCTGGGATGAGTTTCAGCAGACCCTGTCGAGCCTGGGGTTCCGACGAGGAGTCATCCCGCGCAAGGGCGCGGAGATGTCCGTTGGCGAGAAGAAGCGACTCGCGCGCGCCGCCCAGATTCGCTACCGCCAGAAGGCAGGGCTCATCCGCGCCGCGCAGAGCGTCGAGTACATCAAGACGCTGCTCGACAGTGGCGTGCAGGTCGCGGTCAACTGCGAATACCGCGGCACCGTCAGTGCGATCGAGGAGCACCTTCGTGCCGCGAAGATCGAACCCGCGCTCTTCCTTGGCGGCGACCCGCACCGCGAAGACCAGCGCGTCGCATTCCAGCAGGGAAAGCACCAGGTCATCATCTTCACGCCACCCGAGGCGTTCTCGCTCCATGCCGGGGAGCGAGCTGTCGGCGGGAACACCGTGCCTCGCGCCCTCTTCGTCGCAGAGCCTCGCTGGTCACCCCGCAGCGGCCTCCAGATCGAAGGCCGGACCCAGCGGAACGGCGAAGCATCCTCGCCTACTACCCCTTCGGGGTCGGAACGATCGAGCAGAACGTCATCAAGCGCCAGATCGAGGGCATGCGCAACATCAAGACCATCAACGGCGACGACACCGGCGCCATCGAGCGCCTGGGCGTCGAAATGGGCCTCTACCTCACGAGCGAAACGGACATCCCAGCATGAGCGCGACCATCATCGCCACCGACGGGTCCTGCCTGAAGAATCCCGGAGGGCCGAGCGGCTGGGCATGGATCAACCAGGACGGCACCTACCGAGCTGGCGCGATCCCGCGCGGCACCAACCAGATCGCGGAGCTGGAGGCACTTCTGAACGCCGTCCGCGATCACGTGCACATCGCCGACCTCACCATCCAGACGGATAGCCAGTACGCCCTGAAGTGCTTCACCATCTGGGCGCCGGTCTGGAAGCGCAAGGGGTGGAAGACGGCCCAGGGGAAAGACGTCGCCAACCTCGCTCTCGTGCGAGCCCTGCATCAGCTCGCCCTGATCCGAGTCGACTCCGGCCTGCCGCCGGTGAACGTCGAGTGGGTCAAGGGTCACGCGAATGGCCGCAACCCGCTCAATGACGCCGCCGACCGTCACGCGGGGATCGCGTCTCGATTCGCGCAGGCGACGTCGAGGCCTCAGCTCTTCGAGGGTAAAGAAGCGCCCATCCTGCTGTCGGCCTAGGCGGCAGCCTTCCGGGCGTGCGAGGGCTCCTTGCGGCCGATGTGGTAGACCCCAGCCAGACCGCCACGAGCGATGGCGGTCGCGCGCTTGGCTAGCGCTGAGCCCAGATAGTAGGAGCTGTTCTCTGGGTGAGGCTCCTCGATGATCGTGCCATCGACGTCGCGAGACCCCCACCACATGACGTAGTGCGGCCCGGTCGGGAAGTCGGTGGGGTCGATCTCGGGCGGGTAGACGCTGAAGACGTAGCCAGCCGTGCCGTGCATCGTCTCGATCTTGAGCGAGATGAGGCCCATCGAGCCGGGGTGCACATCTTCTTGCGATTCAAGGGACACGCGATGCTGCCCTTCGCTGAGAGCGCTGGCTGCCTTGGGTGATCCGGCCATGAAATCCTGCCTACGTGAATGTCGGTGCTTTCGACTAGTCTTTAGGGTAGCAGTTTGCGACTACTAAACCGGGGTGAACGATGTCTGATGCCGAAGAGGACTCTGAGGACTTCTGGGAAGAGTCCATGCCGTGGCTGCTGGGCATCGTCCTCGCTCTAGTCGCCATCACCGCTGCCGCATTCGCCGGGGCCGGATGGCTCGACTCGCACTTCGGCTGGCATCTCACCGCGTGGCTGCATGCCCTCCTGAAGATGGGGCCGTAACGCGAGTTTCGGCATCACGTAGCAACCTGCTACACTAAGAATGCCCTGCGAATCGAACGGAATGAGTGTCTGTGGCCCAGGATGAGAATGTTGCCTACGAGCGGATAGCTCTGGCGACTGCCATCTGGACGCCTGAGGGATTCCGGGCAGTCATGGAGACGGCCAAGGACGGCTTCTTCACGGCCACCGCGCACCGCCTGATCTACAGCGTTCTCGCGAAGAAGCACGCCGACGGCGAGGACGGCACCACAACGTCCATCATCGCCCGTGAGCTGGAGGCTAGCGGGGACCTCGCGCAGGTCGGCGGACTCAAGTTCCTCACCGAGCTGATCAACGACAACGCCCCCGTTGCGCGCATCCCTGGCGTCCTGAACGACCTCCGGACCACGTGGGCATCCCGCTCCGCCAAGAACGTCCTCGCCGAAGCGGGCGAGATGATGACGTACGTCGGCGGCGACCCGTCGATGTTCCAGACGGCCATGAGTGAGCACGTCAAGAAGATGGACGACCTGATCATCGAGTCGGTCCCCCGTCGTACGACACGCTCAAATCCGTCCTCCAGACCACCTACACAGACATCACCGAGCCCGACGCGGTCGAGATGTACCCGACGGGCTTCCGTGACCTCGACGAACTCATGGGGGCGGGATGCGAGGCGGCCAGCTCGTCCTCATCGCCGCTCGACCCGCGACAGGCAAGTCCGTAATGGCGCTGAACATCCTCAGCCACCTCGCGATCAAGCGAGGCGTGGCGTGCGCGTACTTCTCCCGCGAGATGCTTGGCCCCGAGCTGGCCAAGCGGCTCTTGGCCGCCGAGGCGAAGATCACCCTCGACGCCCTCAACAGCCGCAAGCTCAAAGACAACGAACTGGAGCGTCTCGGCCAGACCATCCAGCGCATCGCGGGCGCGAAGCTCTTCGTCGATGACTCCACCGACACCGACATCGCCGACATCGTGGCCAAGGCAAAACAGCTCCAGCGCCGCGAGGGCGTGAAGGTCATCGCCATCGACTACATCCAGCTCGTCAACTGCATCGCGATCAACAAACGCGGTGGGGGACGGCAGGAGGAGATGGCCGAGGTCTCGAAGCTGACCAAGCGTCTCGCCCTCGCCACCGGTCTCGTCGTGATCGCCGTCGCCCAGCTCAACCGCGGTCCGGAGCAGCGAGGCGACAAGCGTCCCGCCCTCGCCGACCTCCGCGAGTCGGGTCAGCTTGAGCAGGACGCCGACACCGCCATCCTCCTTCACCGCGAGGACATGCACTCGACGGAAACCGAGCGCGCGGGCGAGGTCGACTTCATCGTCGCAAAGCATCGAAATGGGCCGACGAAGACCGTGGCCGCCGCCTTCCAGGGCCACTTCTCGCGGATGGTCGACATGGCACATGAGCAGGCACCAGCCGCCTGACGGGAGCAATGGAATGACGCCACAGCAAGCACCGAGCAGGACAGCCGTCCTGGCTCTCGTCGAGCCCGCGAACGCGGCCGACGCGAAGCAGCACGCCACGGCTCAGCGCGACAAGCTCCTCGCCCAGGCCAAGGACCTCACCGACCAAGTCGACGATCTGGATCGACAGCGGGCCGACGTCAAGGCGAAGCAGGTCGAGGTCATGAAGGCTATGCGCACGACAGGCTTCTCATGGGTCGCCATCGGCGAGGTCATGAAGATGACCTCTACCGCGGTGATGTACGCAACCGGCGCCGCCGTTCGAACCGCGACACGAAAGAAGGCGCCGTCCGGTGACTGATTCCCCGCTCCGATGGACGACCTCGGCCTCGCGGCCGCCAAGCAGCGATCTCGGCGAGGGCGAACCATGCCCCGGCGAAGGACGATCAACATCGCCGCTGCGGTTCTCGCGGCCGGAACGATCGCCGACGCGATCTGCACCTACGTCGTCATCCACGTCTACGGCTCAGCAACTGAGGGCAATGGCTGGCTCGCGGATTTGGGCGCCACCATCGGGTGGGGCCCCGCCATGATCGTTCGCGGCGCGCTGGGGCTCCTCGGCATGGCGATCCTCTACTTCTTCACGACGCTTGGCTCGCCCTCGAAGCCGAAGCTTCAGCGCGGAGCGCGCCTGGCGGCTCGGGGCATGGTCCTCTGCGCCCTCGTATTCGGGGCCTTGACGCTCTACCAGGTCGGCGGCCTCTACTACACGCTCACGAACTTCCCTCCGCAGTAGGTCGCGCGGGCGCGCAACCTGCTACACTAAGACCGCGCCGATGAAAGTCGGACGCACCACGACCCACCCCCTCGGGGGTCCATCTAACTCCCCGCAGGGGATGGAGAAATCATGGCAAAGGCAAAGTCCGGTACCACCAGCAAGAAAAAGGGCATCATCCTCGTCGGCCTCATCGTCGTCTTGGGGGTCGTGGCCTTCCTGAGCTTCAGCGGCACGCTGAACCTCTTCCCCGTCGGCTAGCTCGACGACCACGAAGAAGGCCCCGCATCCCAGGATGCGGGGCCTTCTTCGTGTAGCCGCCTAGAGGCTGACGAGCAACGTCTCCAGGGATGGCCAGAACGCCATCGCTCCGATAGCCCCGAAGGCCAGCGCGACGCCGAATGGCGCCCCTTCTTGCCCTTGAAGGTTCCGTGCGTGGGCCACGATGCGGGGGAAAGCTTCGTGCGCAGCCAGAGGCCAAGGTAGAGCAGGAGCGCGACGGCGGTCGGGATGTAGATGAGCCCGCCCAGAAGGGTGCCGGGCCCGGCGAGGCTCAGTGCGGCTCCAATCGACGCGATGACGGGGACGTCACCGAGCCCCATCTTCCCGAACCACCAGGCCGCGAAACCGAAGGCGAATGGCACACCGGATGCCACGCCCATCCAGCCGAGTTGCTCCAGGCCACCGTGGATGAAGGACGCGACGGCGGAGAGCGCGAACACGACAAGGAACATCGGCACGGAGATGACGAAGGGCAGTCGGTAGACCCGTGCGTCGATCAGGGCCAAGACCGTGACGGGAGCGGCGAGGGTGACCCAGGCGGCGATCCCGAGCGGACCAGCGGGCGCGCCGGAGTGCACGGAGGCGAAGATCGCGACGACGATAGCGGCGGCCGTAAGCGCGACCTGCGAAGGGTGTCGGAAGAGGGGCGTCCAGGGCGCCGCGGGTTCATTCTCCACATCGCCCTGGACGGGCTCGTCGATGAGGATGACGGCCTCATCGCCTTCGTCTATCGAGTGAGTCGTCTCGGTGCTCATGCGGCCTCCTGGCGTCTGCCCGATGCGGGCTCGGATTGGACTCTCTGGCTCGGAATCACCTGTCGGGATCGAGTTGAGAAGTTGACAATATGCTACAGTAAGAACCACTGAAGAAACGTCAGGAGCGCCCTGTATGACCCATCTCGCCTGGATCGCCGTGGACTCGTTTCGTCCTCTCGATTCACACCGCGACGTGATCGTCGATTTCGCCATCACGGTCACTGACGGACGGCTGGCTCCAGCCATGTCCGAGCAGTCGGCGATCCTCGACCCTGGCACGAACCCGCTCCTGCTCCGCAACAGTGCGGCGCCGGACGACCAGGACCGCTTCGCCGCGACCGGGCTCTGGAACGAGATCAATGCCCGTGCCGTCAGCGTCGGCTCCTTCGACCGGCTGATCGCGTCGCGCCTGAGGGCCCTCGGGGTCACCCCGGGTGCCCCCGCCCTGGCCATCTGCTCCCAGATCGAGCGCGGGCTCATCGCGACCTACGCGCCGGAGATGTCGGCCATGCTCTCGGTCGATGCGGCCGATGTCACATCGTTCCGCCTCCTGTCCGGGCAATTCCTCCCCGGGGCTGGCCTTGTGACGGCGGCGCCGCGATCGGGACGCACGGACAACCGCGTGCAGGCGCGCCTGAATGACCTCGCCAACACCGTCAACGCCATCAATCACCAGATCGGAACTGCCGCAGCATGACGACCTCCGTCACCAGCACCCGCGTCGCCTTCGTCGGATTCTCCGGCGGCAAGGATGCGCTCGGCGCGATCGCCCAGGCCTTCGACGAGAAGACCCCGGTCGACAACGTCTCCGTCGAGGCCTTCAATCACAACGAGTGGGTCAAGGCCCTCCAGTCCGCGGGGAGTACCTCTTCGCCGTCACCGACGGAGCTATCTTGCCCCGCGCCGACCGCCTGTTCCTCTACGTCAGCACCGAAGCGGGTGGCGAAGCGTCACAGGCCGCCGAGCGCATCACTGAAATGAGCGCGAATGTCGAGGTCCTCGGCGAGTGGACTCCGATCGACGCGAACCGTCTCGATGACCTCGATGCCGTTGCCACGTGGCTCCTCGAAGCCGAATGGCCCGCCCCGCAGATGCCGGTGGCATCGGCGGAGGATGAGGTGCTGCCCGTGGCCCCGTTCACTCTTCCCGCTCCGATCATGAGCGCGCCCGTCATCGACGCACCCGTGGAGGCAGTCGCACCGATCCAGGAGGCGGCTGAGGTCTCTGCCGAGGTCGTTCCGCCTCTCGCTGCGCCAGCCATGCCCCAGGACGCCGTCGAGCTTCCGCTCCCGGCACCCGCTCCGCAGGTCCAGGCACCCTCGGCCACCAACACCTTCCTGAACATGTTCGGGAGCCCGGCCGCCGCCGCGCCTACAGAGGAGCCGCTGGCAGCTCGGGTTTCGCCCAGTGCCCAAGAGGCACCGAATGAGGCCCCTGCCATCGCTGTCGACGCCGCACCCGCGCCCGTTGCCGAGCCCCTGCCTGCCGCTTACGAACCCGAGATTCCGACTCCGTCACCCATCGTCCCCGTGCCGGTGTCCAGCGTTGAGCCAGCTCGCGTCGTCGCGGTCGAGCCTGAGTCGGAGCCCGTGTCGCCGGTGACGGAGTCCGCACCGACCCCGGAGCCCGCACCCGAGCGCGAGCCTGCCCCGGAGCCGGAGCCGCTCCCTGCGCCCGAGCCGATTCATGATGCGTCGGCCGCCCCGGCAAGCATTCTCGACTTCATCAACCTGCCGCGCCCGGCGACCATTCCGGAAACGATCGCGACGACTGTCGACATGACGGCCCCTGATGATGTGGCTGCATCCGATCTCTCGTCCCCACCCGAGGCGCGACCAGTCGAACCTGCGCCTGCGTACGTGCCGCTGGCGCCCCCGGTGCAAGCGGATGTCATCCAGCCCGTCACGGCGAACACCCCGGAGTCTCTGCCGACCTCGGTGGCCACTCCCGGAGCGGAGCCGGACGTCACGCCCGTGGCCTCGACCGAGTTCGCCGCTCCCGAGCCGAATGTGGCTTCGTCGCTGGCGCCCGAACTGCCGCCGGTCCAGGCGGCGCCCCCGTCAGCGCACCCGCCGCAGTGGTGCCCCCATTCCGAGCTGAAGACGTCCAGGTCGCGCCCGAGGTGACGCCGCAGCGTGCCGCCCCGCTCCAGCCTGCGCCACTCACGTCAGTCGAGTCGACCTGGAATGAGCCTCTGGCGGCGACGCCGGAGGTCGCTCCTGCCGACATGGCCACGCCCCGGCCCGCCTTCGACCCGCAGTCGTTCAATCCCAGCGTGTTCACGGCTCCGAGTCGTGTGGACATCTCGGCACCGGCGACTCCAGTCCTCGCCGAGCCCAGCGAGGCGGCAGCGGCGGCCGAGCCCGTCGCATCCGAGTCGCCCACGGCCCCGTTCGCGGCGTCCACGCCGCCCACGCCGCCCGCGCAGCCGGTGCAGCCGGTGGCTGTCACGCCGTCCGCGCCCATCGTGGCGGCCATGCCTTCGTTCGAGGAGATCGGAGAGGCCGCCTCGGTGGCGGCCGCCCAGGTAACCCCTCAGCAGAACGTGCCCGCATTCGACGACGTCGTCCACGGGACGGTGCAGGCGGACGCGGATGAGGCGTCGGCATTCACCCTGCCCATCGCTCCGACGATGCCCCCGATGGCGATCCCAGTGCCCGAAGTCACCGTAGCTGCGCCGATGCCCCTAGTCGCGCCCGCTCCGGTCGAGCGCACGCCCGTGCCCGAGCGACCCGAGGGTTTCAGCTTCGCCCGCTTCGGCGACCTCGATGAGGACCTGGCTGCGCCGGTGGACCCCCGCGAGGAGTTCCTCGAAGAGGTGTCGGCGGCGCCCGTCGATCCCGTCGTCAGTCTCGGTCACGACATCCCGACTGAGGCGCTGGTGGCACCGACCCTCGTGGCACCCCAGGTGGTCGTCACTGCCGCCCCTGCCGAGGAGTGGATTCCCGAGTGGAGTTCCACCTCGCCGAACAAGGGCGAGTCGTTCTTCATCTCCGCATCACATGGCGGCGCTGGCAAAACGACGTTCGCGTACCTGTTCGCACGCACGATCCAGACCGCGTACCTTCGCGCGGCAGTGGATCGCGAGGTCTACCTCGTCGAGACCGACTACGTGAACCCCAAACTGCACGACCGATTCCAGATGGACCGCGGGCAGGACTCGGGGCACTTCGCTGCATTCCTGGAGCAGTCGCGCCTCGTTCGCGACCGCATCTCGGCCGCGACCCTGGCCGAGCGGGAGCGCAAGGCGCTGGAGAACAGCACGTACGTCGATCCCCAGAGCGGCATCCGCGTCATCGCGGCCCCGTACGAGCTAACCGATCGGAATGCCGAGTCGACTCGGTTCGCGATCGAGAAGATCGTGAGTCTGCTGCTGGCGCGAGGCGCCTTCGTCGTCATGGATGCCCACACTCTCGGTGGGGCCGAGGACAGCCTCCTCGACCGCAACCTCGCCCCTCGCGCCGATCGGGTCGTCGTGCTCACGGACGCACCAAGCCCCAACCCCGAGACCGGCAAGTACGAGGGCGGTCACATCCACGATGCACTGCGCATCGTGAAGAGTCTGCGCACTCCGGCCGCCGCCAAGGGCTTCGGCATCCCGACGGACCGGATCAGCCTCGTCCTGAACCGCACGTCGGAAGAGGACGCGATGGCCGCCGCCCAGCGTGGCGATGTCGGGTCCGTCCATGTCGCCGGTGTCCTGCCGATTGTGCCGAGCATCACCAAGGGCTTCGTTCGTGAAATGGGTGCGGGACCCGAGGCCGTCGGCCTCATCCGTGCAGCAGCCCAGGTCGTGAACGAGGTCGCGCCCCGTCCCGAGCTGGAGCCGCTGCTTCAGCCCGCCGAAGCCCCCGCACCCACTCCGACCAAGCGCAAGGGCTTCTTCGGCCTGCGCCGAGCATGAGAGACGCCATGACCATGACCCAGGAGCAGCCGACCGCTGCACCCATCCTCGAAGCCATCTCGCAGCAGAGCGTCCCCGAAGGCAAGCCGTGGCTCGCCCTTAACGCGCAGATCATGGCCGACATGCTGCGCCTCGACGAGGCGCTTGCCAAGACCGGCGAGAAGCTCGACCCGGGCATCTACGAGTTCAGCCTCACCCCGTCGCCGCCGCTGGAGAACAGCAGCTTCGTGCAGGTGGCCCATCGCAACAACGTTCTCGACTTCGTGCCGGATGACACGGCGGCCCTTCTCCAGAGCCTGTGGGCGCCGCTCGATCACCTGGAGTTGGTGCGGAGCCCGACGACCGCCGATCTGGAGCTGCACGCCGAGGAACGCCTGCACGGTCGTCGCCAGAAAGATCGCCGCGACGAGCTGGCGACGTACGCCGACAACGCCCACAAGCTGTCGGCAGCGATGCTGGAAGCGGGCATGGTCCGCGAGGCATTCCGTATCGCGTACCGGGCCGACCTCGCGACCTTCGAGGTGTTCTGCTTCGACCTCGCCGCCCAGTACGGCGACACGAAGCTGGCCACCATCGACGTGCGCATGGAGCTGGCCAAGGTGACTCTTCGGAGCATCCAGCCCACTGCCGACTTCACCGCTTCTCGCAACTCCATCCGCGGGGCCCTCGTCTGGTCCTCCCTGTCGCCCGAGCTGATCCCCTGGCTGTCCTGAGGCTCTAGTTACACGAAGAACGCCCCCGACATCGTCGGGGGCGTTCTTCGTGTTCTCGAAGGGCTACTTCTTGGCGGCGATCGCCGGAACGGGAATCTCCCGGCTGAGGTAGGTCTCGCCGGTGATACTGGCGGTCAGCTTCGAGTCGCTGCCCGAGACGCTGAACGTCTTCACGAGCAGCGGCTGGTCGAGAGTTTCGACCTTCTTCAGGAACTTATTGATGTCGGAGCTGGTTCCCGTGACCGACAGCGTGACGGCGATGGTGGCCAGGTTCGGGGTCGCGCCGACGCTGGTCGGGGTGGTCGCCGCGCCGGTGGTCGCCGCAGTAGCCGGGGCCGTCGTCGTGGTGGGCGCGGTAGCGGTGGGCGCGGTCGACGTGGCTGCCGGGGCGGCGGGCCCGGCGGTACCGTCAGTGGCGGTGCCGCCACCAAGGGTCGGCACCGAGGGGGAGATCGCGTCGGCCGTCACGTTGGACGAGGATGCGGCGTTCTTCATCATGGCAATCCACGACGCCTGGTCGGACGAGGTGGGGAACTGGTCGTAGACCGTCTGCGCGTCTGCCTCTGCCGTCGAGATGTTGGCGGCCTTCGTCTTCAGGTCTGCGAGCTTCGCTTCGAGCTGCTTGGCCGTCACCTGCTGGGAGGCGGTCTTAGCGTGCGCGGCGCTGATCGCGTTGAACTGCGGCTGGAAGAGCGCGGTCCACGCGACGAGAAGGATGATGACGGCGACGACTCCCGCTCCGATGAGCGTGGTGGCCTGCTTGCGGGTGAGATTCATCGGTCTACTTTCCGGCGGCGGCGTCGTTGGAGCCGCTGCTATCGGTCGTCGTCGACGAAGGTGCCGTCGTCGCAGTCGGGGTGGTAGTGGTGGTCGTCGTGCCGTAGTCAGCGAAGCGATCGCCGTAGGCAGCCTGGGTGAAGTTGACCGTGAGCTTGAAGCTCAGGCCCGAGCCGGAACCGGAATCGCTGATGTTGCTGGCGTACGGATCGACAAGGACCTTCGTGCTGTCGCGGCCGAGAGCCGACGTGAGGGCGGAGATGGTGTTCGTGTCCGGCGCCGTCGCGTCGATCGTCGCGCACCCGATTGCAGCCGTGGGCTGGAACGGGTCGGCACCGGCGCACGTGGTGCCGATGGCGGTCGCGAAGCTCGTGATCGAGACCCCGGCGGGAAGTGCGGCATTCACGGCACCGTAGATGGACGAGTAGTCGATGGAACCACTGAACTTGGCCTTGACCTCGCTCTTCCGCTCCGTCACGGCGTCGTAGTACGCCTGCACGTCATCGAGGCTCTTGATCTTGACCTGCGTGCTGGTCGCGCTCAGGGCTGCGTTGTCGGCCTCGCTGTTGGCGGTCAGGGCGCCGCCCAGGACCGCGACATAGCCGATGACGACGATGGCCGTGACTGCGATGAGGCCGACGATGCTCATGCGAAGCGTCTGCGCGAAGCCTCGGGCCTCGCGGACGACCGTGGGGATCAGGTTGAGCGCGGGCTTGACGGACTCGCTGAAGTCGTAGACCTCATCCGTGTCGATCTCGGGGGTGGCGGGGCCGGAGGTGTCGGCCTTGCGGGCGGGGAGAAGCTTCATGTCTGGGTCCTTTGTCCTCAGGCCACTCGGGCGCCAGCGGCGAGACCGATGGCGACCGCGAGATCGCGGCCCTCGGCGTCGAAGCGATCGATGACGTTGCCCTTGGCTGCCTTGAATCGGGGGTCGTAGGCCGTGTGCTGGACCTCGATGTCATCGAAGGTCCGCGACAGGGTCGCCGGGAGGTTGTGCAGAAGGGCGCCGCCACCGAGGAGGGTGATCCCTCCGAGGGCGTCCTCGACGTTGCGATTCTTCGAGAAGAACTCGTCGACGGTGCCGCGGATGTTGTTGGCCAGCGCGCGATTCGCGCCATCGATCGCCGCGAAGACGTCGCCGTCTTTGGCCCGGGCTTCGAACTTCTTGGCCTCGGCCTCGAACTTGTTGTCCGTGGCGAGGGCCTCGGCGACTCGTTCGGTGGCCTCGTTCCCGCCGAGGCCTTCGACGACGGAGATTTGAAGCGGGACGCCGCCACGGTGGATCACCACGCTCGTCAGGCTGTGGCCGACGTTGACGATGACATGCACGACGCTCGCGTCGATGAAGGGGACCGCCATGGCGCGGAGGCCTGCGAGGCTGGTGAGGTCGATGCCGACGAGCTGGAGCCCCGCCGCCTTGACGACCTCGGCGAGCTTCTCGGTCGCTTCGATCCGCGCCGCGTAGACCAGGGTGCGGAGCTTCTTCTGGCGGCCGACCACGTACTCGCTGATGGGAGTGACTGCGAAGTCGAAGTCCTCCGGATCGACGTTGACGATGCTGCGCTGCGCCTCGACCATGAGTGGGAGCGCCTCTTCGAGGTCCTTCGGCGCCACCCAGTTGAAGTCCGCGGACCGGGTAATCGCGTCGGCCGGGTTGGACAGGCCGACGATGACGTCTCGGGTCTGGAACCCAGCCTGCTTGAAGAAGTCCGCGATCTCTGTGACGAGGGCGTCCTGCTTCTCCTCGACGACGCGTCCGTCCTTGATGAGCTGAGCGGGGAGGGGGCGGGTGTGGGTGCTCTCGACGATGAACGTGTCACCGTCTCGACGGACTTGGGCCGCCTTGAGAGAGCTGGTGCCGATGTCGAGGCCGACGACGCGGTTCGTAGGCATGCGCGCCTTTCCTGGGTGGAGGTCGAAAGTTGTTCGGATCGTCCTGCTGACGACGGTCCTTAGTGTAGCATGTAGTTGTCGCAAGTTGAGGTGTGCCTGCTTCACTAACCGATCCCCGAGTTTTCTTGCAAAGGACGTGCCGTTGCCTTCGAATCTGAGTGATGCTGCATCGAGTGTTGTCGCCCTCCACTTCATGGAGGAGAGCGACATCGCGCCCTTCGACGCGGCCGCCCGTGAGGGGAAGACGAACTTGCTGACGGACCTGGTGAGTGCGAAGCGCATCACAGCACTCCAGTCGCACGAGGTCTTCGCCAGGCTCAACGGCTACATGTACGCCAACCTCGACGACGCCGTCTTCCAGCCGACGCCGGAGCTGCTGCGGGCTATCCCCGCTAGCACCGCGCGCGACCTGAAGGTGGTGCCATTCCGCCAGGATGGCGAGCGAATCATCTTCGCCACCGGCGACCCGAACTCTCTCGACATGCGCGAGCAGCTCACGACGCTGTTCCCCAACGCGTCACCGCGGTACTTCTACGCCCCCGCCGCTCTCGTCGATCACGTCATCGCATCTGTCTACTCGGCCGCGGAGGAGGCTCGCCTCGTTGGAGAGAACGACGAGGCAGACTTCCGCTCGACAGTCAGTGACGACGCCAACCTCGGACTCATAAGCGACAACGAGAATGACGCGGTCGTCCAGATTCTCCGGCTCCTCATCGAGCAGGCCGTCAAGGACAACGTCTCCGACATCCACATCGAGCCCACGTCCTCGGGCGTCCGGGTCCGCTTCCGTATCGACGGTGATCTTCGCGTCATGCAGGAGCACACCAAGGAGCGCGGCGACCGCCTCGTGAAGCTCGTCAAGGTCGAAGCTCGACTCGAACACGGCAGCTCGCGTAAGCCTGAATCTGGCGCCTTCACGCGGCTCGTCGGCACCCGTCAGGTCGACGTCCGTGTCGAGGCCTCCCCGCAGGAGTGGGGCGAGGAGGTCACCCTCCGCGTGCAGACCTCCCTGAGTCGGAACATCAACGAACTCGGCTTCAGCGAGAAGAACCTCACGCGCTTCAAGAAGGCATACAGCCAGCCATTCGGCCTCGTTCTCGCCACCGGCCCCACCGGCTCCGGCAAGTCCTCGACGGAGTACTCGACCCTCGCCGAACTGACGGACGACAGCCGCAAGATCGTCACGCTGGAGAACCCCGTCGAGACGAAGATCGGGCGCGGCGTCAGCCAGACCTCGATCAACGAGGCCCAGGGGCTTACCTTCGCCCTCGGTCTCCGCTCCATCCTGCGTCGCGACCCCGACATCATCCTCGTCGGCGAAATCCGTGACGACGAGACTGCGGGCATCGCTGTCGAAGCCGCGCTCACCGGGCACTTGCTCCTGTCCACGCTCCACACGAATGACGCCCCCGGCGCCATCGTGCGCCTCCGGGAACTCGGCATCCTCCCCTCGCTCCTCTCCGAAGCCCTCGTCGGCGTGGTTGCTCAGCGGCTCGTCAAGCGCCTCTGCATCCACTGCCGCGTGCCGCTCCACCTCTCGGAAGAAGAGCGTGAAGAGCTGGGATTCGGAGGCCTGCCCGCAGAGGGCGACTTCTTCACGGTGAGCGAGAACGGCTGCGACCGCTGTGGCCACATCGGCTACCGGGGGCGCATTCCGATCCACGAGGTCATGCTCGTCGACTCCAAGCTGCGGGGACTCATCTCGCGCAAGGCCGAGCACGACGAACTCGTCGACGCCGCCCGGGAGGGCGGCATGACTTCGCTCCGCGAGGACGGCTGGGAGAAGGCCGCCCAAGGAATCATCGACCCCTACCAGCTCGCCTCCGTCGTCTCGCGAGACCTCTAAGGAAACCCATGACCGACATGCTCACGCCCCCGAACGCCTTCCCGGCGGTCGCGCCCGCGCCCATCTCCGTACCTGCGGCAGAGCCGAACGCTCCGGCCTTCGCCCACGAGTCCGAGCGCGCCTGGCGCCCGCCCGCGATCCACTCGCTCCTCGCCCAGCTCATCGAGTTCGGCGGATCGGACCTGCACCTCACCGTCGGCATCCGTCCTCGCGGGCGCATCCACGGCGAGCTGATCGATCTCGAAGGCACCACGGTCATGACCCGCGATGTGCTCTTCGGCTTCATCCAGGAAGCGTTCCCCGCCGCCACCTACGACAAGTGGGTCAAGGAGTTCGACTTCGACACGGCGTACGAGATGGACACGAAGGCCGGGGCCGTGCTCAGCTCGCGCTTCCGCGTGAACCTCTTCATGGAGGGCGGAGAGCCCGCAGCGGTCTTCCGAGTCATCCCCGTCGAGATCAGAACGATGGAGGACCTGAACCTCAAGGATTCCATCCAGCAGCTCATCAAGAACACGCCCCGAGGGCTCATCCTCGTGACAGGTGTCACCGGGTCCGGCAAGAGCACCACGCTCGCCGGGATGATGGACTGGATCAACATCAACCGGGCCGTCCGCATCCTCACGTTCGAGGACCCGATCGAGTTCGTGCACAAGTCCAAGCGAGGCACGATTTCGCAGCGTGAGATCGCCATCGACACCAAGGACTGGCGCTCCGGCCTCAAGGCAGTGCTGCGTCAGGACCCGGACGTCATCCTGATCGGCGAGCTGCGCGACCCGGAGACGATCGAGATGGCGATCGCCGCCGCCGACACAGGCCACCTGGTCTTCGGCACGCTGCACACGGGCACCGCAGCCGACACTGTGGATCGCATCGTCGGAGAGTTCCCCGGCAACCAGCAGGAACGCATCCAGAGCCGTCTGTCGACGGTGTTGGCGGGCGTCGTCTGCCAGCAGCTCGTCCCCGGCATCAAGGGCGGCCGGGTCGTCGCCACCGAGATCATGATCATGACCGACGCCATCCGCGCCAACATCCGCAAGGGCGACCTGGGCGGCATCGGGCACGCGATGGCCGACACCTCCCACGGCTCGATTTCCTTCGACGCCCACCTCGCCGAGCTGGTCGCGACCGGCTTCATCACGCGACGCAACGCGATCCAGCGGGCTGTGAACCGCAAGGAATTCGAGAAGCTCGTGCCCGCCGAATCGACCATGTACTAGCCCTGGAGCCCACCATGAGCATCGTTACCGCAGAGAAGAAGTTCAACTACAAGGCCCGTGACAACGACGGGATCATCCGCCACGGCACAGGTCAGGCGTCGAGCCGCCGCCACATCGTCAGTGAGCTGACCAAGCGCGGCTGGACGCCCCTCGACGTCCGCGAAGGCGGTGCGAGCCTCTTCACCAACTTCGAGATCACGCTGCGCAAGCGCTCCAAGGCAACCTCGCTCGTCGTTGGCATCCGCCAGCTCGCAGCGTGCCTCGAAGCGGGTCTTCCGCTTCCGCGGGCCCTGGAGATCATGGGCGAGAGCGAGGACCAAATCTTCGCCGACGGCGTCCGCGCCGTGGCGCGCGACGTGGAGGCGGGCAACCCGCTCAGTGTGGCCATGCGTCGCCAGCCCAACGCGTTCCCCTCGATGATCCCTGACATGCTCGCTGCTGGTGAGGCTGGCGGATATCTCGCGAAGTCGGCGGGCCAGGTCGCGGACAGCATCGAAGCGGACGACAACCTCCGCAAGAAGGTCAAGAAGGCCCTCAGCTACCCGACGATCGTCATGAGCGTCTCGGCTCTCATCTTCATCTTCATGATGGTCTACATCGTGCCGACGTTCGCCAACCTCTACGAGAGCATGTCCGACGGCAAGGTCCAGCTCCCCGCGCTCACCCGTGCCGTGGTCGCCGTGTCTGACTCGATGATCTGGCTGCTCCCGACCATCGGCATCCTCGGTGTCGCGTTCTTCTTCTGGTACCGCAAGTACGGGAGGACCGAGAAGGTGCGCGAGGTCTGGGACCCCATGAAGCTCAAGATTCCCGTCTTCGGCAAGCTGTTCCACCTCATCTCGCTTTCTCGCTTCACCCGCAACTTCGGCGCACTCCTCAGTTCCGGGGTCCCCATCCAGGAGAGCCTGCGCATGACGGCGGAGATCGTCAACAACATCCGCATGGAGCGCGCCATCCTCGCGGCCCGCGACGAGGTGCTGAAGGGCAAGTCGCTCGTTGAGCCCCTGAAGGACGAGCCGGACCTGTTCCCCAATATGGCCATCCAGTTCATCTACGCGGGCCAGGAGTCGGGCGAGACCCCTCAGATGCTCCAGAAGGCCTCGGCGATCTACGACCGCGACGTCAACACCATCACGGACAACCTCACCGCCCTCATCGAGCCGCTGTTCATCGTCGTCCTGGCGTTCATGGTCGGGACGCTCGCGATCGCCATCTACCTGCCGTACCTCAACATCGGCAACCTGATGGACGCGAGCTGATGACGCGCACTCCTGAGCGGCCCCGACGCGCTCTGAGGCGCCGGGGCCATCTTGTCGACCATGGCTTCTCGTTCATCGAGATCATGGTCTACATGGCACTCCTGGGCATCCTGGCTATCGCCGCGGTGCCCCAGATCGGCAACTACCGCCTCCACCAGGCCGTCGTCACGATGCAGAGTGACGCCCGCGCCTTCGCGAACGTCGCCGACGCCCAGTACACGATCAGCTATGCCTACCCGGCGTCGACTGATACGACGACGAACCCGAACTTCCTCAAGGGCGCCCAAGCGTCCTCTGGCGACGTCGTGAAGTTCGTCAACACCAATTCGGGCACCAGCTACCGGATCATCGTCACGAACCCCACGAAGGCGCCCACGAAGACGGTCGTCTACGACTCGACCCTCAACGGCCTCCAGCCGGTGGCAACCACCTCGAATTAGCCCGCATGCAGGGCATTTCGTGATCAATCTCTGGCAACAACCCGCTATACTAAGGACTACCCGAATCGTGTAGCCCTAGGAGTAGTGCGTGAAGTCGCCAGAATCCGCCGAGCAGCAGCCCGCCGCCGCCGAGCCCGCATTCCTTCACGGAGTGTCGATGGCCACTCGCGCCATGGTGCTCAGCACCGGCCTCCGCGCCCGTGTCGACGAGAGCTTCAACCGAGAGCGCAAGACCGGTTCGGGCGCCCCGCGCCTCTACCGCCCACAGGCGGGTCGCAACGCGCTGGCTGGCAGCTTCAACGACTGATCGACGGCGGAGACGACATGGCACTCACGAGCAAGCTCCTTCGCCCTGACGGGCGTCGACGAGGCGGTGACCGAGGAGACATCCTCATCGAGGTCCTCGTCGTCATCGTGCTGCTCGCGATCACCTTCAGCTCCTTCGGGCAGTCGGCGATTTCCGCCAACGTCTCCCAGCGCACGGCTCAGTACACCGACATCGCCACGCAGTTCGGGCAGGGTGTCATCGAGAAAGCCAAGAGCCTCCAGTGGAAGAGCCTCGGGTTCACCACCGCGACGAGTGACTATCGCGCCGTCGGCCCCGCCGGGCAGCCCACGGTCAACATCACCGACGCTAACGTCGCCCGCGTCCGCGACGACGCGACGGGACGGCAGGTTCCGGCCCTGAAGCCGCTCGACACCGTCAGCGCCGCTGCCGCCGGGCCCGTGAAGAACCTCCAGCTCGTCGTGCGCACCGACGTGACCTGGAAGGCGCTCAGCTCCAGCAACCCCAGCACGCCCTCCAGCGGCCCCATTCCGACGGATGGCTCGGCCTACTACGCCAAGCAGATCACCGTCACCGTCACCTGGACGGACTCGGTGAAGGTGCCGCACTCGATCGTCCTGGGCTCCACCCGCGCTCCCACCGTCAGCGAGGCAGTCCCCGTCGGCATCGCCAACCCCACCGGCCCCGGCAACTACGTCTACCCCACCATCACGGCCGCATCCATGGGGTTCGGTTCCAGCGTGCAGCTCGCATGGAGCGCGTCACCGGCCTACACGACCGTCATCGTCGAGCGTTCGGCGACCAGCACCTTCACCTCCGCGACGACCATCTCCTCCGGCGTCACCGCAGGAACCACCGCCGACAACGGCGGAACCCGCGGGCAGGTCAACTACTACCGAGTCCGGGCTATGACGGCTAACGGGCAGGCCGTCGCCTCCGACCCCGTCGCGGTCTTCCTCCAGCCGACCCTCGCATGGTCGAGCGGCGACCTCACGTGGTCGCCGTCATTCGCCGCGAGCGGATACACCGGCACGCTCCAGATGAGCAGCAGCGAATTCGGGACCTCGGGAGCGACCACAGGGTCCGTCGCCCTCGCAGGCCAGACGAGCGTCCCTGCCGCATCGCTCGCCGGTTACAACTACTTCCAGATCAAGTTCACCGGGCCCGCCGGTGATGCAGGGCTCTCGAACGAGGTCGTCCGCACGACCGTGTCGATCCAGATCACCAAGGTGACCAACGTCGACAACGCCAGCATCACGGTCGCCTTCGACCACTCGGCGGCCAGCGTCGGCGTCTCCAGCCTCATCCTTCAGCTCTGCTACACCGCGGACTGCAATGCTCCCGCGATCACGTCCAGCATCACTGCGGCAAGCGCCACGACCGCCACGCAGTCGATCACGGCACTGGCGACCCCCGGCGTGGTCTACGCACGCGTGGGCTACCAGGACGCCTCGGGCACGAAGACGTTCGGGGACGCGAAGTCGTTCAAGAAGTACAAAGACCCGACCTACACCGCCACCACGACGAACACCGGCAACGTCACGATTACCCTCGGCTCCGGACAGACGATCGGCGACTGGGCGAACACTTCGGCCGCCACTGCCATGCTGACCGTCACTCCCGCCGGGGGAACCGCGGTGAACAAGACGATCACCGCCTTCCCGTCGACCCAGAATGGCGCCGCCGCGAACGGTGTGGCCAACGCGCTCAAGCTGGTCATCACGACGTCCGATGGCACGAAGATCACGGCTACTGGCACCGCCAGCGTGACCCCGACCGCCATGCCCAGCGTCTCCAAGTTCACGGCCCTTACGGGCAGCAGTGGCACGTACACGATCAGCCAGGCCCCGACCACCTGGGCGGGCTCGACTTCCACCTGGGCACTTGCGATCGGTGTCGACGCCAATGACGCCATGACCAACGCCAAGGCCACGACCGCCGCCTCCGTCTCTCTTTCCGGCACTACGACCTCGACGACCTACTCGACCAACGTCGGGGCGCCCTACGTGGTCGTCATCGTCAAGGTCGGCACCACGCTCTACTACGGCCCCGCCAAGAAGTACCGGTGATCCACATGCAGACCCTCTTCCGCCGCCGCGGCGCAAATGATCGCGGATACGCCCTCATCGCCTTCATCGGGCTCATGGTGCTCCTCGCCGCCGCGTCGACCGTGTTCTTCTCGAACGCACAGCGCGCCAACGTCGCGTCGAAGCAGTCGCGCGGATTCGTCGAGTCTGGCCAGGCGCTCGACGCCGCCGTGCAGCAGGCAATCTTCCGCCTGAACACGGACACCGCCCTGAGCGCCTCGCCCGGCACGACCTTCGCTACTTACCCAGCTTCGTCGGCGACGGCCAAGACCGAGACCATCGACAGCTTCGATTCCCGCTCCAAGCAGTCGAGCTTCACCTGGTGGATCGACAACCGCGGCATCCAGTCCGGCGCGGGCGCTGCAACCCTCCATGTGTCGGGCGCCGCCATCACGGCCAACCGGGACGTCGCCATCAAGCTCTACGCCGCTCGGGTCGGTTCCGTTGCGCAGGCGGCGGGAAGCGGGGCCATCAGCTACTCCGCCGCACCACAGACCCTCTGGACGAACGCGGTGACCGGCAAGCAGGTCACCATCACCAAGCCGTCGAGCGTCACCGACGCGACGGCGATCGTCGGATCGGTCGGCATCCTCGGCGGCTCCACGGGAACGTCGTCCTTTTCTGCGCTGACTCCGACCTCCAGCAAGGTGAACCCCACCGAGGGCGTGTACCGCTTCGGAGCCAAGGCGCAGTCCGACACCGGCACCCTCGCCGGATACAACCGGCCCATCGACATCAACACCGCCTTCACGATGGACACCGACTTCGCCGACCAGCAGCTCGCCCAGTGCGGAGCCTCCAGCAACGCGTGGGTCGCATCCGAGCACTCGGGTCGCCTCTACGCAGGCGGCGACCTCGGTTGCTACACCTCGATGAACTTCGACGTGCCAACCACGGTTGTCGGCACCGGAGTCTTCAGTGCCCTCGTCAACGGCGCCATCACTGTCAATGCCACCGTCAGCGTTCCGACTAACGCCCAGCTCGACATCGTCGCCACCGGCACCGCGGGCAACGTCTCAATCGATGCCTCCACGAACCGCGAGGTCGACGCGTACATCTACGCGCCGCAGCGCAACTGCGTGACCACGGCGGTCAACTCGACCGCGGTCCTCATCTACAAGGGCGCGATCGCGTGCTCGACGGTGAATATGACCGCGCAGTTCATCGGCGTAGCCAAGACCGGCGGCCGCATCCCGCTCGAAGACCCCCGGCTCCAGAACGACATCGGCCTCAACGAGGTCGGCGAGAACGCTTACAACACGACGATCTGGTACCTGGGTGACTACTCCCAGACCACCGGCCAGTACGACGAAAGGTAGACCGTGAACCTCCTTCACCGCCTCCGCCGCGACGGAGACAAGGGCGTGTCGCTTGTCACGCTGCTCGTCGGCATGGGCCTGATCGCCCTCATCATGGGCGCAGCCCTGACCTTCTACGTCACACAGAGCAAGTCGGCCGCCACCGGCACCGCGCACCAGAAGGCGCAGTCCAGCCTGGTGACGCTCTCGAACCGAGTCGTACGGGACGTCCAGGTCGCCGCGCCGCTCGTCTACGCGTCGCCGACGGAGATCATCGTCGAGACCGACTCCGCCAGCGGAGCCGTCACCCTCACCCGCTACGCCATCGACGTCGCGGGACACGTCGCCACGCAGCAGGTCATGCCCAACGCCTCCAAGAGCTTCGATCCGGTGGCCAACGCGTCCGCCTGGGACGCGATCTCCAAGACGACCGTGGCATCCAACCTCAACACGGCAACGAACGCGACGACCGGGCTCCCTGCTTCGCAGTTCAGCTACTACCAGTCGAACGGTGGCGCAGTGACCGTCGGCGCCGGAACCGCCGACACTTCAGCCATCACGCGAGTCGGCATCTCGCTCGCGAGCACGGTCGAGAAGACCGCCACCGGCGCCGTGCAGGTCTCGACCTTTGCCGCACTGCGGAACAAGACGCCGAACGGCGACATCGCAACGGCTGTCGCGCCCGCCTGCCCGCCCTTCTCGATCTCGACCCCCGCCGCCGGTTCGAGCCCCGTGCTCACCTGGGGTGGCATCGCAGGCGTCACGGAGTACCACGTGTTCCGCGACGGCGTCGACGTCAAGACCATCGCCGCCAACGGCGGACAGGCCTCCTACTCGTACACCGACACCGTGACGGGCTCCACCGGCAACGCCATCACCTACCGCGTCCTCGCGGCATCGGCCGATGGCACCATGTCGACCGCCTGCCAGAGCGTCGTCTGGTCGCCCCCTGCCGCGACCCCGGTCGTGACCGCCAATGTCTTCCCCGACACGTCGACCACGCCTGCCGAGTGGGACGCCAGCGGCGCCACCCAGCCCTACATGACCCTCTCGTGGGGCAAGGTCGACGGCGCATCGGGCTACACCGTCGAGCGGCGCGAAGTCGACACGACCAACTACCAGCCGCTCACGACGGCCGCGGGAAGCTGGGTCGAGGCGACCAAGATCACGGACATCACCAAGCCGACCTACACCTTCTCCACGCCCGGCTACGGCCGCGCCTATGAGTTCTACGTCGAGGCGACCTCGCGCACCGGCAACTCGCTCGCGAGCAACCACGTGAAGCTTCTGAGCGCACCGGCTGCGCCCACCACGGACACCCCGACCCCGACGGACTACAACGTCAACGCGGTCAACTGGACCGCCTCGCCGACCGCCACTGGCTACGCGGTGTACCGCTACCCGGACGGCGCTACGCCCACCAAGGCTGTCGCCAGCCGCACCCTCAATGGTCCTCGGGTGAACCTGGCTGCCGCGTCGACGTCCCTGCCCCAGGGCGCGACACTCCTAGCGACGGTCGGAGCCGCCGCGCGGACCTACAGCGACACGACGCCGGAGCTGGGCACGAAGTACGCCTACTTCGTCGCCGCAATCAACTCGGGCCCCCGCGATCAGACGGGCGTCAATAAGACCCGCTACTCGGCAACTCCGACCTCCGCTGCAACGGCGGCGCCCCGGACTGACTCCGCTCTTCAGTTCCCGCCCGACCCGCCGACGGCCAGTGCGTCAGGCTCCGAGGCCAACGCTCTCGGCACGAACAAGGTGACCTGGGCATCTTCGAAGAGCGCCACGAGCTACCAGGTACGCAAGTTCTGGCCGGACGCCACCACGCGCCTTCTCGACAAGAACGTCGGCAACACCCTCAGCTTCTCGGACACCGGCAACGCGCGAGGCACGCAGAACGACTACTACGTGCTCGCGCTGAACGCGACCGGAGTGTCACCGAATGCCGTCGGCGTCACGGTCGCCCAGCGGGTCACGGCCACGCAGCTCCCGGATGCCCCCACGTCCACCATCACCGCCGCACCGAGCCTCAGCAGCAACGCCTACAAGGTGGCATGGAACGACACCGGAGATGCTGGCAACCCTTCTTCGTATGCCTTCTGCAACACGTCATCGTGCAAGTACCAGGTGTACAAGTACAACGGCAGCCGTTACGTGGCGTCTGGCTCGGCTAGCTACGCCCTCTCCTACTCATCGTCGGTCGCGGCCTACGGCTCGCAGGATGACGTCTACGTCGTCGCCTGCAACGCTGGCGGCTGCTCGGACAACGGCAGCGTCGCGGAACCCCGCAGCTACCCGGGTCCGTTCAGCACGGGCGGTCAGGACACCGTACGCAGCGCCTGGAGGACGAACTCGTCCAACGACAACAACCACTCGGACGAGGTGGGCGCCACCCTCATGCTGAAGTGGGGCGACTCGGCCGGTGCCGCGGCGTACACGCTGAGTGGGCCGGGTGCGATCTACACGTCGGGCAACAACGGCTACACCGTCTCCCCCGCACTGGGACTCTCTACGACTACTCCGTGCAGGCAACTGCGAACAACGGCCTTTCCCGGACCGTGAGTGCCCAGTATCAGACGCCTCCCGGCACGCCCGGATCGATCAACATCGTCGGGCAGTGTGGCGCCAACAAGTTCCAGGCCCACTACTACGGCGACGCGACGCCTCTCCAGGGCGGCTGGAGTGCAGCGATCGTGCACTCTTACTGGATCGGGAGCGACGGCAACCGTCACGAGGGGAGTGACTACAGCTTCGGCAAGAGCTTCAACAAGATCAGCGACGAGGTCCTCCCCAACGCGCAGGGCGGCATCGGCTACACGATGACGAACCGCATGAACCTGCCCGCGGGCGTTCAGGGGCACACCGACTCGGACACGATCAACGCGGCCTACTTCCTTGAGGCGTACCAGTCCGGCTGCACGGGAGCCACGATCGAGCCCACCCCGCCGCCGTACTACACGGCCGACGGCAACGTCCCGATCTACTACCGCTCCTACTAGGCTCACAGCATCCGAGGAATGGCAACCTGCTACACTAAGGTTGCCATTTCTTTGGTTTGAGGGAGCACATGACCAACCAGCCGCAGCACGCCGATAGGCGCAGTCGCAAACCCGCCATTCTCGTCGCGTCCATCGTCACGGTTCTGTGCCTCGGAACGGGCGCCATCGTCTACAAGGGCGTCACGAGCGCGCCCCCAGTCCAGCATGCCAGCTTCGAGTCGCTCGTTCCCGCGTCGGCAGGCGCTGTTGCTTCGCTGGCCCCGTCGAGCGCATCGTGGAAGCTGCTCGGCTCGATCGACGCACCGCTTGCCCTCGGCGTCTTGGACTACTCGAAGCTCCCCTCGAAACCGTCTGCTCTGGGCGTGAGTGTCTCAAAGGAGTCGGGGACAGCCGGGCGCACCGAGGTGTATCTCGACTTCACGACGACCAAGGCCGCCAGCAGCACCCTTGCGTGGCTCGGCAAGCAGGATGGCGCGGATCAGCGGGCGGTGGCAGTCAGGGCGAAGACCATCCTCGTCACGGACCCAACCGCGGGCGGCGTAAAGGCTACGGATGGCTTCGCCCAGCGGAAGCCGCAGGAATCACCTGAAGTCAAGGCGGACTTCTCGACCCGGCTGCCCGGGTCAAATAGGCTCTGGTTCGATTTCGACCGCCTCAACAGCGTCGTCACCCTCGCGGCGGACTCTGGCCGCAGGTCGATCTTCGAGAAGTTCCAGGCCGACTCCCTTGGCATGTCCAGGGGGACTCGCTGGATCGGCTCCACCTCGAATGTCGATGACGCCTGGAAGGGAAGCTTCACCGCTGGTGGCTACAGCGTCCAGGCCCTGAAGCCCTCCGATGCTGTGGCGAGCCTCGTAGCGACGCAGTCATCGGGCGCTGCTGGCACGACCGACACCACGAAGCGAAATGGCGCCGTGTCGATCGGAAGTGCAGGGATGTCGTCACTGTTGGATGACCTCAGCATCACGTATCGGACCGGCACGAGCCGCATCGACAAAGAGTCCTTCGCGGGACAGGTCGCGGCGGCTTGGCCTACGTTCCTCCCCGCCAAGCCGGAGATCGAAGCGATCATCCCGACCGGCGCTTGGATCGCGACGGGTTCCGGACTGACTGAAGTTGGACAGGGCATCACCACCGTTGCCCTCGCATTCGACGCCGGGAAGCTCTCCGTCGGCCTCGTGCAGAACAGCTCCCCTACAAGCTCGTCGAGGGCGGGTCCCTTCAGAAGCCGACGAACACTGACGGCCCGAAGCTCGCCGACCCGTCGAGCCTCAAGCCCACGCCGACCACTCCTGCGTGGAAGCCCGGCGATCCGAATCCTGTGACATCCGGGGATGCGTCAAAGGGCACTGGGTCGGGCTCAAAAGCGTCGACCACCCCAGGCGTGATCGTGGACCCCGACATGACCACTCCGGACGCTGGCGACAGCCAGGTGCCCGTGACGCCGCCCACGAAGTCGGCAGAGCCTTCCCCGTCTGCGACCTACGACCTCCACAACGGGAAGGGCGCGACCGGTTAGTCCACCGGGCAACGAGAAAGGCCCCGGCGCAAGCCGGGGCCTTTCTCGTTGCCGACGCGCTCTAGGCGGCGGCGCTGCCGACGACGCTGGTCTTGACGGCGGTGTCGAGGCTCAGAAGCTCTTCGAAGCCCTTCCGGGTGGCGGTGTGCGCCTTGTCGAGCATCTTCTCGATGATCTCCTTGCCGCCGCCGGGCTTGGAGCTGACGTCGAACTCGACCGTGCGCCGCTTGCCGTCCTTGTTGACCAGGCCGGGGAATTCGACCTTGATCTTGGTGTCGGCGATGATCTGTTCGCCGCTTGTGGCCAGGGCGACGTCGTCGATGCGGAGTGAAGGAGCGTGAGCCATGGTGGGCCTCTCGTGTCAATTGAAATGCACCGGGGGAGTGCGAGACTTTGCGAGGCTAGGCCCGCCTTCTTAGGGTAGCAGGTTGAAGGCTCGGAATAGGGGGACATGTCCGTATTTGTGAGCCCGCCGTAGGCCCAAATCAAACCCCAGAGGTAGTACGCAGTGACGGGTACCGAGGCCATAAAAAGTTCGCGGAGACTGCCTGTTTTCCCGAGGATAGGTACGGCGAAAAACCCGTTGGGCTGCCACATGCGCCCGAGTGTCATGCGGACGACAGTGCTCGGTGCACTGTTGAGAATCCAGACGAAGAAGGCCGTGAATCCCGGCTTGCGGACGATCCGATTCTTGATCATCGCCTGGAGCCACTTCGGCTGCTTGGGGTAGAGGGGATAGAGGATCGGGCAACCGCCGACGGTGAGCATGTCTCCCAGGATGTGCACCACGACGCCCACAATCATCGCGAGTGGCAGCCATCCCCATTCGGACGGCGCGAAGAGGGTCACCGCGACGGCTCCGACTGCGGCGAGACCCCAGGTGCTGAGCCATCCGCCGCGGGACAGCTTGAGAGCCTTCGTTGCGAAGGCGATGAGCAGCAGGGCAACGAGCCCGCCGCCGATGTTGATCGAGCCGAACTGGCTACTCGGGAACACTGCGAGGTTCGCAAGGGCGGCGACGAGGCCGAAGGCGAGAACGCCGACGATCGAGTGGGTCCCGTGGCGGTGACCGCCCGAGATCGAGCCGATGCCGACGGCCAGCGCCTTCGTGGGGCTGGGGATTGGCCCAAGGCTCGGCAGAGAGTGCGCGATGGTCGCGTTGTGGTGATCTGCGTCGGGCACGAGCGCTGCGCCCGCTGCGACGATGCTGCCGATCAGGATGCCACTGGCAGGCAGGGGCGCCCAGCCGAGCGTGTACGGCGCCGTCGATGTCACCGCTACCCAGGCCGCTGCGCCAGTGAGCGCATGAGAGCCGCCCATCATGAGCGGGCTCGGAACGGGATGCAGGTCTTCTTGCAATTAGCGAATGCCACCCGCTTAGTATAGCATGTTGCTATGATTACTCGGGTTGCGCATCCTTGCGCTCAGGCATGTGGCGGCTCATGTCGCGCTTGAGATTGCTGGAAGCGCGCATCCGAACCCGGGTCGTGGGAGCGGTGATCATGGGTTCGCCCGTCAGGGGGTTTCTGACCGATCGGGGCGCGACCCGCTCGGGCACCAGGGAGCCGAGTGAGGCGAGGCGCACGGGCTCCCCGATCGCCAGGCTCCGTCCGATGGCGTCCTCGATCGCGATGACGACCTCCGTCGCAAGCGTGCGGTTGCCGACGACGGTCGCCGCGGCATCGACGAGTGACTTCCGATTCGCCATGGCGATCGTCCTTTCCAAACGGTTCCACCTCAGGCTACGGCGACTGGCCATCGCGCCAGGGGGACCGTCAGTGTCCGTTTTCAGGAGTGCGTCATGACCTCACCAAAACTCGCGCAGCAGACGAAGTGGGGCCGCATGTACGCGCGCACCCGCGGGGGCCGCGCCTACGTCCCCAGCATCACCACGGTTCTCGACGTCTTCAACCCCGAGATGGGTTGGTGGGATGGGCGATGCGCCGCCGACGAGGCGGTGCGGAATGCCGAAGCCATCGTCGCGGCCCTTGCGACCGCCCGTAGTGACGCAGACCGGGAGCGCATCCTCAAGGGCTTCACCAAGCAGCACTCGGACGCCGCTGAGCGAGATCGGAACATCGCCGCCGACAGAGGCGACTTCGTCCATGACTATGCAGAGCAGTACTTCCTCCACCTCCTCGGTCTGGTCGGTATCGAGGCGGTCGACGAAGCGCGTGAGAACGCGCTTGCCCAGGGGCTCGGGGCCTACCTGGAGCAGTTCCACCGGTTCGTCGCCAAGTTCAATCCGATTCCCGTGGCCCCTGAGGCGACTGTGTGGAACGAGACGGTGGGCTACGCGGGAACCACCGACCTCATCTGCTACATCAACGACGTGCTCTGCATCCTCGACTGGAAGACGAAAAAGAAGGTCCTGGAACGTGACCGATCGAGCGGAGAGATGGTCATCAAGCACGGCTCGCTGAAGCCGCTGGTCGCGCTCCAGCTCTCGGCGGCCGCGCACGGCGAAGAGTTCCACGTCATGAATCCCGATGGCGAGACGGGGGAGTGGAAGCCGTTCGAATTCGACATCCAGGTGGGCATCGCGGTCGGCATCGGCCCAGATGACGTTGCTGTTCGCCCATTCGATATCTGGCACCCCCGCGTCTTCAAGTCGTTCGAGGTCCTGGCCGAGGCATGGAACTGGCGCTGGCTTCAGGATCGCGTCATGGGCCCGGACCTTTTCTCGCCCGAGCAGATCACGGCCGACATGCTCCCTAGCCGCCGCGAGTTGGCTGCGGCTTAGCTCGCAACCTGCTACACTAACGGACAGAGAGAAAAGAACGGGGAACGAACATGGACATGCCGACTGGCAACCAGACCTTCATCGCCTACGCCAAGGCGCCCTCCTCCGAAGTCATGGAGGACGGTTCGGTCCTGGAGGTTCGCCCCCAGATTTACGTGCGCTTCTACAGCGCCATCAAGATCAAGGAGATCGTCGACGGCGGTCGAGGCGGCGAAGGCAAGACCGTCGCCGTGCACTTCGACCCGGAGTCGGTGGGCCTCACCAGCGGTTTCACCGGGTACCTGAACCCGGAAGACCCTGCCGTGCCGTACCTGCGCGGAAAGTGGGAAGCGGGCCAGTCGGTGCAGATCGGCATCGAGAGCATCCGCAAGAAGAAGTCGTCGAAGACGAAGGAGCCGCTTCCGCTCCTCGTCCCGATCAACGCCCTTCGAGGCGCAAACGCCAACGGCAGCGGCGCCGACATGGGAACTTCCGGCGCCAACATCCGCAACGTCATCGCCCTCGTCGACGGCCGTCCCGTCAGCACCACGGAGAGTGACATCTCCGAGTGGGCTCTCCTTGCGAACAACAAGGAGGGCGGCCTCGCCCCGCAGGGATGGAAGCCGCTCGTCGCCGGAGGTGAGAACTGGCACACGCTCGGCGCGATCCAGCGTGATGTCGACGCACCCCAGCACGGCTCCACCGTCGTCGACAACACCGAAATCCTCCAGGCCATCGCCAAGCTCGGCGGCGACCTCCTGGCCGTCCTGGAACGCACCGGCGGCGGCAACCCCGCTGACACCGGAGCCAACATCGGCCGCCGTATTCAGCCTGGCGTGTTCAACGAGGGCAAGCAGTGGGACATGCGCACCAGTGATGGGCGCTTCAACCTCGGCTCCTACCTCGCTGGTCGCTACCGCCTCGCCTTCGCGGATGCCCGCAAGCTCGCGACCACGAGCGGGCACACCGAGATCGACGACGACACCCTGTGGACTGTCGTCGAGGCATTGCTCACCGCCACGGACTACGTCCAGGCGCAGGGCTACGGCCACGACACCCCCATCGACCGCACCGCGCCTTCGTACGCCGAGGCGGCCCAGTGGGTCAAGCTGACCGCCGAAGACATGATCACCGACGGCCAGGCGCTCCCGCTGGACGCAGAACCTCTCACCGAGTGGGCTCAGATCGTCGCCAGCGCCGCTGTCGATCGCTTCATCTCCGTCCGTGAGCGTGCCGGTGCATACCTTCAGGCGCGAGGGGCCAGGCCTGCCCGCCCGAGCGCCCAGGTGCCCAGCGAGCCTGCGCCGAACCCGGCGTT
This sequence comes from Frondihabitans sucicola, assembly GCF_030296615.1. Classification (GTDB taxonomy): domain Bacteria; phylum Actinomycetota; class Actinomycetes; order Actinomycetales; family Microbacteriaceae; genus Frondihabitans; species Frondihabitans sucicola. Next base: position 129,715 of record NZ_AP027733.1, on the reverse strand, counting down.
CAGCCCCGTCGTCCTGAAGGGCCTCGCCGACAGCGTCGCCCTCTTCGCGGGGAACGCCAACGCGCTGACCAACCTCGCGACCGGGATCAAAGAAAAGGGCCAGACCGACGTCAAGCTCGCGGTTCGCCGCGTGGACGGGAAGGTCCAGGTCGTCGTCGCCGAGACGCTCCAGGACGCCAACGGCTGGCACCTCGACACGGCTATCAACATCCTCCGCGTTCTGCACACCGAGGCGTCGAATCAGGCTGCCCCGCAGAGCGCTCCGCAGGCCCCAGAGGTCGCAGAGCAGGTGTCGGCCGCCCCGGCGCCCCAGGCTCCCGTGGCCGAGGCTCCCGCCGCGCCGACGCGCAGCAACTCCCCGATCGCGAAGTCCGTCGTCACGCAGCTCGCCGGAGCAGTCGTCATCGACGCCATCGGCCAGGCATTCGAACAGGCCAAACGGAGCAACGTCCTGGACGAGCTGGTCGCGGCGCGTGTCGATGAGGCCGGAGCCGTCAGCTTCGCCCCCTGGGGACCCCGGGGTTCGCCGAAGTGTCGCTTGCTCAGGCGATCGACAAGGTGAAGCAGCACATCGAGGGAACTAGTGCAGCAGCACCTTCTGCCGCGGCACCTGCTGCCCCCGCGGAGATTCTCGCGGCCGAGCCGTCAGCGCCCATCGTCGCCGACGCCTCGCTCGACGACATGGTCGCCCGAGCCCAGAGCGCAACCACCGCAGCGGAACTGAACCAGATCAAGGACGAAGCCTCCGCGGCAGGCGTCCTCCAGGCGCAGGTTCTCGTCGGCGGCACCCACGGTGCATTCGGTCGCTACCTCCACCACCGCATCGGAACCGCGAACGAGACTCCGGCCGCAACCGCCTCGTGAGCATGGATCGGCAGGAGACGGGTGAGTCGGCGACGCGCCGACTGATCCGTCTCCGATCCTGGGGCATCTGCGAACGATGCGGCGTCAAGCCCGCGAGCGAAGCGGCTCACCGTGTCGGGCGCGGCGTCGGCGGGAACTGGGACCCGAGCAATCTGCTCGATCTCTGCCATGACTGCCATGCCGAGAATCACCGGGAGCCCGCTCGGGCCTACCGCGAAGGCTTCCACCTCCAGAGCCATCAAGACCCCCTGATCGAACCAGTGGAGATCGCCCACCGCGGGCTTCGAATCCGGGTGCTTCTGGACAACCTTGGCGGGTGCTCCATCTTCGAATGACGGAGCAACCTGCTACACTAGAAACCTCAGAGAGAATACGAAAAGGAAGAGACTATGGCCGGAGAAACCGTCATCACCGTCGTGGGTAACCTCACGAGTGACCCCGAGCTTCGCTACACCCAGAACGGCCTCGCCGTCGCGAACTTCACCATCGCATCGACGCCGCGCAACTTCGACCGCGCCTCCAACGAGTGGAAGGACGGCGAGGCCCTGTTCCTCCGCGCGTCCGTCTGGCGCGAGTTCGCCGAGCACGTGGCCGCGTCGCTGACGAAGGGCTCCCGCGTCATGGTGCAGGGCCGCCTCAAGCAGCGCTCGTACCAGACCAAGGAGGGCGAGAACCGCACCTCGATGGAGCTGGAAGTCGACGAGATCGGCCCCTCGCTCCGGTACGCCACCGCGCAGGTGACGCGCGCCTCCTCGTCGGGCAACGGCGGCGGCAACGGCGGCGGAAGCTTCGGCGGCGGCCAGCAGGGCGGCGGCCAGCAGGGCAACAACAGCTTCGGCGGCCAGCAGGGCGGCGGCCCGGTCGACGAGCCCTGGGGTCAGCCCGCGGGTGTGGGCGCCAGCGCCCCCGCTGGTGGCGACGTCTGGGGCCAGCCCGCGGGCGGCTACAACGACGAGACGCCGTTCTAAGTCGTCAACTCATGAGCCCTCGGCTGGTCATCCAGCCGGGGGCTCTCCCCGATTGAAAGGCATCACGTGGCAGAGGTCGCGACGAAGCAGGCGGAATCCGATGACGAAGAGCTGCCGATCACGCGCGTGCTGAACGCGGCCACGCGGATGCTCGCGCGGCTCGTACGCGTCCTGGTGATCCCAGCCATCCTGGTCACCATCGCCCTCACCCTCGCGAACGCAGGGTCGCGTGAGGCAGTGGGGGCATTCCTCGTGGCGCATCTCGGCTTCGTCTTCTGGGGCATCCTCCTGCTCGGCTTCGCCGTCTGGCGGGCCTGGGAAGCCAAGCAGCGCCACAAGGTCATCTTTGCGCCGCGCACCACCAAGCGATCGACCGAGAAGCCGCTGATGCGGTCCATGGGCAAGGCATTCTCCGACTCCGTCGACATCCTCCTGTTTCGTGACGAGAAGCCATGGCGAGTCGCGTACCTTCTCATCACGGCAGGCGCCGCTGCGCTGGCGACCGTCAACGCTTGGGGCCCGAAGGACTGGCCTTTCGCGCTGGCCAGCGGCGATCAGGACGCCACACCCGGCCCCGCGATCCTGTCCATGGTCGGGCCGCTCGTTTGGTTCATCGTCGTCCTCACGCGCCTCAATAAAATCTTCGGGCAGCGATCGGCCGTCATCGAAGGCATCCACGGCGTCGCGAAGTCGACCCTGAAGTACCCCAAGCCGGGTGCGCGCATGAGCCCGGAAGATCGACGCCTTTCGGCGGCCTACACCGCTGTCGAGGTGAAGGAGTGGGAGACGCTGACCATGCCGCGGCGCTTCTTCGTTCTGGCGCCGACGACTCTCACGGTCACTGATGGCAAGTCGTGGTCGGAGTTCGAGGCCAACCTCGGCGCGCGGGTGCCCCACCCGGAGGGGTGGCACGTCGAGCGGGAGCGCAACGGCCGCGGTGCGCTCATTGCGCCCGCGCAGTACCCCCTCGGCGTTCTCTGGGACGGCGAGCAGGACCCCGACCCCCTGACCTTCCTCCTCGGCGCCAATCTCGACGATGCCGAGACGCCCCTCTCGATCACGTTCGGCGAGGTCAGCCCTCATGCGCTGGTCACGGGCGGTACCGGCTCCGGTAAGACCTCGCTGGCCGAGGCGATCATGGCGCAGGCGGCGACCAAGCCGATGCCCTGGGATCAGACCCTCTTCGCGATCTGCCACGTCATCGACCCCAAGGGGCCGTTCGCCAACCGCTGGTTCGGCCGCCCCAACATGGATGTCACGAACGGCACGCGGGACATCGAGATCGAGGGCGAAACGAACTCGGGCGTCGTGGCGATGGCCTTCCACATGGAGCGCGTCTTCGCCGACATGAACGCCCGCCAGGCGATCCTCGACCAGTACGCCAACCTGGGCACCTGGATTCACCTTCCCGACTCGGAGAAGGTCGCGAACCGCATGACGCCGGTCTACATCGTCATGGATGAGTTCCTCGACCACACTGGCAAGGACCCGGGAACGAGCGAGGCAGTCCTGAAGGACAACGCCGCTCGTGAGCGGCTGATGTACATCACCGGCCTCATCGCCCGAAAGGGGCGATCGCTCGGCTTCCATCTCATCCTGATCGCCCAGGACGCGAAGATGACCGACATCGGAAGCTCGCTCATCCGACAGCTCGCGGCCCGCGCCGTCATGGGCAACATGGACATCCACGCCAACGCCCGGATGTTCGGAAACGACGTCACGATCCCCCTGCTCCCGCTTCGCGCATCGTCAACGGCAAAGAGAAGACGATCCCTGGTCGCACGCGGCTCATGAACGCTCCCGGGCAGACCATCCACAGAGCGCAGGTCTACTGGTTCGGAGGCTCTGACAACAGCCAGACGCTCGACAAGCACCTGCCGCGATCTGTTGACGAGGCGGTCGAGTCGGAGGCGGCCTCCATCACCGAGAACGAGGTGCTCGCCGAGGAACTCGTCGACGCCAACGACAACGGCATCCCCGATGCTTGGGAGGTGGCAGGCGCCGCTCTCGAAGCCCAGAACGCCGCTGCGGACAAGGAGCCGCATCGCCAGGCGTTTCAGCAGGCATGGGCGGAGCCTGGCGAGGCGTCCGGGGATGAGTCGGTATCGCCGCAGCCTCAGGCGGATCGCGCACCGGTCGGCGCACAGGCCGCGCCTCCCGGGTTCCCCGCCACGGCGCCGAACGTCTTCGACGACGACGCCTTCGACGTTGGATTCAGTCTCGCGGACCTCGACGAGATTGCGGCCGAGGCTGCGGAGCCCGCGGAAGACGTCGAACCCGCGTCGCCTAGCGAGCCTCAGGGCGCCGCGCCCGCGACAACATCATGGATGCCGCAACGACGCCCGCGCACCCCCGCGCCGTCGGCCCCGCCCGCCAACCCGGCGGCAGCAGAGCCAGTCATCGACCCCACCGACGACCCCACGGACGCTCTGCCGCTCGACCCCTTCGAGGATCGAGACGAATCCGTCGTGCGAGTAGTTGGCCCGAGCCCGGCCGCGCCCTACAAGCCCCTCGCCGCGAGCGAGAGCGACGTGGTCGACCCGAGCGAATTCATGGGCGGTCGAGCATGACCATCACCCCGCCGAAGGTCCGCTCCGGCGTCTCCAAGGCCAACCGCACGGCCGACATCCAGAACAAGGCCGCGCGGCCTCACTTCGTGCCCTCTCGGCGCATCGAGCACTGGCCCATGCGAACAGACCTGGTGGACCCTGTTGTCGCCTTCGGCGTCTTCGGCGACCCCTCCCCGGAGGGCTCCCATGACCCCATGCGGAACGGCACGACGGGCAAGCTCTACGTGAAGCATTCCTCGGAGGGTTATCACCCATGGCGTGACGCGATCGCGCGAGCGTCACACCAGGTGACGAGGACGACGGGATGGTCTGCCATCAACGAGCCCGTCGTCGTCGGCGTCACTCTCAGCATGCCCCACAGCGCGGCCTCGAAGAAGCGCGGCGACACATTCCACGTCACCACGCCAGACCTCGACAAGCTGCTTCGCGCCGTCGTAGATGGCCTCAGCCCGAAGCCGGTCAAGGCCGCCGACTTCAAACACATGCCGACCGCGGTCGCCAAGCGCGCGCGCCAGCAGGTCATGGAGCAGCATCGAAAACTCAGCGTCCTGCATGACGACGATCTGATCGTCGGCTTCTCGCACGTCGTCAAGGTCTACGAGGGCGAGATGCCGGACGCTCTTAGCTCACCCGGTGCGCTCATCGAACTGTGGAGAGCGAGAGACCTGTTGGACCCGATCGGGCGCGGGGCCCTGGCCCGTGTCACCGCCCTCGATGCGATGGGCATGTGCGAGCCGGACGCCGGATGGCCAGCCGTCTTGGCGGAAGCAGCGGCGGCCAGAACGCCCCCTGAGGGGCCTGTCGTCATCGGCGCCACCATGGACCACCGATCAGCCCTCATCGTGGCATCGGCGATGCTGCTCGGCGGACCCAGCACCCCGCTCGCCCTCGCCACGGCAGCATGAGCCCGGAGACCTCGGTCATGATCACGGGCCACCGCAACCTGCCCGGGGAGTCGTGGTCTTGGGTGGCGCAGGAGATGGATCGCTGCCTGGGGAAGCTCCACGCCCTGCGTGGGGAACTCGCAGCCATCCAGGGCCTGGCGCTCGGCGCGGACATGCTCTTTGGCGAGACCGCCCTTCGACTTGGCTTCCCCGTCGACTCATACGTTCCGTTTCCCGGCCAGGCATCCAAGTGGCCCGCGCACGAGCAGCGACGACGCGACGCCCTCATGGCAGCTTCGCGCAAGATCGTCCACGTCGTGGCGGAGCCCATCACCGAACGGCATCTCGTCGTCCGAGCCCTCCATGCGCGCAATGACGCCATGATCCGAGACTCGCAGATCGTAATCGCTGTACTCGACGAGCGCACATCGGGAGGCACTCACGGTGCCGTGAAGAAGGCTCTCGCCAGGGACCGAGAGGTCCTTCGGATCAATCCCACCGAGCACACGACCGCATGGATTCGGAGCATCCGATGACCATCTCGAAGCTGATCGTCACGCGCTGGTCGAAGGGCGCGCTTGATCGGGTGTACGTGAGAACGGGGAGAGGTGCCAGCGTGGGCTACCTCGACCTGAAGACCTCGCGCTCCGTCATTCAACGGCCAGATTTGCGCGACGGATTCGAGCGAGCCATCCAGACGTGGTTGGAGCGCCACGGGGCCGTGGTGCAGGTCTCCAAGCCTGATGCGTCGATCGCCACGACTGCGGCGGGGGCAGCCGTGCGGGAGCGCGAGGCGGAGATGAACGAGCGGCACGATCTGCTCAAGTTCGCGGACAACCTCGTCGGTCAGGATCGAGCCGCGTCGTGGCGCTTGGGCGCAGAGGGGAGGAGGCCATGGCGAAGGCCCTCGAAGCCCTCCCGCCGAGTTGGCTGGTTCTCCACTCGCTTCCGATCGGCTCTCAGGGCGCCGACATCGACCATCTGGTCGTCGGCCCGCGCGGCGTCTTCTCGATCAACGCGAAGAATCACGGCCAGAAACCGATTCGGATCAAGGAGAACGACGTCACCGTCGGCGGCTCTCGCGTGCACCATGCGCGCAATTCGCGCTTCGAGGCGTCGCGGGTGGGAACCATCCTGAGCCAGGCCTGCGGATTCGAGATCAAGGCCCGTGGGATCGTCGCTTTCACAAGCAGCGGAGTCATCACCGATCTGGGCCAGCCAGTCGACGGGAAGGTGCGTCTCATGGCCATAGCCGACGTCGTCCCCTGGCTGCTGGCACAGCCTGCCGAGCTGCCTCCGCGGTGGCTGGCGGCCGTCCAAGACACAGCGCGACACGCCCGGACTTGGGAAACGTCACGACCCGTTGACGTGGCTTGAAAACAACGTGCTATAGTAACGATCAAGAACGGGGCAAGGTTTACGTTTTGATCTTCGGGTCGAGGCTGTAGGCTGATCCTCATCTTCCAGGCGGGCACCAAGTCCTCCTGGTTCGTTTCTCCCCACTAGTAAGGGACCTCCCGATGTTCGGCAAGCAGCTCACCATTGACACGCAGGTGTCTTCGGCGACCGCTGCCCAGCGCAACTGGAAGCCGAATTTTTCCCACCTGTCGCAGGACGGGTATGGAAATCAGGTGGCCTCTACCTAGAAATCTCTTTCTCTCTCTCGTGAGATGGCCACCACCCTTCGGGGCGGTGGCCATTTCTCATTCCGGGGAGTCATAGGGACGTAGCTCAAATGGATAGAGCACTGGTCTCCAAAACCAGCGGTTCTCGGTTCAAGTCCGAGCGTCTCTGCGAACGGCTCATGCCGTCCAGCGCCCGCACCACGTGGGCCATGCAAAAGCACATTGAGAACTCCACAGTGGATGAAGAAAACCGTCGAGGTGGCGCGTTACTGCGCCCTGCCAACCTCGACGATTCCACCGCCCCTGGGTGCCTCGGTACCCAGGGGCACGCGGCGAGATCGCGTAGTCCGGCCGATCGCACCTGACTGTAAATCAGGCACTTCCAACACGCAGGTTCAAATCCTGCTCTCGCCACGCAATTCGCAACCTGCTACACTAAGGATTGCGAATGGATGAAGCCTTGTTCCGGGGCATTCGAGTCAACGCAGTGGTGGCGAAATACTCACTAGGCTGCGAAAGAGTGACTGGGTGAAAGTGGGCCACCGACCTCCGCACCTGTAGCGGCACATCTGCTCTACCCCCGGAACGAGGAATTCGCGAACGCGCCCGACTGGCGGAATGGCAGACGCGCTGTGCTCAGGCCACAGTGTCGCAAGACGTGGGGGTTCGAGCCCCTCGTCGGGTACCGAACGAGAACTGCGGCTGGGTAGCTCAGATGGACAGAGCGCTCGTCTGAAACGCGAGAGGCCACCGGGTCGGTTCCGGTCCCAGCCACATGCCCGCGCGAGCCTGTCGCGCATCATGCCTCTCTAGCTCAATTGGCAGAGCATCCGGCTCTTAACCGGAGGGTTCTCGGTTCAAGTCCGAGGAGGGGCACTCTGGGATAGAAGCTCATGTGGACGAGCAACGCACTTCCAATGCGTAGGCAGCCGGTCCGAGGCCGGTCTATCCCTCTCCCGACGCAGCTCTGCTCGTCGGCCGGGTCCTTCACCCCCGGACAGGCCTTCTGGCCGAAGTATGGACGGCTGCTGCCTGCCGTGAATGGCGGCAAGTCCCGGGCCCACCTCGTGATCGGTGGGCCCGGATGCGCGCTCGTGGCCCAACGGATAAGGCTTCCGACTACGGATCGGACGAGTGGGGGTTCGAGTCCCTCCGAGCGCACTCGGCAACAGATCACGGTCATGTAGCTCAGATGGTTAGAGCGCCGCCCTGATAAGGCGGAAGTCGCTGGTTCAATTCCAGCCATGGCCACTGCTACTTCGGTAGCTATTCCTCGCTAGCTCAATAGGCAGAGCACCCGGCTGTTAACCGGGCGGTTTCTGGTTCGATCCCAGAGCGGGGAGCCGTGGTGGCTGTAGCTCAGTTGGTAGAGCACCTGGTCGTGAACCAGGCGGCCGCGGGATCAAAGCCCGTCAGCCACCCCATGGCCCTGTAGCTCAGATGGTTAGAGCGCTGCCCTGTCGAGGCAGAAGTCGTCGGTTCAAGTCCGATCAGGGTCGCTATCCGGATGTAGCTCAGTTTGGCCAGAGCGCTCGGTTCGGGACCGAGGGGCCGCAGTTTCAAATACTGCCATCCGGACTCTCCTTCGCAACCTGCTACACTAAGAGAAGCAGCGGACCTACCCGCTCGTTCCGAGTCGATCGACCCCCGCGTGGTTGCCGACATCGAGGACAAGGTTCTCCGAATCGTAGACGCAGACCCCCATCACGAGCACTTGGCGATGGACGCGGGACAGCGCCAGGAAGTGAACATGATGACCACCGATCGCGCACTCAAGCAGGATGTCCGCGCACGCATGGCCAAGGCGGGCGAGTCGTACTCGACTGCATCACGCTGGATCGAGGAGTCGAAGGGCTTCCCACGATTCATCGCCGCTCGGCCTCAGAGCAACGGCGGACGACGGTTCCACGCACTTCGTCTTCCCGCGCCGACGCAAGAGAACCGCATCATCTTCTGGGGCCGTTCTCTCTGTGGCCTTCGCGCCCAGGACTCCATGGGCGGCGGCGGCTGGCGGGGCCTCATTCCCGCCGACCTCCCCGAAGGCATCGAGACAATCCCGAACGTCAACGGCTTCCACGACTACATCGCCTTCGACCCCGACGTTGAGATGCCGAAGGGGAGGCTTGCCCGGCGTGTGCACACGTGCTCCGCGAGCAGTTCCTGCCGGACGACGTCAGGGAAAAGCAGTGCGCAACCTGCGGCCAGATCAAGCCCGTGAACAAGTTCCGGGTCAACAAGGCCGGATCGGATGGCCACGCCAAGACCTGCGAGCAGTGCCGTCGCGACGCAGTGGCCGCCATCAAGCAGCGCGAGGAGGACGAGCATCTCGCCGCACGCCTGAAGCAGGCAACCGAGAAGGCCCTCGCTTGGGTCGATGCGGCGACTGCTTACCAGAGCGACTCGGCCATGGCTGCGATTCGCTGCGAGGCGGGGCACGTGCTGACTGCTATCGCGACGCCTTCGCCGCACGAGCTGGGCCTGCGCTGGAGATGCTCCTGCGGTGAGGCAAGCCTGACGGCCACCCATCGCCAAGCCATCTCGGCACACAATGACCTCGTCCGCCTCCGTGAGACGTCGGCCGATGCCGTCGTGATGGCCTGAGAGTTCCTAGGTCGCGATTCGCCTCGTGAAATCGGAACGTTCGGAGCCTGCGGGGCGTCGTGTCACTTCCATACGCTGGCGGCATGAGCGACTGGGATGATCTCCGCAACCGAGACCAGCAGATGTACGTTCGCTACGCCCCTCGGCCAGCGACGAACCGAATGGCCATCGCGTCTCTCGTGCTGGGGATCGTCGGCACCCTTCTCGCACTGATCCCCTTTTTGGGGCTCATTCTTTGCTGGCCGCCAGCCATCCTGGCGATCGTCTTCGGCTTCATCGCCCTCGGGACGTCGCGTGTGACGGGACTCCGACGAGTCGAATCGATCGTCGGCATCGTCTGCGGCTTCTTGCCCATCCCCATTTTCATAGTCGGCGCGCTCCTGCTTGCCGCCTTCGCCTCGGCGCAGACAACGGGCATGACGGGCTGACCCGCACTCGGCGCCGCGGCGCCTCGTTGGTCGAGCGACCTCTTCCCCGGTAGCACAACTGGTAGTTGCGCCGCGCTCTGGACGCGGAGGTTGTTGGTTCGAGTCCAGCCCGGGGAGCCAAGCATCACTCGATGCCCGTGATGCCCCTTGGTGTAATCGGAAGCACGCCGATCCTTGGAATCGGATGGTCCTGGATCGAGTCCAGGAGGGGTAGCCACGCCCGTGTAGCTCAACGGCAGAGCGGACCACTCGTAATGGTCAGGCAGTGGGGTCGGCACCCACCTCGGGCTCCAATAAATCACAACCTGCTACCCTAGAATTCCGTTCCAGGAAAGCAGGAGAGTCAATGGTCTCGATCCCCATCAAGCGCAGCAGCGAAGCGGCCGCCATCCCGACCTACGCCACGGAGGGCGACGCTGGCGCAGACCTCCGGTCGGTCGAGGAGATCGCCCTCAGGCCGCTCCAGCGCGCCCTGGTCAAGACGAACGTGCATGTCGCCATCCCCCTCGGCTACGTGGGCCTCGTGCATCCGCGGAGCGGTCTCGCGCTGAAGAAGGGCATCACGGTTCTCAACGCGCCGGGGACGATCGATGCGGGCTATCGCGGCGATGTCGGCGTGATCCTCGTCAACCTCAGTGACCAGGAGGTGACCTTGGCTGCCGGAGAGCGGATCGCCCAGCTCGTGCTTCAGGAGTTCGCCACGGCGGACTTCGTCGAAGTCGACGAGCTGGACGAGTCGACCCGCGGTGTCGGCGGCTTCGGTTCGACCGGCACGCACTAGCATCACCGGGCTTCGGCCCCTCTCCTGGATGGCGCAGTTGGTAGCGCATCCCGCTCATAACGGGAAGGTCATGAGTTCGAGTCTCATTCCAGGTAATCGCAACCTGCTATACTGAAGAAACACAAGCGTTGGGCGCGTGTAGTTGGGGGAGTTGGCCGCAATACTGACTCCCCCTCATGGGAATATGGCGCAATTGGTAGCGCACCTGCCTTGCAGACAGGGGGTTCGGGGTTCAAGTCCCCGTATTTCCACCATCGGTCACCAATCCGGAGAGCACATGACGCCGACGACGAGACGCCATCAGGCGCTTCGTGACGGTCAGAATCGCGCTCTGGATGCCGTCGACCTGGCTTGGCCCAGGCCGATAGCCTTAGCGGCGATGGTCGACCCTGACGAGAATTTCATGCGCCGCTACAACGCCGCCCGAGCCGACCTCGGCAAGGCCACAGCCCTCCTCGGCGACATTCGAACGCAGCTCCAGGGCGCCAGGCGCAGCGGCAATGACTCGATGATCGCGACTCTCGAACTGCGAGTCGCAGATCGCGAAGCTGCCGTTGAAGATGCGCGCCACGAGTGGGGCCTGTCGCACTTCCTGATGATGACGGACGCCGAGCGGCGCACTTCGCTCCGGCGTCGCATCGAAGCCCTCGAAGCGAACCCCGCCCTCCAGGAGGAGGCGGGCGACCTCCAGAGACTCCGAGCCACGGCCGACGCGCTCGACGCCGCAGCCCTCAACCTCGCCGCCCTCCGGAGCCTTCAAGCGTCGCCCGTGCCGGATGGCGCCGACGGCATCTTCGTCGACATGCGCGGCGACGAGCACGAGGTCATCCGGCGTGGGAACCAGCTCCTGGTGCATGATCAACCGATCGACCTGCCGTACTTCTACGCCCCCGGCATTTCCGTCCGCGACGGCCACCTCACTCTCCGCGCGGGCCTCGTCATCGAGCTGCACGTGATCCGCGACGCTGTCGGCGCCTACGACATCGAACGAACCCTGCTGGACATCACCCAGTAGCAAGCACTTCTTCATCCACTGAGGGGGACCAATGAGCCCGCGTCTACGAGATGAAGAATGGAGCGCCACCATGAGCCCCGTGCTCGTGCTGAACCCCGCCGACGAGCCCGTCGGCGTCGTACCGATACCCCGCGCCGTCACCTACCTCCTCAGGAACAAGGCGACCCTGGTGGAAGAGGTCGACGGCGCCACCCTTCACGCTGCCGGATTCGAGACGCCCCTCCCGCGCGTCGTGCGCCTGGTCCGCTACGTCTACCTCCCGCACATGAATGAGCCCCAGGCATGGAGCCGCAAGGCGCTCCTGATCCGCGACCGATACACGTGCGGATACTGCGGAGGGTTCGGCAACACGGTGGATCACATCGTCCCCACGTCCCGCGGGGGCGACCCGAGATCGTTCATCAACACGGTGGCCGCGTGCCGGGCGTGCAATGGACGGAAGGCGGCGCTGACCCCCAAGGAGGCCGGGATGCGCCTCCTCGTGACGCCTCGTGTACCCGTCGGGCGCGAGTCCATGCGCGTTGTCGTCGAGGCGTTCGAGAAGGCACACAAGGGCCTTCTGGTCGCCGCGTAGCCCCAAGCGGCTAGCGGTACTGCGCGAGGACAGGCAAGTGGGTCTCGACGGTCCGCGCGAGGTCGGGGGCGAGCTGACGCGCGTAGGCCCAACGGCCATGAGTCAGCTCGTTCCCGTCCACCAGGAGCCCGACGCGTGCGCGCCGCTCGGGGATGCCGAGCTTCCTCTGCTGCTCGTAGAGCGGGTTCATCGGGACGCCGCGGCGGCCAAGGTAGGCGTGGACCTCGTCATGCTCCCACTGCCAGATGGGCGCAAGGGTCGTGCGGTCGACCACGCCTTTCGTTCGATGCTGGACGACTCCCTGACGGCTGGCCAGGAGTGCGTAGCGCTCCTTCGACTCCGCCGCCCTGAGGCCGTAGATGCTGAACGGCCCCAACAGCTCGATCGCCCGCGTCAATGGACGCGTGATGAGGGCATGGTGCAGGTCGGTGGGCACCTTGAGCGCGCCGTGTTCCCAGTAGCCAGATTCTCGAAGAATGGTCAGGGCGTCAGGCATCGCCTTGTAGACCGAAAGTTCCAGGCCGAAGCTGTCGACCAGGTCGTTGACGTACTTCGTCGTCTGGGGAAATTCCAGGCCGGAGTCGAAGAATGCGACCTTGACCCAGGGGTTGACGCGTCGGGCGAGGTCCAAGGCGGCCGTGGAGTCCTTGCCGCCGGAGAACGCTACCCAGGTAGACGGGTTGTCGGTGAAGAACGCCTCCAGCATGTCGAGCGCGGCCTTCTCTCGTTGCGCTATTCGGGGAGCGAAGCGGTTGGCTTTCGAGCCGAGGGGGCCTTGATCTTCGGCGTCTCAGACATCGGCCATCGCCATCTCGACGAGCCGGTTCGGATTCCACGACGGCGGTCGGATCGCATAGAAGCCGAGACGATAGTCGACACCGAGGTCGTCAGCGACATCGACGGGGCATGGCCTGATCAGCTCGTCGCCGGTGCCCAGATGTAGAACACGCCACGGATCGCCGTCCATCGGCTCGACGCTCCAATGCCGGACGGCACCCTCGCCTGTTGTCCGACGGCGGCCGATCGCTCGCACGCTGCGAAGCATGGCCCCGATGCGGTCTGCGTCGCCGACGACGTACCAGGTGAGGGTGGAGGCGAGAAGCACATGGCTCGGCATCATGACGTCGCGATACGACCCTTTCCGAGAGTGAATCTCCGGAATGGGCCGGAGAGCGAAGTCCTTGCGTGGCGCGAGTCGACGACCTGGAAAAAGGTGCGGCTCTCTGGGGCCTCATCGGGGTCGACGTCGGGGATGGCGCACGATGCGGCCCAGTACCAGTCGTCCGTGCCGATGCAGCGTGCCAGGGGGAGCGGGTAGTCCTCGGGGTCTTCGGCGTCTGCGTCGCTGAACTGCTCCGCGCCGCCCATTTCGGCGATCTCTGCCTTGCGGATGCGACGCGCCTGGGTGATGAGAATGCCCGACAGCTCTAGCCCATACGGTCGATCCATCGACACTCCGGATCGAAGGTGTGCCGTCACTCGGAGAAGCCGGTGGCCGGGTGGCATCTCCAGGGTCACTCGCCTGCCCCGTCGCTTTTGGCGCGTGCGGCAACGCCCGTGAGGACGTCATGCAGGGCTTGCTCGAACTCCGCGGCCGTGAAGGTGGGCGGCTCCTCGCCCGGTTCCAGCTCCCAGTCGTAGCGCGGCCGCTGGTCGGAGTGAGCCTCGCACCAGTAGTCGCCGCCGAAAGAGGACCAGTTCGTTGGCTCTTGGCAGACGACGCAGAGGTTGAGGATCGGCAGGACGCCCGAGGCCCACATGGAGCAGTGCTTGCAGACCCCGGACCCGTTCCTCCACGTACGGGGCTCGAAGTCGTGCTGAGGGCAGGCCGCGAAGCGCAGATAGGCGTCGAACGCCTCCTCTCGGCCTCATGGACCGTGGCGCCCTTCCGATGCAGGAACGTGCTGGCGCCACCGGCGCTGACCGCAACCTCGACGAATGCATCGCGGGCGACGTTCGCGTTCTCGGCGCCCTGGATGTCGGTCTCATCTGGCCAGGCGCATCGGGTGGTGGCCCGAGTGTTTCGGATCGGGTGATCGATCAGAGCCACGTCATCACCTCGCGTGCATCCTCGATGTTCGCGTAGATGTGCTCTCTCCAGTCCTCTTCGACCAGGTCGGTTTCGTCGCCCCATGTGTCGAGCACGGACAGCTCGTACTTGGTCTTGACGAGGCCATGGCCACGGGCGACCTGGCCGCCGATCTGCGGGCCCCGCTTGCCTCGCCCCTGCGACCAGGCGCGGACGACGTGGCGGAAGAAGGAGGCCTCGACGGGGGTGGCATCCTCCAAGACGAGGGAGTGCCACATGTGGGCTCCGGCGACGAGTGTCTCCTGGGCGTAGTACATCTGCCCTGAGCCCTGCGGGAGGATGTGGCGCTCGTCGCTCGGCGCCACCCACTCGGCAGCGGAACCGTTCATGACGTCTGCGACGCGCGAATACGGCTCACGCTGGATGAGCGTGAAGATCGACGGCAGTTCGAAGCCCTCTGGAACGTCGCCGAGGTGGGCCGTCTCCTGGGCGATCGGGATGGCCTTGTCGACCATGACCTTCCCGGACATGATCTTGCCGCCACCCGCGGCGCCGAAGATGGCCAGGAAAGGGTTGTGGTCACGCAGCGTGGCGACTCGCTCGACATTCAGGACTTCGCCCGTGGTGCGAGTCTCCGTGAGCGAGCCACCCGTGCGGAGGGCGTGCACCTGCGAGAACGGCAGGCGGTGGGAGTCGAGCCCCGTGGTGAGCGCCTGCTGCATGAGCCGAGCCCCGACGCGGCGAAGGCTGCCGCGGATGACGCTGCCGGACACGATCGGCATGCCCGCGAGGTGCTGGCCGTCTGCGCCGACGATGGTCTCGCGGCGGAAGCCGTGGGTGGTGCCGGAGTCCTTACCGCCATGGGCGATCGACGACATGGCGGTCAGGGTTCCGCTGTAGACGAGCGTCTGCATCACGCCGCCTTCAGCTTGGAGACCTTGGCGGCCTTGCGGTACTGGTTCCACATGCGGGTCCGATCGACGATGTCGCGCGGGTAGGAACGCAGGGGGTTGAGGACCTCGAAGTCGCTAACTGGGTAGCTGAGGATCGACGGTCGACACAGCAGGTTCTTCTCGTGAAGGAGTTCCCCGGCGCTCAAGGGCACTAGGGCCATCTCGTCCGTGAGACGCTGCCAGAACTCAGTGACGGAGTTCGTGTTGCAGGCGCCCTCGATGCGCTCCACGAGCCCTTCCCAGTATCGATCGATGCGGGTGCTCCACACGTCCGTGTTGAAGCTGAGGTGGGCGATCATGATGAGGCGCTCGGCGATGTTCTCGCCAGGGTTCTCCAGCGGCTCGTAAGGGGAGTCCTGGAAGAGAGCGTCGGTGGCGGGGAGTTGCCATCCCCACTCGTTGGTCACTCGGAGTCCTTGTCGCGGCGGGCGAGGCGCACGAGTGTCGGCCAGGCTGCGACGTCGGGGCGCCAGCGGCCGAGGCTGTTCCACAGTTCTCGGACCCGCGCATGGTCTCGAACGGACACCTTGCTGAGCACGCCGAACGGGGGAGCGTCATAGGAGAGGAGGCCCTCGGTGAATCCGTAGCTCGTCAGCTCTACGACGCTCGCAAGGGCTCGACGGTGGGCGGCGGTCCAGGGGAGGCTGCCGGAGTCGGTGGCGACCGCGCCCCACCTCGCGTCGGCCATGACGGCTTTGCGCCCCTCGATGGGCAGGGTCACGGCCAAGTCGGCGGGAATGCGCTCGCTCAGGAGCGTTCGCAGCTCGGCGAAGCTGGGACGCGAAAGCGTCCCGTCGCGAGTGATGGTGATGGGCATGCGGCGTAGGTCCTTGTCTCGAAGGGTCCATCCACACGGCAGGCATAGCCAGCGTTTGCCGCCTTCAGCGTCCACCGCGATCGCTTCCCAGGAGCCGTAGTAGGCCGACAGGATCGTCCGGGCGAGGGCTGTTTCGGTGGCTTCACCGCAGTTGCCGCACGTGTGTCCGTCCTCCCAAGCCACGGTCTTGCCCAGGGGCATGTTGCCGCTAGCTTGGTAGACTGCTATACTAACACTACGACCATCACTCACGCTTCGAGCTTAGATTGGAGGGGCATGAGCGATCAGCCTTCAGGCACCACGGCATCGCCCAATTTCAATGTCCTTTCGAGGGTCCTCGTGAAGTACTTCCCGAGCCCGAAGAACGGTGGAAACGACCGCACGGATGAACTCCGCGATCGCTTCCAGAAGTCGGGCGGGACGGGGCTTGAGTTCGAAGGATTCATGGATCAGCTCCGCGCTGCCGCGCTCGACCCGGACCTGGCGTCCGCCGTCCTTCGCGACACGTTCGGCTCGATCTTGAGTCCCGAAGACGCCACGGAGCGCCTGGTCGACACCTACGACTTCCTCACGGATGGCGGCAAGTACTCCCGGAACACCGGGAAGCCGCCCTGCGTGATGCAGAACGAATCATCGATGAAGCGGCCGCAGCCCGGCCCGACACCGAAGAACTCGTTGAGTACTACGCCCGCCGCCGCATCCAACTTCCCGGCATCTTCGCCCGCTTAAGTGCCCCCATTTGGGTGTACCTGGCGGCGAGTATCGCTGCCATGTTGGTATCGGCGGTCCTCGCCTACTTCATCCCGACTTCATGGGGTGTCGTGCACGAGATCATCGTCGTCCCGCTTCACGCCATCACCGCCGTCTCGCTCATCGTCGCCCTCATCTCGGGTATCACGATGAACAGCCTGCGGACAGAGCGTCTGCGGGTCGGCAAAACCCAGAAGGAAAGCCGACTGGGACGCTTCTTCAAGTTCAACTGAGAGAGGACGAGAAGAAGCAGGAGTCCATCCGGACTCCTTTCGCACCACCAAGGGGAGAACAACACCATGAACAAGATCACACGCTTCGCTTCGCTCGCGGCAACCACGGGCGCCCTCGTCATCGGCGGCATCATGCTCGCGGGTCCGGCGTCCGCCGTCACGTGCCCGGGCGGCTCAACGCCCATCACGGACGACAGCGGCTACACGAGCTGCTCCAGCGCTGGAGGCGGCGGCGCCGCGTCCAGCGGCGGCACCGGTACCGCTCCCGCGCCCTCCACTGGCCACGTGCCCGCTCCCGCACCGGCGCCCGCTCCGGCGCCTGCCAAGCCTGCGCCTGCCAAGCCCGCACCCGCACCCGCACCTGCACCGAAGCCCGCACCGGCACCGGCGGCTCCGTCGGGTGGGTCGTCGAGTGGGTCGTCGAGTGGTGGCGCCAGCAGCTCGTCTGGCAGCTCGTCGTCCGGCGGTAGCTCCTCGTACTCGGGCGGGTCCTCGTCGGCCTCGTCCTCATCGGCG
Source organism: Frondihabitans sucicola (assembly GCF_030296615.1). GTDB lineage: Bacteria > Actinomycetota > Actinomycetes > Actinomycetales > Microbacteriaceae > Frondihabitans > Frondihabitans sucicola. The sequence continues at coordinate 112,107 of NZ_AP027733.1, read as the reverse complement.
GGCTCGTCGGCGACGGCGCACACGAACGTGCAGACGCAGTCGAGCACGGCGAAGAGCGCGGCAAAGGTTGCCCCGAAGGCCGTCACGCCCGCCGCGAAGAAGGCTGCTGCCGCGAAGGCTGCCGCCGCGAAGAAGGCTGCTGCCGCCGCCAAGGCGAAGGCGATGGCCAAGAAGGTCGCCGCTCAGGACAAGGCGTTCAACGCGCCCAGCGTCAAGGACTCGAAGGCCGCCGCCTCGAAGGCCAAGGCCGTCAAGCTGACCGCAGCGAAGTCCACGTCGAGCCCTGCCCCGCTGTGGCCCATCACTGCCGGTGTTGGCGTCCTGCTGGCCGGTCTCTCGATCGCTCGTCGCCTCGGTCTCGGCGCTCGCGCTGTCGCTCTCGTCAAGAACCGCTAACCGAAGGATCGTCGCATGACCCTCGCCCCTGAACCGTCGTTCCTCGAATCCGAGATCACTGACGAACCCCCGATCATGAAGCAGATGCTGCTTCGTCTTCGAGGCGTCGATGAGGCGGTGCAGGAGGCGCGGGTTGCCGTGTCGGAGCACTTCGCGGCCACGGAGACCGAACTCGCACTCCTCAGGTCCGGGACGTCTCAGGAGGCCGAGACGGCGCGGACGGAGGCCGAGACGGCCATCCGCGCTGCGCGCGAGCAAGCCGACCGAGACATCGAGGCGGCCGAGAGCGCCGCTGTCCGTCAGGTCGATGCAGCTCGGGAGACCGCGCGTCGGGAGATCGAGGCCGCGGAGGGCGAAGCCGACGCGCGCATCGAAGAGGTCGAGACGGCCGCTCGCGGCCGCGTCGAGCAGGTCGAGGCGGAAGCTCGCGACGAGGTCGCGCGCGTCACGATCGAGGCGAGCGGTCGGGTCGACCAGATTCGGACGGACGCTGAGCAGCGCGTGGCGGATGCCGTGGCGGCCGTCGAGGCAGCCAACCAGGCCGCCGTGGCCGAAGTCGCTCGCGTTGAGAGCGAACTGAACGATCGACACGCGTCCGCGCTGGCCAGCGAGCGGGAGGAGCACCGCGTCACGCTCGCCCGCTCGACCGCCGAGGCCGATGCTGCTGGTCGCCGGAGCGGTCGCAACCTCGCGCTCAACACGTTGGACGTGCTGAGCGTGACGGCGGGCGACCTGGCTGTCCGCGAGGTCAGCGTGCTCATGGCAGACGCCCTCTCGCACGACAGGCTGACGCCCGGCTTCCCGGCGCTGGAGCTTGACGTCCCGGCGACGGTCTAGCCAGGCCCACAGGCCCGTCCTCTCGGTCGTTTTCTTCATAGTTCTACAGTACATGGGACCACTGACATTCGTCAGTGGTCCCATGTGTTGTAACAGAAGGCGCCGCCTACATGCGGCTGAGGACCCACGGCTGGGTCTCGATCAGCGACCGCGAACGGATGAGGTTCCCTGTCGCCTTGGGCAGGAGAGCGGCGATGCCGCGGTTGTCGAAGCTCACTGCCCGTGCAAACTCTCCAGCATCCATGCGCGAGAGCGTGACGAGGGCTTCGACGATCGGGACGAGATCAGCGGGCAGGCCCGCGCGAGCGGTCTCGTCCGTGTAGTCGGCGCCCGAGGCGATCAACGCCTCCACCGGGTCGACAGTCTCGTCCACGAGCCCTGCCGGAGCCTGCTCGCTGTCGGGGAGGATGATGTCGCCGGTGAAGCTCATGGGCTCCGGCGGCAGCGGTGCGCCGTCCGGGTCCGCGTCGCACTCGCCCTTGTGGCCAGGGCTGAGGAAGCACGGGTCACCGTGGACATCCTTGCCGCAGTATCGGGGGATGCCGTCGTTGCCGGTGTAGAGGTCACCTGGGGTCTCATCGTCCTCGTCTCCGAAGATCGGATCGACGAGGCGCCCCTCTCGGGCGGCGCGGACCTCCGACACGGTGTCGCGGATGATCGCGGCCTGGTCGTCGGGGTCATCGACGCCGTCGATGCGATCGGTGACGCGTGAGACGACCTCGCGGGACCCCTCGATTCCGAGGTCTTGGACGTCGTGGGAGTCGATGTCGATGTCGACGCCGTCGACCGTGATCTTCGAGAGCGGCAAGTACAGCTCGCGGGCGCCTTGCACGTAGCGACGAGCCATCGCGGGCGACTTCTTCAGCTCTTCGGCGAGGACCTGGGCGAGCGAGCCATAGGCCGTTCCGTCAGGGCGAGTGAGGTAGCGCCAGTCCTGATCCTCGTACATCTGCGCGACGATCTGAAGGAGCAGGGCGAAGCTCCTGGTGAGCTGCGCGAGGCGGTTCTCGGCGCGCTCTTTGGCCTCTTCGATGTCGATGTCAGCGAGGTCGAGCGAGTCGGCCGGTGCGGCCATGTTCTGGCGGATGTCGCGGTCGGTCAGGACGTCGGTCACGTCGTACCCCTTTCGGCTAGGAGGTGAAGCGGAGGGGCCCGGTTGACCGGACCCCTCCTCATGACCAGTAGGTCTAGGACACCTCAGTACTTCGATGCTAGAAAGTTAGCGCGCCCCATCCAAGGCCCGAAGAGGGGCAATCGTGACAGAAAAAGTCCCGTTTTCACTGGCGGGCGAGGTGAAGAGTCCGGTCCGCCACAGCGTGAAGGCGGAGGGCACTCCGCGGGGCGCCTTCTTGGCCACCGGCTCCATCGAGATCGAGTCCAGTGTCGCGGCTCCGGCGTCAGTCTCGCCGTAGAGAACGCCCTCGAACGCCGATGACACTTCGAATCCCTGGGGAAGGTGCGAGGCCGACATCGATCCGACGGTGAGTACGGTGTCGCCGAGGATGACGACGGTCGAGTCGGCAGAGACGATCGGAGCGGCGCCCTTCGCCACAGGTGCCTGGCCCTCTCCGATGACCGTGCCGTCCGCGATGCGATGCAGCGCCACCAGGTTGCCCCAGGACACGACGACGAGACCGTTCGAGACACCCAGCACCAGAGGCGCCGCGGTCGAGTCGGCCTCCGAGGGCCGGACGTCGGACGCCTTCCAGCCGCCAGAGTCGGACCCGAGCCCGACGAGGGTCTTGCCATGGGCCATCAAGACGCCGTCGGATGTGGCGGCGAGGGCCGAGGCTCCGGAGGGGAGTGTCACGACGGTCGTCGAGCCCTCGGCAGCGTTGAGCAGGCGGGGCTGCGATGAGGTGAGGAGGAGTCGCGTGGACGTGGCGGCGATGGACGCGCTTCCGACATTCAGTCGGTGCAACGGCTTCGCGTTCTGCCCCTGGCTCTGCGAATCGAAGATCGAGAGCGCCGCGCCGACGCGGGCGATGATCCAGTCATGGCCGCCTTCCGAGACGATGTAGAGCGCGGAGGGTGTCGCCGAGAGAGGCCCGGACCAGAGGGCGTGGCCGGATGTGTCGAAGTAGGCGATCCTCGCCTTGCCACTCTTGATTGTCGAAGCGACCCAACCGTTGGCCCCCGAGGCGTATCGCGTCACGCCGTCGACGGTGCTGGTGGCTCCCGTGAAGGTTGCGGGGAGCCCGTTGAGGTGCACTGCGGCCGCACTTGGTGCGGGGCTCGCGGTTGTGGTCGAGCAGCCCGCGGCGGAGAACGCGAGAGCGGCGGCGAGTGCGATGGTGGCGGCGGCCTTGGCGGCGGCGTTCACGCGGCACGCCTGACGTCGGCGATGGGCATGAAGCACGCCTCGTAGCTGGTCCCGTCATCTCGGGGGCTGTCCTCGTAGACGAACACGGGATTGGTCTTGGTCCCTTCCGACGGCGCGCGCTTGATGACCAAGCTGTCTGTGCGGAGCGCCGAGAAGAGTGGCTTGACCAGGCTTGTCGCCATGACGAGGCCGAGCCCCGGGTCGCCGATCATGGGGATCGTCGTCTCGGACCGAGCGTCGCTCCGGGAATCGTGGGTGGGGGCCTGGCTGGTGATGACCATCTCCCCGTCATCCGTGGCGATCTTGACGTGCGGAAGACCAGTTGCGTCGACGATCTGGAGCGCTTCGACGAACTCCGAGCTGTCGAGTGTCGTACCCTCGACGATCTTCAGTCCTTGGTCGAGCAGCTTCCTGATCGGGGGATGCTGAACGTCCATCCGGAGCGACACGGCGCTGGTCTTGGAGTCGGCAACGCCGAAGAGGTTCTGTTCCGTCAGAACGAACGTCACGTCGTTGCCTTCGATCGCAAGAATCGCATCCACGAGCGGCGCGGGGAGACTGATGATCTCGGTAGGCGCGATGCCCTGGGCCTGCACGCAGGTGCGGATCATGCGATACCCGTTCGTGGAGGAGAAGATGATGCGCTCGGCCTCGATGACGAACTCAACTCCGAGGAACGCGGCCTTGCCCTTGTCAGAGTTCGCGGCGGCGCCGGATGCTGCGGTGCGGAGGGCCCAGAGGACCTGGTCCTTCTTGGCGGTCGCGATGGGGGTGAATTCCGGCATCTGCTCCCATCCCTGAGGCTCGATCGCGAGGCCGAGCCGGAATTCGCTGCGGCCGACGTTGATGGTCACCTCACGGGAGTCGTCATCAGCACTCAGGGTTGCAAGGGGAGCCGAGCCCGGGGTGAGCACTCGGGAGAGCTGGCCGATGGGGGTGAAGATGGTTCCATCGACGTTCTCGTCGCCCGTCAGCGGCATCTCTGTCTTCCGCCAGAAGGTGCCATCGGAGCCTTCGAGGAACAGCCGGTCACCCTCGGTCGTCAGCTTGACGAGGACGACGTCGCCCCCACGCGCAGTGGACGCCTTAGCGATCCAATCGACTCGGGCCTTCAGGCCGTCGCGGGCAGCAGTGAACTTCATGCAATTCCTCTCCTGTCTTAGTGTAGCAGGTTGCACACAAGAGAAGGCCCCCGCGAGTCTCGCGGGGGCCTTCTGGTGACGCTGTGGCGCTAGAGCGTCTCGCCGTCGACTCGCGACGGGCGGGCGCCGACGCCGAGGATGGCCGGGTCGACCGTGTACTCGCGCGAGGCGTCGTCGTCGGAGGCGTCGATCTGCTCGTTGATGTCCGCCCAGTCCTTGTCGGCGTTGGGGAAGCGATCGGCGAACTGCTGTGCGTTGAGGGTTGCGCTGACGGGTGCCATGAGGGCTCCTTCGGTTAGTTGGTGACGTCTTCGAACTGGACGACGCGGTTCCAGTAGCCGGTGCTTCCATCCTCGCGGACGTAGGGCACGTCGCGAAGGATCGCGACCGGCTGGAGCACGCGTCCACGGGGGAGCATGTGGAGGGCGTCCGGCTTCGTGTCGGACGATCCGAGATACGCGCCGGAGCGCGTCTTGATCTCGAATGCGATCTCTGCCTTGTACTCGGACTCCAGGTTCGACATGGAGTGGTCGCCGACGATGTAGCGGTCGAAGTCCATGGTGCCGTTGTTGTCGATGGTGTCCTGGATGCGGCGCAGGTAGGCCTCGCGCGACGAGCCCGCCTCGAAGGGCGAGAACGCGGGCGCGTAGACGATGTGCTCGCGCTGATTCGTCCGCTCCTGGTCCTGGATAGCCAGGTCGAGCTGGCGAATCTGCCGCTTCACCGGCGCGGGCAGAGAATCGCTCTGAGAGTCGCCCGCGACGGCCGCGAGGTACTCGTTGACCTGCTCCAGCTTCTGGTGGTTCTCGGTGGCGACACGGATCGCTCCGAAGCGGGTCTTGGGGAGGGCGCGGAGCCACTCGCCCTTGTTCTTTGCGAGGTCCTTTTTGCGGCGACTGGTCGGGCGCTTACGCAGCTCGTCGGCGCCAGGCAGCTCGCGCGACATGCGCGGATTCGCAGCATCCTCGATCGTGCGAGGAGTCGTGCGGGCGGCGTCGGCGGAGCGCTGCGGCAGCTCCTCGGCGTAGACCTCGTCGGCGATGCGGCGGTCTTCACGCTGCTGTGCTCGGGCGGCGAACGTGTCGTCGTCGACATAGTCGGCGCGTGTGCCCGCCTGACCGGGAAGCATTGCTGCGCTGGGCTCCATCGGAGGCCGTGATTGGCGGGCCATGAGTCCCCTTTCGATTTGCCCTTACAATAGCAGGTTGCGATCTATATTTGAGTGGCGACGCCCTCAGAAGCTGATGCTGGGCTCCTGGATTTGGTCCAATTTCGTCCCCGCGGGAGCGCCCTTGGGCACATCCACCCGGAAGACGGCCGACCCGCTGTATCGGAACGTGTATCCGCCGTAGACGGCAGTGCTGATGTATCGGAATGTGACGTCGAGCGTGATGCTGGTCGTGTCTGCGGAGACGGTCGATGCGTAGCCGCTGGAGCCGATCTGGGTCTTCGTGACGGCGCCCTTGTGGCCGAGGGCTACCGGGTTCGACGTGACGGGCTTCTTGGTCAAAAGTCCCGAGTCTGTGGTGAAGAACGGCACCAGGCGGGCGGAGCGGGAGGCCGCCGTCTCGGTCGAGTTCCAGGTCAACCACTGCTGTACGGCCTTGACGGCGAACGTACTTTCCTTGGACGTGTCGACGAGCGCGTCGCCGCCATCCTTGCCTTCACCCTCAGAGGCGCCGCCGACCGACTTGAGGTATTCCTCCTGCGACTGCGTCGGAGCGGGCTTGGGGGAGGTCACGATGGCGGGCCCGTCGGTCTGCGTGGGCGACGCCGTCTTGTGGGAGCCGGGGCTCACGAAGACGAACACGAGACCAACGACGACCGCAGCCATCGCGAGACCCGTTGCGCCGTACTGCACCCATTTGGGCAGGGTCGAGAAGAATGAGGGTTTGGTCGACATCAGAACGCGACTCCTGCTGCTTGGAAGATGGCCTGCGGGTCGACCGGGGTGGAGCCGACGCGCATTTCGAAGTGGAGATGGCAGCCGGTCGAGTGCCCCGTGTTGCCCCGATATCCGATGAGTTGCCCGGCTTTGACCACGTCATTGACCGATACCGCGAACGGGTTGCCAGCGTTGAGGTGGCCGTAGACGACCGTGTACTGGTCTCCGGTGATGAAGATGGCGTTGCCGTAGTCACCCGCGACACCGGCGATCTTCACGTCGCCCGCGGTGGCGGCGTAGACAGGGGTTCCGCAGGGGCCCGCCATGTCGATGCCCTCATGGAATGTGGTGCATCCGGCGCACGGGGCCGCGCGAGGGCCGAAGCCAGCCGCGATCGTGTAGTTGCCCACGCCCAGCGGGTTGACCAAATCGCCGCTGCCCTGACTGCACCCGACAGTGACTGTCGAACCCGGCCCGGTCGAGGGTGTTCCCGCGATGGGGCCGACTGCCGCGGGGACGGGGATCGCCGCCGTGGAGTCGAACAGGTTCTTGACGAGTTCGTTGGCGACGGGCAGGTGATTGGCGTAGGTCTTGCCCGACTTATCGAAGGAAATTTGTACGGCCTGGCCCGCGAGGCCCGGGTCCATCGTCATCCAGTTCGCCACGCTCGCCAGACGCTGGAAGAACTTGCCGGACGCGTAGGCAGGGTCTTGTCGTTGTGCCGCGGTGCCCCAACTGTTCTGCTGCTGGAAGAGGCCGAGCGAGTTCGCGACGGACCCATCGGGGTTGATCGCGTTGTCGCCGTGGTTCAGGTTGATGAGGCTCGACTCCTGGTCGGCCACGATGATGCCGATGATGGCTGCTTGACGCTGGAAGGATTCGCCGGTGAAGGCGGCCTTGGCGACGCCGATGATGGTCGTGGCGTTGGCCGTCTGCTCTGCGGAGAGGCCCGCGGCTCCAGCGGTGTCACTCCCCGCCGTCCCGGGTGCGGCGCACGAGGACGTGCCGCCGGTGGTGTCACTTTGCGTGGCGAGGGCGCCCATGATGCTGAATCCCCCGGCAGCACCGCCGACGACAGCCATGGTGACGATCAGCAAGATGGCGATCGACCCAGCCACGATCGCGGCGACAGCACCCGCGCCGAGTCCGACGATGAGTTTGACGGGTGGCTGTCCTTGGCCCTGGTCCGACATGGCTAGTTCCCCTCGGTAGCGATGAAGACGCGGTCGGCGGAGACCTCCGCCGTCGAGACGGGGCGGCCATCGGCGAGGTGGAGCTTCCAGGCGACCTCGTGGGCGATCCAGACGGTCGGTGTGCCGTTGGGCTGAGAGGGTGCGCAGGCCGAGGTTATGGCGACAGCCGCGTGTTCATTCAGTTCGCCGTCGGCCATGCTCACGACGACGACGTGCGTGCCGGGCTGAATCGCCGCCAGCGACGGGTCCATGTCGTCGGCTCGGAGAGGGCTGGCTGCCTTCATGCGATCCCAGACCTCCTGGATGTACGGCTCGGTCGTCGCCTTCGGCTTGGCCGGAACGTGAGTGATGACCTGCGGAAGCGCTGAGACGGTCTCCATAGCGCGCTGCGAGACGACGGCCGCGCCTTCCCCAACGGCGACGACGCGGACGCGAGACGCCCAGTCGCGTTCTGGCTTGGCGCCTCGAAGTCCCAGGGGGCGCACGAGACGGGAGGCCGATCCGTCATAAGAGTCGAGGGTCGCGAGAGCAATCTCGGCCGACGAGAGGTCTGAGCCGGTGAGAGTTCCTGGTTGGGCACGGATGAACGCCAGCACGTCGGCGCCGGACACCACGTCGACGAGTCGTCCGTCCGGAAGGGCCACTTGGAAGCAGGTGGGCATGATCGCCTCGTGAATGACGAGCACGGGGCGGGCCGGAAGTCCGATGGCTTCTGCCAGGAGCCCTGCCTGCCAAGCGACCGCCTTGATGGCGCGGAGGATGCTCCGTCGCTCACCGCCGGATACCTGGAACACGTCGCCGTCGTCGACGACGATCTGGCCTCGGAACACCTTCGAGTCGAGCAGGAAGACGCCCGCACGAGTGAGGACGACATGGTCAGCGTTGGCGACGTCGGCGCCGGGGAGTGCGGCGTCGTGAAGAATCGCGGTCCGGCGGAAGGCGGGAAGGCCGAGGAGCGAAAGCGCGGTCGCGCGCTCTCCGTAGCCACCCGCAGCCTTGCGCTGGATTTCGGCAGGCGCCTTGGCGATTGCCGACTTCTTGACGATGCTCACAAGCCAGGGGAGTTGGGGTCGCGGTGAAGGAACCTTGGTGGCGAGCTGCCGGGCGCTCAACGGGCCGATGGGCGAGCCGCCCTGGTAGACGGCGAGACCGATTCCGATGATGGCCGCGACCGATGCGACCACGTCGGCGATCAGTGGGTCCACGATCGCGAGCAGGGTCCATCCGGCTGCCGCGAGGCGCGAGAGGGGCTCTTTGCCGGTCACGGTGCTGAGAATCAGGAGAGCGCCCCCACCCCAGAGGGGCGAGAGGTCTGCGGGAGCGGTTCCGATCGTGGTGGCGAGGATGGCGATCGGCCACCACGGCAGCTTGCGCGAGGAAATGAGAGATGCGACGAGGATGACGGCGGGTCCGAGCGCCGCGAGCCAGCCGCTGGCGAGAAAGGAGGCGCCGATGACGACTGCGGCCGCCGCGAGCGTGCTGGCCGTGTCGATCGCGTGACTCGTTCGCGTGAGCTTGCCGTCCGGGTCGACATGAGCAAGCAGCTCTTGGTCGCGCCAGTCGTAGACCGACGCTCCGGCGCGAACCATCCGGCTGGTAGCGCGGCGCGGCAGGGATGAGCGCTTCATCGCGAGCCTCCGATCTCGATGCCCGTGAGGGTTGAGGTCTTACCCGTCGAGAACGTGAACGCCTCCGAGATGGAGCCCACGGTGAAGACGCCAGAGTTGGAGCCGCCGTCCTGCACGGAGGAGACGACGTCGTCCAGGCGAATCGAGCCATCGGCCGTGATCGCGTTGGCCAGCTCGGTCCACTGCTGGTCATCGAGAGCCGCGATCGTGTAGGTCGACTCGGTCACGGCGCCGGTGACATTGACGGTGGCCGCCGAGCCGCTCTCGATGAAGGCCTTGGCCGACTTCTCGTCCGCGCAGTGCGCCTGGATGCATTCGAACGCCTGGTAGAAGCTCCACGTGCGATCGGTCACCTTGGCGGGGATATCGGCGGCGCTGTCGGCCACTAGAGACTGCTTGCCCCCGAAGGCGAGCCAGACGGCAAAGCCGAGTCCGATGAGAAGTGCGGGAGCGAGGATGACGATGCTCCAGAAGATCATGGGCGTCCGGTTGCGCCGGGCGAAGGTCGAGACCTCTTCGACGAGCATGGGCTACCTCGTGATCCGGTAAGCCCGAACCAGGCGCACGAGGCGACGGCCGTTTTCGTTGAGCCGCAGAACGACGAAGATGACCGCGATGAGGATTGCGAGGTCTAGGGCGAACCGGTTCAGCCCTCCGAGGTACGCGAACGCGCCGACCAAGATGCTGATCATGAAGGTCCAGAAGACCGTCCGCCACGGCGGCGTGCGCGTGCCCCACACGTGCGTGCTGATGGAGGCGAATAGCGCCAGGCCGACGCATGCCATGAGGGCACCGCTCTCGTTCGAGGTGCCCGAGACGGCGGCGATCCAGATGGGCGAGAAGCCAAGCCAGAGGAGCGCGATGGCGGCCGTGCGAACACCCTGAGGGAAGATGCGGCGTCCGATGAAGTCGGAGACGCGTCGCGAACGTGCGGCGAAGTGCTTGAGCGCAGGTCGATCGAGGAATGTCACTGGCTCAGTATAGCATGTTGCGGCTAAGCACTGGTTGCGCCAGTGACGCCCCACTGCGGCACCCCGGTGCTATCCGTGTAGCGCACGAGGTCGACGTGGTAGGTCACGGGCGAAATCTTCTGAGCATCCTCGCTGCCGACGGCCTCCTGGTCGACCGACACCGAGACGCGAGCGGTCCCCTTGGTCGGGTCGTAGCTGTCAACGATCGGGACGGCGCCAGAGAGGGTGCCGATGAACGCGCTGTTCTTGGTGAATCGGCTCGACCAAGAGTCCTGTGCGGCCTTGGTGATGGAAGCCTCCGCGCCGGGCGCGAGGACGGGAAGGTGCTTCGCGAAGTCGGCGGCACTCTCCCCGCTGCTGTAGGTGGCCCACTGGGGGGCGAACCGCTGGGCGGCCTGTCGGATCGCGTTCGCCTCGTTCGGGACGGTCGGAACCGCCGTCGGCTGGCCGCCCGGCGTAGACGAGGCGGAGTCTGGCGTCGAGTTCGACGACGAGTCGGTGTTGCTCACGGTCGAGCCGCTACCGATCTCGTAGAAGCTTCGGTCCTGAGCGGCGAACGGATCGGCGACGTAGGCGGCGACAACTGGCGTCGAGTCGTCTGGTGTCGTTGCGGTGGCCGCCGCGGCTGCCAGGGGCTCGACGCCGAACTCGACGCCGAGGACCCCTTGGAAGCGTTGGACGCGAGGGTCAGGCCGACGATCACCACGACTGCGGCGATAGCCGCGCGCTTGACGATCTTGCCGCGGTGCGTGGAGAACAGCCCCCGCTGGACTACTTTTGCCATCAGTCGTTCCCTCCATCCGGGTTGAAGATCGAATTGCGCTCGGCACGGCGTGCACGTCGGCGCTTGCCGGGGCGGAAGTCGCCCGCCTCGTCGACATCGGGACCGGCGTCGGCGATGGCGCGCGAGGCGGAGTCCGCCACGGCCTCGACCGACTCCTGCTTCTGGTCGCGCATGGCCTCCTTGACGGCGTCAACGATCTTCTCGGTGTCAGCGCCGGACTTGTTTGCCCCGACGCCCCACAGGCCGCCCGTGCCCGACGGGCTGGGAGCGGGCGCAGGAGCGGGTGAGGGTGCGACCGTTCGCGGTGCCGGGAGTTCAAAGTCACCGCGGTGGCGTTCGGAGGGCTGCTCGTCGGCCCAGCTCGGCCGGGTGCGCTCGGCATCGCGTGCCCAGGCGGCCGACGCGGTGTCCGCCGCGGCGGCTCCGGCGGCGGCGGCGCTGACTGCCGCCGCAGACCCCGCGACAGATGCCGCGGCGGTCGCCATGGAGGCGGCGGTCGAAGCGGCCGCTTCTGCCGCAGCCTGACGCGCAATGTCGGCGATCATGGCCTGGTAGTCATTGATGCCGGAGCCGACGATGCCCGAGATGTGGTTGACGTCCGCGGGGCTCGCAAACGGGTTCAGGACTGCGTCGCGGGCCTTGTCGACGACCCCGAACATCGGGTGGTCGGACGGGACCGTGGATGCGACCTGCGAGAACGCCAGTGCGGTGCGGAAGCGCTCGTCCATGCTGTCCGACTCGCGGACCGACGGCAGGGCGGCGACCAGGTTGCCCAGGCCTTCCCTGTCGAAGTCCGCAACGGGCAGAACCGACGACGGGGACACGACCACCGCGGGGGTTCCGTACGCGCGGACGTGGTCCGCCAGTTCGGACGCGGCGACCACCATGATCTCCTCGTCGCCGCTCGCGTTCGCCCAAATCTGCTGAGCGACAGCGGCACCCGCCGGGTGCGTGACGTCGATCCGAGCGGCGTTGGCGCCGTAGGTCTCCACGATTCGGGCACCGGAGTCCTCGATGATCGCGTCGGCGGCCTGCGAGCGGCCACCGAACTGACGCTCGACTTCGCTGGCCGTGCGGAACGTCCAGTCGTTGTCGGTCGACGCGAAGCCAGGGCGGTTCGAGACATCGCCAACAGCTCGTGCGGCGGCGCGCTCAGCCGTCTCGGTGTTGTTGTCAGAGAAGGGCGCATCGGACGACGGGCGGTTAGAACGGTCTCCGCCACCGCCAAACGACGGGCCGCCCGCGGCCTCGCGGTCCTTATCGCGGTCTTCGCCGCGCTCGGCCTTGCGCTTCTCGTCCGCCTCGCGGTCCTTCCGGCGCTCCTCCTCGCGCTCAGCCTTCCACTCCTCGGATGCCTGCTCCGCATTGGAGGGGTGGTCGGGGTCGCCCTCGTGGTACTTGCCCACGCGCTGGCGGTAGTCCTTGAAGAACTTCCGCTTTTCTTCCGTGACGGCCTTGTTCTCGTCGTACGTGTTCGAGCCCTTGTAGCGCATCCAGTCGGCGAGAGCCTGCTGCTTGCCACCCTCGGTGAGGCTGCCATCAGCGTTGCGCCCATAGAGACCCGCTGCGGCCAGCTCTTCGTCACTAGCGCCCCGTGAGGTGAGGAGCTTCCGGCGCGCGAGATCGGCGGCATCCATGGCCTTGACGCCGATGCCGTTGTTGTTCACCTCAGCACTGGCACTCGCAAAGGCGCCGCCGACGAGCTGGGTACCCATGCTCATAGCGCGAGCCGATGCCCCGAGGACGCCGCCCCGACGCGAGAGGCCACGAGTAGCGGTACCCAGGAGGCGCTGTGCCGCTCCGGGAGCCTTGAGGGCAGTGAGACCGCCCTTGGCGAGACCGCCGAGGCCCCCGACGCCAGCCAGGGCGCCGGAACCGGCGAGCACCGGCGCGGCGATACCCGCGGTAGCGGCGACGGCACCGGCGACAGCGGCGACCTTGAGCGCGGTCTTCGGGGCGTTGGCGACCTTGTCGATGACCTTCGTGTCGCCCTTGGCTGCCGCCTTGAGGATGCGAGTCAGCGGGATGGCGAAGAAGAGCAGAGCGAAGTAGAACGCCAGGACGGAGAGCGGCTTCAGCAGCCACGGGATGGATGCGTTGCTGAGGACCGTGCTGAGGGACTTCGCGATGAAGATCACCATGATCACAGCGACGACCTGCTTGATGACGTTCGCCAGCAAGACCTCGCCGTACTTCTTCGCGAACGCCGAACGCTTCTCGTCCGGGAAGGCGCCGATTGCAAGGAAGAGCGGAGCGAACATCATGAGGAAGTAGAACGAGAGCTTCTGGAAGATCAGGTACATCGACACGAAGCCGAGCACGGCCAGGATGATGAGGGCAACGAGGCCACCGGCGACGGCGGCGCTGATGCGCTGCTCGAAGGCGTTGCCCTGGACAGTGGTCCAGACGTGCGACGTTTTCGCGGTAGCGGTGTCGCAGCTACTGCCGTATCCCCACTTGTTCGCGTCGCTGTGCGTGGGGTCTGAATCACCCAACGAGTAGTCGCCACCCGTAGTGCCGGTGTACGTGTCATTGCAGAGCGCCCGAACGACCGACAGGAACGGAACCTCGTGAGACGGTGCCGCCAGAGCGGGGGAAGCAGCGTCCTTCCAGTCGTTTGCGTTCTGCGAGTTCGTCCAGTAGGAGATTTTCGATCCAGCATCGGGAGCCTTGCTGGGGTTGTAGTTGCCGTTGTTCCAGAGGTTGACGGCTTGCACGATGCGCGCGTCGCCGGGGCCCGCGTACTGGCCATTCAGGATGGCGGCCGACCACGAGATGGTCGTTCCTTCCGGTCCGTTGTTCGATTCGATGAGGCGGTCCTGCGCGGCCTGGTCCGGCCCGACCTCGCCCATGGACCAAACGGTGTAGGGAAGGGAGTACCAGATGGCCTGGGATACGCCGGTGGCTTCCGTGAAGGTGGCACCGCTTGCCTGCGTGCCATGAAGCACTTGGCTCACGATGTCCGTGTTGCAGCCGCCGCCCGACGCCGTGCCGATCGAGCTGAAGTCGGTCCCGGTCGCGCTCGTTCCGTTGCTCGAATTGAGCATCATGCATGATGCGAACGAAGTCAGGTTGGTGACGGCGTTGTTGGCGAAGTTGAAGACGCCCGCGGAGTTGTTCTGAACGTAGAAGAAGATCGAGAGGATGAATGCCACCCAGGCGGTCGCCGAAAGCAGCTTGCCGAGCGACCCGCGGGACTTGATCCACGCGAACGGCAGGCCGATCATGACGGCGATGACGACGAGCCACGGCTTGAAGATGCCCGCGAAGAGACCAATGACGGGCGAGACCATCGCGGAGAAGACCGTGTACAGGATGTTGTTCATGGCGAAGCTGACGACCGCCATGGCGAAGGAGCTGGGGAAGACAACGAGCGCGGTGAGGAGGAGGTTCGAGACCCCCGTGAGCAGGCTGCCCTCCGACATGCACGAGGCGCCGTAGTTGGTCCAGCGCAGGGTCGACATGCCGTAGTCGGAGTACCCGGTGTTCAGGATGTTGGTGAGCTGGCTCTTGTTGCTGGAGTCCTTGAACATGGTCTGGAGCCGCGCGAGGCCGCTCTTGCCCGACCCAGTGTCAGGGTCCGAGGCCTTCACCGCGTTGGCAACCTTCGAGGAGTCCTGCTTGTTGAGCCCGAGCCACACGCTGTCGAAGCCCTGGATGCCGGAGGGGTCCGGGACTGCTTCCGGGTTGCAGAAGTTCAGCACGCCCGCGGCAATGTTGGCGCCGGTGTCCCAGGGCATCTGGAATGCCTGGGCGGACCCGACGCCCGCGCCGCCGACGAAGGCGACGATCAGGAACAGCCCGGAGAGCGCCATCATGAGGCGCCGGACCAGGCGGCGCACGGGGCTCTTCGCTCGGACGTCGCGCCTCTCGGCCTGCTTGGCGTCGAACGCCTTGCGGGCGGTGTCGACGAGCGCCGGGGTCGGCATGATCGGCTTCGGCGTCATGCGCCGGTTCAGGGCCAGGATCGTCATGGTTGCTCCGTGGTGAGGGGGGATCAGGCGGCGACGGCCGAGGAGAGGAGGTTGGGCTGCTGCTGACGCAGCTCTTCGAGGAGGCGGGCCTTGGCGTCCGGCTGGGTGTTGAACCGGTCGAGGAGCCACTTGTCCCAGATGTCGACGAAGACGCGGGCGATGCGGCCCTTCTGGTCCCGGAAGAGGAACTCGCCAGCGCCGAGACGCATGAGGGTGCCGATGTTGACCTCGTTCGGCTCGATCTCCAGCATCGTGCAGGAGGCGATGGCCGAGTCCTTGGTCTGGCACTTCCCGGCCCAGACGGCGGACAGGGAGTTGGTGTCGAAGTCGACGGCGGCCTGCGAGAGCTGGCGGACCTGAGCACGCTTGGAGCGGCCCATGCGGCGGAGCCAGTTGACGAGGGCCTCGGCGCGCTTGGTGCGCTTGATGACGTGCCACTCGTCGAAGACCAGAACCTTCGGCTCTTCGTCCGGCAGGCGGTAGAGGAGCGAGCGGATGTAGTCGGTCATGAGGCCGGAGATGACGTCGTGGATCGTCGAGGTGCTCGTGGGCTCGGTGCCCTCTTCGGTGGGCTGGAGGTTCAGCGCGACGAAGATGGTCATGGACCCGGCCTCGACGGTCATGGAGCGACCGATGCCGGGCTCTGCGAAGAGGAGGCGGCCGAGGGTGTCCTTCGACTGGGTGTCGAGGTGCTCGCTCAGGGTCTGGGCCATGTCGATCCACTTGCCGCGGACCTCGTCCTGGACGTTGACGACGTCGCGGAGGTCGCCGGTGCCCCAGCGGTCGAGGCGCACGAGGACCCCTCGCATGCTCGGGGTGGTGCCTGCGGTGCGCTGCGACTCCAGCTCCGCGTTGACAGCACGCTGGATGATGCGCGCGTAGGCGGTATTCGAGGGGTTGTTGGGGGAGACGAAGCGGCGGCAGAGGGCTTCGAGAATCTCGATCGCCATGGACGCGCGCTCGTCGATCTTCTTCTCGGCGTCGACCTCGGCGATGCCGAAGGCGTCGAGCGAGATCGAGGCCTCGGGGTCGTAGAGGTCGATGAGGCGGACCTTGTCGGGGTTGAGCATCATCTGCTTCGCGTAGAGCTTCAGGGGCAGGAAGTCTCCTTGGGGTCCCAGATGAACTGGGTGATGCCCTTGTAGCCGTCTTCGAGGGCGCACTTGAGGCCGCGGGACACGGTCTTCCCGGAGCCCGGGTCGCCGAAGACGATCTCGGTGGGGGCCTGGTGGGCGTCGTCACCGATGTTCTGGAGGTCGTAGAAGACCGGGACGCCGCGCTGGGCTGCCCCTGGGAGTCTGCGACGACGGTGAAGCCCTGGTAGAGCCCCTTGCCGTCGCCGACCTCGGTCGACACCCACGGCTGACCGGAGACGAAGAAGTCGGCCTTGGACTTCTGCATCCAGTCCTTGATCGTGACCTCGGAGCCGGGGAAGGACTGGTAGAAGAGTTCGCGCTGGTCTCGGGCCGGAACGACGAGTTCGAACTCGATGTCGCTGTAGTGGCGCTTGAGCGCGATCACCTTCTGGAGGAGCCCCTCCTTGGTGGTGTCGGTGACCATGAAGACGGCCTGCCAGTACATCATCGGCAGGCGGCCCGCCGCGAGGTCCTCGGCGAGCTTGCGCAGCTCCGACTGCTGGCGGAGGGTGCGCTGGTCGGTGTTGTGTCCGACCTCGGCGTCATCGGAGACCTGGTTCTCGGCGGCGTTGATGGCTCGGTCGAGGTCCTTGCTGGCGCGGGTGGAGTCGACGACCTCGAAGTGCACCGAGATGTCGACGGGGAACGGGAGCGTGGAGGCGTGCTGCATCCACTTCAGCGAGTACGACACCGAGTCGGGCGTGTGGGCGAGGGGAGGTACGCGGCGTAGGAGGTTCCGGTGCCCGTGGGCGTCTCGAACTGCACGCACTTGTACTTGTCCTTGCCGTTGACGCCGAGGTCGACGACCTCGGTGTAGGCGGCCAGGGTGGTCTGCCATTCGCCGATGCCCCACTGGAGGCGGTCGGCGGGGGTGACGTCCGGGGTCGGCTGGGCTGGGGTGTCGAGGTGGCGCACGAGCCACTCCAGGCGGCGGCGGCTCTGGGCGTCGGCCTTGAAGAACGATCCACCGAAGGTCTGGTCGACCTGGTCGGCCTGGGCCTGCCAGTGGGCGATCTCCTCGGGGAGGGGCTGGCTGTCGTCGAGGCCGAAGCCGCTGGTGAAGAAGTCGGTGACCTGGCGGATGGTGCCCATGACGCCGCTGTAGTCGAAGCGCTCTCCGAGGCGGGTCGCCAGGTAGATGTCGCGGCTGAAGAACTCCGACACGTCGATGTTCTCGCGCGTCGCGTCGAGGTAGAGGCCGAAGCCCGGGAGGGCGCGCTCGGCGTTGTGCGCGAGGAGGGCGTCTTGCCATGCCTCGGAGCTGTAGGTGTGGTTGGTGACGAGGAGGTGACCAGCGTTGCCCTGCTCGGAGGGGAAGGACCGGTTGAAGAAGCCGATGCCGCCGAGGAAGTAGCCGACCTTGTCGCTGTCCTTGAGGTAGCCCCAGGGCTTGGTGGGGATGGAGTGCAGCGACCATGCTGCCTCGCGGCTGAGGAAGAAGTCGTTGTTGCCGTAGACGATCGGGAGGCGGTTGGCGTCGCGGTCCTCTACGGAGAGACGCGAGAGCTTCTTGATCTGCTCGGCCTTGCGCATGTTGTCGATGAGACCCATGTGATTCGGTCTTCCTAGTCGAAGGTGACTGTTTGGTCGGTGGAGTTGTGAAGCATCGTCTGGCGCGCAGCGCGGTCCAGCTTCTTCTCCTCGACTTCGGCGGCGCGCTGCTCCTCGTGCTGGACCGAGTGCTCGGCCATCCAGCGATCGAGGAACGACACGTTCTCGTAGTGGTAGTTCTCGTCGCCCGCACCGGTGGCGAGGGAGTCGACGGGCTCGGTGATGTCGGCCGACACCCACTGGCGCTGGTAGTGGAGGCGGCGACCCGTGACGGTCTTTCTGGCCTGGGGAACGCCGCGGCGGTGGACCGGGTCATCCAGGAGGCTGCGCAGGAGGGACGACACGGTCCCGCTGACGGTCTTGGCACTCTTCATGGGAGTGCCGATCTTCTGCGCAGCCAAGAAGGTGGGGACGATCAGGTAGACCGCGAAGGCCGCCCACGTGAGCGTGATGTGGAGCAGGTGCACGATCGGTGCGAGCACGAGACCGTAGATGATGCCCAGCAGAGCGAGGGTGCCGAGGATCGCTACGAGCTGGTCCTCTCCGAGTCCACGCTTGAGGGGGACTGCCATGTCGCCGATGGAGCGGATGCGCTTCCTGATCTTCGACACCGCGGTGTAGTTCTCGACGGTGATCTGCGTGGCAGCCTGTGCTGATTCATCGGCCATCAGAGAACACCTCCTCGGTTAAGTGCGGCGAGGGGGACAGCAGATGCTGACCCCCTCGACGCGATTGATGCGGGACGGGTCAGAACCAACCGACGACCGTGGTGACGATCTTTCCGAAGAGACCCGCGAGGGTGGAGGTCATGAGACCGGGGTTCGAGATGAACGCGCAGATCAGCGCCGCGCCGACGAAGACCAGCAGGGCCTTCATCAGCTTGCCGCCGGTGCGAATCCAGGTCACGAGAGCCAGGACGCTCGCGATCACACCGATTCCGGTCAGAAGTCCGGGGGAGAAAGGCATTTGCACTCCAAGGTTCAGAGGCGTTGGCCGGAGCCGTTGCGCCCATGAGGTGGGATGCAGCCTTGCGGGATAGTGCTTGCGCGACTCTCTGCAAGAGCTGCGGGGAACGGGTTGTTCCCCTACAAAGAGTCAAGTCGAAATCGACCTTGAAATGGGGCGATTTCCCCCGATCATTGACACGTTTATGCCCGTTTTCACTGGCCATCGGCGGTGGGAGAGGTGGTCTTCTCCGCCGTGGGTGCCGTGGGCTTCGGAGTCGTCCAGAGATTGGCCTTGTCGCCGGTCTGCGGCGTGCTGATGTCGCCCGCCTGGCTGCCGCCGACGTTGGTCTGCTGTTCGACGGGAGTGGGCTCACCGGTGACGAACCACTGGTTGCCGCCATTGCGGAGCTTGACGTCGTACCACGAGGTGAGCTGAGCCGTGGAGCCTGCGACGGTCCAGGTGACGGACACGGTGGCCGTGTAAGTCTGGCCCGACGTGATCTTGGCTCCGTTGGAGAGGGGCAGGTGCACCTCGTTGATCGTCGGCGCGGGGGTCGAGTCGAAGGCCCCGCCGAGGCCGACGAGTTCGGCGTCGTTGGTCGCGTACTGCTTCAGGGTTGCCTGGTCGCTGGCAGCCCATGCGGCGAAGAAGCCCGGGAAGTATTCGGTCTGGAGCTTCTGGCCCGAGACCTGGTCGTCGCTGGTCGGCTTGCCAGCGGCGTCGACCTGGTTCGAGGAGATGGTGGGCGCTCCGGTGCGGGGTGCACATGCGACGGGCACCGGGTTGGCGGTCAGGGCGAACGCGTAGGAGGTCGCCGAGGTGAAGCCCTTGGGGTGGTACGCGTAGATCGGCAGCGAGACGCAGCGCCAGGTGCCGTCCTGAATCTGGTAGCTCGCGTCGACCCAGGCGTGGTTGGCGTCGACGATGGTCGGAACCGGGTTGACGGTGGAGTACAGGACCTCCTGCTTGCCTGCACCGTTCCATCCGGCCGAGGGGTCGAGGCCGCGGCTGAGGTACTGGCTGAGGAGGACGGAGCGCTGGTCGGTCTGGTCGCTGGAGTCCCAGGTGCCCCAGGTGCGCACGACCTGGCCGGACCACATGACGGCCTGCCCGGTGGGGAAGTTGGAACCGCGGTCCTTGAGGGCCTGGTCGACGGCGGCGGCGATGTCGGACTTGTTCGCCTTCGCCCCGCCGACGGCGAGCGACGTGAGCGAGAGGACGGGGGAGAGGACGAGGGCGGCGCTCAGGAGCAGCCAGTACTTGCGGTTGCCGCCGTAACGCTGGCCGAGGGAGATGCTGGACTTCTTGTCGACAGCCTTCGCTCGGACCTCCGCAGCCTGACGCTCCTTGCGGGACTGCTTCGGCGCCTTCGTCTTCGACGCCTCCTGCTTGGCGGCCTTCAGCTCTGCCTTGGAGGGCTTCGCCGCGGCGGGCGCCTTCGAGCCGCGACCACGACGACGGGACTCAGGTGCGGGCTCGCTCGGGTTGAACGACGGGGCGGCTGCCGCGACGGTCGGCTCGACCGGCGGGGCGTCCCAGGTGCGGGGATCGCTAGTTGCCGCGGGGACCTCAGGGCGAGGTCCCGGTGTGAAAGCCGAGTCGAAGGCGTCGCTGTGGTTGTCAACCATTGGTGGTGTCTCCTAGAAGTCGTGTCTTTAGTATAGCAACTTGCAGACGCAGAACCGCCCCACGGAAACCGTGAGGCGGCTGTGTCGCTGCTGAACCGGGGGGTGGGGGAGGTTAGGCGGAAGCCTCGTCGTCCTTGGTTCCCCAGGAGGGCCCTCGCCGTGGAGTGGGGGCGGCCTCGTCGACCGGCGGGGTCGGGGTGCGACGTGCGGGCAGCCAGTCCGGTCGGGGGGTCGCGACGGGCGGCGTGCGACGAGCGGGCGCGAAGCCCTCCGGCGCGCCGGTCTGAGCCTTGATCGACTTCAGGGAATCCAAGAGGCTGACGCTGCCGGGTGCCCCCTCCTCTCCAGGCTCCTCGACCTCGCTGGTGGCGGGGATGGTCGGCTGCACCAGAGGAGCATCGGCGGGGGCGGCGGGCGCCGGGTCGCGCGCGATGAACGGCGCCACAGGGAACCCGGGTGCCGGAGCATTGACCGGTGCGGTCGGCAGGGGCGCGAAGGGGAACGCGACCGTCGGTGCAGGGTCCTGGGTGGCGGGCTCGTGCGCGACCGTCGCCCCACTCTCGGGCATGCTCGCAGGCGAGGCGTGGAAGGGGAACGCCGGTGCGTTCGATGCCCCAGGCAGCGGCAGCGCGGGTGTCGACGCCGGAAGCGCGGGAGCCTGCATGGGCAGGGCCTGCGACTGAGCAGCTCGGCGATCGCGGTAGTCGGCCAGGAGGTCCGGGTCGACATCGGACGAGATGGCCGGGGCTGAGTAACTGAGGTCGTCGCCCCAGTTGCCGTCCATCGCCTCCTCCTCGACGAGGCTGGTCGGAGCGGGGTCACCGTTCAGGCGAGCGAGGCCGCGAGCCTTGGCATGCTCGACTCGAAGTCGTGCCGCCTCCGAGAGGGCAGCATCCTCCGGGCCTGCGCTGTTGAGCGAGGCGAGGATGGAGGCGCGGGCGATGGTCTTGATCTGCACAATGTCCTGCTCGATCTCCTCGTTGCGGACGCGGTGGCGTCGGAACGGCTTGATCGTCAGCCAGGTGTCCGTGCCGCCGGTGAACCAGATGTAGGCCTCGCGGTCGCGGAGGTTGAGGTCACCCGGAGTGAGCTGGTCGCCACGGTCGACCTTGGCGAAGCCGCGGCCGCCGACGGTGACCTCGCGGCGACCGCCAGCACGAGCGTCAGACTCTGTGCCCGTCTGGAAGGTGAGCCACGGCACCTTGCTGAGACCGCCGACCAGGTAGTCCTGGGTGAACTTGTCGGGGACGTTGTAGGCGATCTTGGTGCGGGCGTTGGAGAGGACCTCGTTGCGGGTCGACTCGGGCCAGGAGACCAGCGACTGGGCGACGGGCCACACCCACACCTTTGCCTCTCGGGCCTGGCGCAGCATGTTGTCGAGCAGCTCGGCACGCTCTTCGAGGACGGAGGTCTCGTCGGGCATGAAGAGCACGGGGCGGATGTTGGCGACGGGCCCGTTCATTCGGGCGCCGATCATCGCGGTGATGTCCTGGATGAGCAGGGAGCCGATGGTCACGACGGACACGGCGTCGAGGCTCGTGGCGAACGAGAAGTAGATGATCGCACCCTCGTCGACGGCGTCGCGGAGGTCGAGCACCGTGGCATGCGGGTCGGTCGGGGGCGGAGGTACTTGCCGCCCGAGTTGATGATCTTGTTGAGGTTGCCCCGCAGGCCTTCGAGGGTCTCCGGGTTGATGCCAGCGAGGCGACGCTTCCACTCGTTGTACTGCGCCTTCGTCGAGTCGTGGGCCGCGAACTCTTTGGCCCGGTCGAGCAGGAGGGAAGGGGTGCAGGTGTTGGCGAGGAAGTCGAAGGTGCCCTCGCCGGGGAGGGTGCCGACCTTCTCCATGATCTCGATCTGCACCGGGAGGTAGGCCTCGATGGCGTTCTTGTAGAACTGGCTTCCGCCTCCCTCCGCGAAGGGCATGGCGCTGACGATGACGGAGGCCTTGTCTGTCGCGAGTCCGGGCCAGGCGAGCGGGTCGTAGTAGACGCCCTCCCCGTCTGTGCTGCCGTAGAGGCTGAACGAGTAAAAGGGCAGGTTTAGGCGGCGGGCCATGTCACGCAGTGCTCGTTCGACACCCTTGGAGCCCTTGAAGTCGGCGTAGATGCCTGCGAAGTTTCGCTCCATGCACTGGTCGAAGATGTTGAGCGCCTGCACGGACTTGCCGGAGCCCGCGGCTCCCAGGATGACGCCGTGGCCGAAGTCCTTGTCGGCCTTGCGTCCGATGATCATTCCGTGGCGGCGGCTGCGCCAGGGGAGGGTGTCTTCGTCGTGGATGCCGAAGGCGATGTGTCCGAGGTCGGGGGCCTTGCCCTCGGCCAGGGCCTTGATGTTTCGTCCCTCGCGGAGGCGGTAGAGAAGCCCGAACTTCTTCACGTGCCGCAGGTACTTCTCCGACGCGAACTCGTAGTGGTAGCTGGAGAGGATCGAGGAGAAGCCGACGAGCATGAGCGAGGGGGAAAGGCCGAGAAGCTGCCACTGGATGATGCCGCCGACAAAGGGCTTGTTGTCGATCGCGGTGAGCACCGTTTCGTAGCCGACCCGGAAGATGATCGTGGGGTCGGTGAGCACCAGGAACACGGTGACCGGAAGACCCAGGAGCATGAGCACCAAACCGCGCTTGTGCCAGGAGTCGTTCGAGCGCTCGAAGCCGTAGTACGAGTACAGCTTGCCCACGAGGGCGGGCAGCGACAGCACGGCAGCGATGGCCAGGAGGACCATGCCGAACGCATGGATGCGCTCACCGATCCACTTGCGTCCGGCGAAGTCGCGCTGCTGGTCGAACCAGGGGTAGGCGTTGGACATTAGCGAGCCACCTTCTGTAGGTCTTCGGCGATGAGTTGAAGCTGGGATGCACGTTCGTGTTCGGGCAGGTGCAGGTACTGGATGTCGGCCTCGCGGAGACCGTTGCCCAGGTCGCGCAGGAGCATGACCCTGACATTGGCGCCGGGGAACTCCTCGGCTGCTCGAAGGACTCGCTTCGCGGTCGCGGGGTGCTCGCACACGTACCAGGTGGCGGCGATGTCGAGGTTGCCTTCGTAGGCGGACAGCTTGGCCTTGTAGACGTCCATGGGCCGGTTCGTGTCCCGCTCGACCTCGACGGCGATGTACTTGTCGCCCGACGAGGTGGAGAGCACGAGGTCGGGTGCTTTCTCGGTGACCTCTCCACCGCGGCGAAGGAACCCCGAGCGGTATTTCTGGGGGAGGTCTTCGCCGGAAGCGTCGTGACCCGTGTCGAGTTCTCGCTGGGAGAAGACCCGGGCTCCGGTGGTCCCCATCAGGCCCTGAAGCTGGATGCCGACCTCTGCTCCGAGAAGGGCGTGCTCGATCGAGTAGAGGTTGATCGGACCGAGGTTGTCCCACGAGGTGTCGGCGGCGCGACCACCGAATCGGGTGGCCGAGTAGATGAGCTGACGGTCGAGGGTGAGGTTGCCGACGACGAGCGGGCCGTCACCTCCGACTGCCTCGACGCGAGCCATCTTGCCGAGGCGGCGACGGGCGGCTTCTGCCCGGCGGCCGATGAGCCGGGAGCGCTCCTCGACGCTGAGCGTTCCCGCCGTCGCGGCATCCGGGTGCCACGAGTGGTACGGCTCTTCGAGAGCGATGAGGTGCCGCGGCGTGAGGCAGTACCAGCGGGCGAGTGCGCGGACCCGGGCGAGGTCAGTGGCGTCGATGTCGATGCCCTCGGAGCGTCGCTCGTTCGTCCGGCGGTCGATCACCCCGATGCGGCTGGTGGCGGGTAGGCGTCCCATGTGTCTCCTTCGTGCTCCCTCCAGCCAATCGGGAACGGCCTCGGATTAATACCCCTCGATGCCCCGCTTTTGCGCAGACTTCTACCCCTTTTCAAACCCCGTCTTTCGGCGCGCGTTTTGCCCTGTCTTTGCTCTGTTGGCACCGACAGGGCTATTTCGTAACGAGCGTTGCGAGAGCCCCGGAATAACGCGGGTTAGACGGCCAGGCCCCGGCCCCAAAGGGAAGTCACATTGGGTGGTGAGACGGCTTTCGTTGCTCCCCTTTCTCCCACTGCCCGTAACTAACGTTTCGATCAGTCCCAATAGCTCCCCTATCCGTGTACCGGTTACCCCTAGGGCCAGTACGGTTTCGGTTTCTCTGATCCCGGTTTCGGTTTGCTCTCTGGTTTGGCTGCTCCCGGCTTTTCGCGAGTGGCCCTCGCTTGCTGCCCCGTCGCCGGGTCAGGCCTTCCCAAAGGTGGGTGTTCGGGGCGGGCCCTGGCTTGCCGTCGTGGGGCTCCGGGAAGCGGTGGGGTGGTGGCGAGTGAGCGCGGGTGTCGGCCAGAGGATGGCTGGGGGCATTGAAGGTAGGGGGCGCTGGAGGGGTTGGTGGTGGTGATCGGTATGGAGGGTGTGGTGGAGGTCTGGCTGAGATGAGCCAGGGCATCCCGCGCTGAGTGAACGGGGCGGTCTCGTTCCAGGGGTGGCTGGTCTGGCTACACGGAGCCGCCATCGTCACGAGTGGGTGGTGTCTGCGGCGAGCCCGACCAGGGGGTCTAAAGGTAGGTGGCGTCGTTCCTATCCGCTCGGTCTCTGGGTCGGAAGCGGCGCCCACCAAGACGTGGTCTGCAAGGTCGAGCCATGAGGCTGTGTGGTCCCCAGGGTCTCTCCGTTACCGGAGGTGCGGGGTGCCGCAGGCGGCCCCCGGCCTCGGGCGCGAGCGCCCTCCGCGGACCGTCTTCGGGGCGTGGCCGCCCGCTCAGAAGGTCGGTGCCGTCGGTTCAGTCGCTTCGCTCCTTCTCCTGGACGACGGCCCGGGCGCAGGTGACCTGCTCTGTTGTCCAGCAGCGAGGAGCGTCCTGCGGTGAGGTGCTGCCAGCGTTCCCGAATCCCGGGATCGCCCCGACGGCGGGGCGCTCCCTGGCAGGTGCATCGTCTCTCGACCAGCGGTCCATGCCCATGCAGCGCGGTGCGAGTCCCAGGCGCGGGCGACACCCGTGGAGGTGGTCCGGCCCGGGTCGTCTCCCAGGTGCTGGTGGCACCCGTGCGCCCACTCGCGATCGTCCAGTCGTCTCTCGCAAACGCCCCGCGTTCCAACTCGAAGGTGTCCCAGGGTCCCCTGTGGTCAGAGGTGCCTGCCGCGCTGGCGTCCGGTTCCTGATGCGTGGGTGCCGAGTCCACGGGGTGGGGGTCCGCAGAAGGTGTGCGTGCGCCATGTAGGTGACCCGTGGGTGCGCGCTCGCGTAGACCGTGAGGTGGTGCACGCGGCTGCGGGAGGGCGCCGCTCTGGAGGAGTCGACGGCAGGGAGCGCGGCAGAGCAGGGGGTCAGGGATGGGAGACAGCGCTCGCGCTGGAAACCCCCTCTACGAGGCGTGCTCCCATAGAAAGAAAGCAGGTGCAGCGCTCCCGGGAAGACGACAACGTGACAGGTTCCAGCGGAGCCAGACAGCGGTGCCCGTGGACCACCAGCAGGAGCACGACACCTGGTACTGGACCCCCGTCACGGAGACCTCGGAGAACGAAGGTGCCCGGGAGTCCCCCATGCGCTCGCGTGAGCTGCACCAGGAACGGAGGTGTCCGCGGAAGCCCCCACGAGATCGGCTGACGCCCGACACGTGAGAGGTGAGCGCGGGGTTGCCTTGGACCGCCCAGCCGGAGGGTCAGGGATGGGAGTGCACTCGCGGAGCTTGTCGGAGCGAGTCACCACAGGTGACCCACGGGTCCCGGCGGCACTGGTCCGCGCAGCGGCGTCATCCCAGGAACGAGACCTCATCCCCGTGGCGCTCGCGTAGGCGTGAAGACCCTGGGTCTACGTACGTACGTACCGGCATGAAGGTGACGACAGAGGCGCCTCACGGATACCCGTCCCAGGAGAGCACCACGTCGCCCCATCCCCTACGGGACTGCCCGTGCGTGCAGGAGTGCGGGAGGCGGCACCCCAGGAAGGTGACCACCCGGTAGGGCGCCACGAGCACAGAGGAGACCAAGCCGTCGGGCAGGCGGCGCTCGCATCCCCCTGACAGGTGAGCGCACGACACCCAGGCCTACGGCAACTCGGCATACGCCAGGAAGGTGACCACCGGGACGGGGAGGTGTCGGGACAGGGGGAATCGGAGACCGGGCGGCGGGACGCGCATGGGGAGGAGCGGCAGCGGCAGGGGGTGGCGACCCGGAATGGGGACGCTATGAAGCCCCGGTGGCGGCAGCGGAAGTGGAGGCGATGCGCGGGAGCGGGCGGGGCGAGCAGGTGCATGAGACAGCGGCAGGGCGGGTACGGGGGAAGGGCGGAAGTGAGACAGCGCGTGGGGGAGCGGGAGGAGCGGACAGGCGTGGAAGGAGCGGGTGCGGCGACAGGGCCAAGAGCGGAAGGGCGGAACGGCGAAGAGCGGGAAGTGCCAAGAGCCAGGAACTGCGGAAGGGCTGGGGCGGGGATAGGTGGACGGGAGAGTCAGGCGGGAAGGTGGAGGGCGCTGCGCTGGCGGAGATCACCTCCATGCCGCTCGCGCGGCGGTCGCCGGATGCCCTGCGACACCTCTGCACCGGGAGCGGCCCCGGACTCCGCGCGAGGGCTTTGGCGCCCTCGCGGCTCCTCACCTTTTCGCCGCCGCCCGCGCTCGCTTCGTCGCTGCCGTCCTCCCATCCCCGACCCTCTGGCCTCCGGCGGCCGACCTCGCCCACCCGAACCTCGTCCCGCTGCGCTCGGCTGTCCCGCTCGGCGCGTTGCCTCCTCGATCGGGCGGGGACGGGAACCGCTGCGCGGCGCTTCCCCGCCGGGGGCTCGGACACCTCGCCGCGGCTGCTTCCCCTCGTCATCGGTAACCGCTGCGCGTGCTGCTCGGGGCGCTCGCCCGCTGGCTAGGCGAGTCCCCAGTACTCGACGTACTCGTCGAGCTTCGCGGCGTCGCCGGGCAGGTCGAACGGGGCGAAGTTCAGCACGGCGTGGGTGTACTGGGCGCGGGCATGGAGGATGGCCGTCCGCACAATCTCCTCATTGGCGTCGACGATGAGGATCGCTCGAAGCGCCTCGTCACTCAGGGCCACGTCGTGATTCAGTGCCGCGTGACCAAGCTCCCACACGTCCGCGTCTGGCGGGCCGACGAAGTAGCCATCGATGCGGTGAGCGACGATGGTGCTGTTCGAGGCGCCGGGCCCCTTGGCGACGATCTCCCACTCGCACTCATCACATGTCGATGCCGTGGCGCGGAGGGTGCGACCACCCCAGTCGGGCACCTCGTGGAGCGCGGGGTAGTCGATAACCAGGCTCGTCGTGGCGTCAGGCACCCCATAGGAATCCCAGGGGACCGTCACTTCGGTGGCCCCACGCCGAACGGCCTCCTTCACGGCTTTGCGAGTCGTCGACCAGAGCCCCCGGCCGTCTCTGAGTCTCCAGCCCGCGGACGCCATCCACTGCGAGACGGAGTCGAACATCTCTTGCTCCCAGGGGCTGCGATGCTCGATGGCCTCCAGGCCGTCTTGGAACGCGGGCTTCCCATTCCGCCGGGAGAAGACGTGGTCTCCAGTCGATCGATCCAGCACCTCAAGGGCGTCGTCTTGACCGTCCCAGTAGGCGATGAGCCGGTCCGTCGGTGGCTCGTCACTTTGACGGCGCGCACGTGCAGTGCCGGGAATGCGAACGTCGATTCGGAGCGAATGCGACTGGCGGGGGACCGGCACGAGACCTGCTAGTGGGCTCTCGTCGAGGTAGTCCTCGGTGAAGATCGGTGCAGGCTTGAAGTCGGTCGGGGGCTCAGCTTGCCAGGGCTTGCGCCATGGGAGCGTGGGCTTCACCTCCTTGGCTGCGGCGATCGGCAGGCCCAGCAGTACCTCGGCGGTGACGCGCATCGTGTCGTCGGCGACGGACCGGATGATGCTGCGCGCTTGGGCCGACGCCGTCACGAGGGCGGCCTCTTCATCGCTGAGGTCTGGCATGAGCGTGAGGGTCTCGCGGGCGTTCGTCGTGCGCCAGTCTCCGTCGGGAGCGATCTGTCCGAGGACCTTGACCTGCGCATCGTCGACCATCAGCCAGCCGTCGTAGACATCCTCGGCGCCGTCGCTCGGGGTCATCCACTGGACGTCTTTCGAGTGCCATGCCACCTGGTCGAAGTGGGGGTGTCGGATGACGGCGGTCCGGACGGGGCGGGTGTCGCGCTCGGGGCGTTCGCCCGTCTCCTCGAATTCCTCCTCTGCCAGCTCCTCGAAGTCTTCGTCCGTTATGTCGTCGTACTCGTCGTAGCCGATGAAGGCGTCGCCGCGTCCGCTTTCGATGTTGCTGTGCCCGTCGTCCCAGGAGGCTGAGATGAGGTCGGAGAAGCAGAGGAGACCCATGACCTTCGACTTCCAGGCATCCATGGCCTCGTGGTCTTCTGGTGTCCACCAGATGGGCGGCTCGCCGATCTCGTAGGAGTAGTAGTCCCCGATCGAGTCGTTCCAGAACACGAAGACGTATCCCGCGTCGCTGTCGATGCGGAGGGCGTACTGGTCCTCGTCGATCTCGTCGTCGAACCTGCTGCCGATGGAGGGGTCCACGAGTAGGTGGCGGACGCTCGCTGCGCCTGCGAGGGCGTCCGTGTCGTAGCGGACTTTGACGGTGAACGCTTCGAGGGGGTCGACCCCTCCGGGGTTGCGGGTGTGGCGCTGGTACCCGTCCGGGCGCCCCTCGGCTGCGGCTTTCTCCTGGCGGGCGCGGGCGCGATCTTTGGCGCGGCGGTTCTTGGGCATGGGGTCCTCTCGCCTGACCACGCATCAGGTTCAAGGTCGAAAGCGGGTAGGGGGAAGCACTGCCTGGCTTTGACTCTGTCACCGTGGTGCGCTCCGTTGTGGGCGACGACCTTCACCCCGCGAGACCGTGAATGCTTGCGTGATAGCGCACGGCTGGGGAGGCGGCTGTGGTGATCCGCGCTAACAGGTTAGAGCCTTGCGAAGAACCTGTCGAGGGGACACGGAAATGCGCCAAGGTCGCCTCGCGCTGTCGCCCTGTCGGTTAGGGCAGCGTGACAGCGACGCACGAGGGCTCCTAGGATCAGACCTGCTGTGGCCACGATGGCGACAGTGGTCTACCTCTTCCCTGGGTCGCGCCGGGAGGGATGGGCTGGCCGAGGAGCTGCGCAAAGATCACCGCTGGGGCAGAGCGGGCGCAGGCCTCGACTTGAACACCGTGATGAACCAGAGGACCCCACCATGAGCGCGACGCGAGCCGAGCCGACAAAGTCCCCGTCGGGAAGCGAGCAGCATCAAGAAAAAGTGGGTCGCTTGCGGCAGGAGCCACTTCTCGCCGAGCTGCTGAGCGTCATCAGGCGACGTGAAGAGCTGGTGGAGAGTCGCCCCGGATTGGTGAACCGGCTCCGCCATGACGGGTGGTCGATGAATCGCATCGGCAAGCGCATCGCTGTCCCGACCCCAACCGTGGTCACGTGGAGTCGGGCCTCCGCTGTCCCGACTTCGGACTGGGGGCATGTGATGCCCGGCGCCTCGACGGAGGCTGTCGCGGCTTCGCTAGAGCGCGTACTGCTAGAGACCGATCGAGCAGGGGCGTGGAGGCAGCGACTCGTCGTGACCCTCCAGGGTCAGGGCTACTCGATACGCGTGATTGCCGACGCCTCTGGCATTGCTCAGGGGACGGTGCAGTACTGGCTCACGCACGATGGTCAACGGCCGAGGCCGGAGGCCGCCGCTCGATCGCGGGAGCTGGTGGCGATCGATGATGGCCGCCCGGCGGGCCGGGTGCCGTACGGCACCAAGGTCTTTTGCGAGCCGCCGAGCACGGGCGACTTTCCGAGATGGCAGGCGCTGCCGAGTGGCTCGACAGTGAGCGTGAGCGGGGGATTCGGGCAAGATGCCCGAAGAGCGCCGGGCCTGGCTCGACGCGTCCATGCCTGGGTGGGAGACGCTCTGGCCAGAGGCCCTTGATGCGGTTCGCCGAGCGCAACTGAAGAAGGGGACCGCGCCAGCGTCGAAGACCAGGCCCGAGGCCTCGTCGACCCCGAAGGGGCCGTTCGTGTCGGCCGCGAGAAGGGGCGTCCTCGCGGAGGTTCCCGATTCGGGGCGGTGGCTGGAACATCAACGCCGCCGTGAGGCGGCGGGCGAGATGCCGACAAGTGTGCGGGATCGCTTCGACTCCGCAATGCCCGCATGGCGCACCGATGACCCCGAGACGCTCGATGCCTCTCGCAAGGCAGAGCGTCGCGCGGCGCGGGCCCAGCGCCCTCGTCGCGAGATGCCTGCCCTGGCGGGGACGGCTGACCTCGATGCCCGGTTCCTGGCGGCTGCGCGCGAAGGGCTGCTGTCGAAGGAGAATGGTGCAGTGCGGTGGCTTCGAGCTGCTCGGAGGTTGGAAGCCGCGGCCCGGTTGGACCCTGAGCGGATTGCCGCCTATGGCGCGATCATGCCGAGGTGGCGCAACTTGTTTCCGGCCGGGCTCGACGGCGAGTGGCGGGTGCGTCATGGCCTCCCGCGCTCAGCTCGGAACCGCAGGGCGAACGCCCGCCTGACCACTGAGGAGCAGGCCCGTATGGACGTATTGGCCGCCCTCCCATTGGCCGCCAATGGCAAGTACTTGTCAGCCTCCCGGGGCGGATGGCTCTTCAGTCTCCCCTCGTTGCCGAATGGGCGGAGTTGCAACGACTTCGGCTGAAGGCCGGGAGGCTTCTACAGCCGACTGTGAATAGCTTCGACAACAGCGTTCCCGGGTGGCGCGATCCTGAGGGCCCGCCAGAGACACAGCCTGGCCCCGGCCCCGCTCCGGCCAGCCGTCAACAGACATCCCCAACGGTCGACACCCAAGACCGGCATGAGAAACCTAAGACGCCCGAGATTGCATTGGGGGCGCTGGCCGACGAGCTGATCTCAACCACGCGGTGGCAGTTGAGCCTCTACTTGTACGAGCGACGAAGTGCAGCCAAGACGCTCTTGAAGGAGCGCATGGGTACGACGCCGAGTGCCCGGTTGATCAACCAGCTCCGGCAGATCGCCGAGACCCTGAGTGGCACGGAGCTTGATCGCGAGGACTAGTTCACCTGAGGGGACACGGAAATGTGGACACGTGCCTGCCTCTCGGCCAGGATGGTCGGACGCTGCAACCGGAGGAATGAGCATGGCTGAGGAAGACGACGACTACGAAGTGTCCGCGCCCGAGGTGCAGCGGGTGGCAGGCGTGGCGGCGGAGACTGCCGAATACCTCCGTCCCTACATGGAGGCCGACGGCTTCGATTTCAGCGCTCCCCACACGATGGAAGAGCTGACGGCGGCGTACGACTCCGCGGTCAGCCGCGCGAATCTGTCGGCGTTCACCCCTCGGCGGCGGCGCGCCCAATTGCCGTCGAGCGGATTCACGTTGCCGTTTCGGCCCTGGAGAACGAGGGTGCTGACGTGGCTCGTGGCGCTGTGAACGTCTTCCAGCCGGTGACCGACAGTGCGGATGACCCGACCTTTGGCCAGGGCCTCGGCACGACACTCGGCTTTGTGGATCAACTCGCTGGCGACCCTAAGACCAAGGCGGCGGTGGCGCACTCGCGGGTGCGAATCGGTGAACGAGATGTCCGGAGGGTGGGTGACGACATCCTCAGCCGGACGCTGTCCGGAAGCGCCTCTGCCGATGCTGGCGAGATCGTCTCTCGGTATGGCGGCTTCATCGTCTTCGAGGCTGGTGTCTACGCCCTCCATGCCCAGCTCGTGAAGCTGGCGCGGGCGACTGACGCGAATGTCGACAAGGTCATCGACGACTTCTTCGCCGCTCAAGCCTGACTCCCATGTCAGACGCGAACGCCCGGCCCGATCCGATCGGCGGCATGACCCCTGCTGCCTTCCGCGTAGCAGTGGAGCTGATCTCGCAGGCGGTCGAGAGGCTGGAAACGCAAGGCTCAGATGTTGGGCTTGGGACCCTGGACGCCTTCACGTCGGAGGTGGCGACCGCTGATGACCCGACGCGGGGGAGGGCAAGGCTATTGCCCTCGGCTTTGTCGACGAGATCGCGGCGGCGCATGCGGATGTGCGCGCATCCAAGGTCCGCGATGGCAACAGCGCCGTGCGCGCTCTCGCGGAGTCGATCCTCCAGCTCGCGGGGACCGGCATGGCAGCCCGCACTCTCGGTCCTGAGACTGACGACGACGCCGAGACGCTCGTATTCGAGGCGTCGATCCTGGCGCTTCATGCCCAGTTCGACGGTGTCGCCGAAGCCACTGGGCGCGATGTCATAGAGGTGATGCGGCAGTTCTTCGAGGACGTTCCTGGCGCTCAGGTCGGCCGCGATCTCGGCGAGACCGTGGAGAGTCCCGAGGAGGAGCCACCCTTCCCCGAGGGTGCGCCTGCGCCCGCCGTCATCTCGCAGGAGGAGTTGATCGCCGAGCGGATGGCGATTGTTCGGCGACGAGACCCGAACTGGGCGCGCTACGGCTTCACGAACGACGAGCGCATGCAGTGGATTCTGGCTGGCATCCCACCGAACCAGGCCCCCTCGCGGCCGTCGCCCGCCACATCGGGAAAGAGGGCCAGCTCGTGCTCACCCCAGCCCTGCTCCGAGTGCCGCTCGACTCCAAGGGCGAGACTGCACTCGACCTCCTTCTGGCGGGTCACAACTCCGCCTACATTCAGCAGCGCTTGGAGACCCTCACTGGCATCCCCCTCAGCCCAGGGGAGAGCGCCTGGATGCAGCTCCTCATACCCGGTCCGAATCCGGTACGTCTGAAGTTCCTGGACGTCAAGCGTCTCCGGGGCACCGACACTCACCCGTCACGCGTCATCGAAGCTCACGAGCGATTCTCGGCCTTCAGTGCCAACGATGGCGTGCGGCTCATGGCTCTCGCGCTGGTCCAGGACCTCGCTAACGAGATAGCACTAGAGGGTCGCGGCCTTGAGGGCCGGGACGATGCCATCGTGGCGTTCAAGACCCTGGCGGCAGCGCACGGTATCGCACTGGATGACGCCCCGAACCTCCGTCGGCTGGCCCTCGCGATCCCTCGTGACCCGGATGTGGCCATGGCGGCCCGAGTCATTCTTCCCCTGTTCCTACCGGACCCTGGACGGTTCTTCTTCCACTCCAACGTGGACCACCATCGCGCGCTCTCCATGGCCGCCGAGATGCAGCAGCTTCCCGCTGTCTTCGACCTCTCTCGGCTTCCGAGCGAGACGGGGTTCGGGTGGCTCGCGGGGGACACGGAAACACCCGCACGGCTATTGGGCTGGGGTCGCGATCAAGACGGCGTGTTCATCGCCACGCTCATCGATGTTGCCGACTGGGTCGATGCCACGGGCGAAGAGCGATATCGGACGCCCACGGGGTACCGCATGCTCGTGGGCAACTTTGCCATGGGGGCGGAGTTCAACCCGCGGAACCAGGGCGAGGCCGAGGTCCTGGCAACCCTCATGGCATTCGTCGACGTCATGGAGCGTCGTGGCGACGCGGATGCCTCTTCCGAAAACGCCGACAACTCCAAAGAGCGCAAGCGCGAAAAACGGGCGCGGACCACTCGGGCCACGCCGCCAGTCAGGCTCATGTATGCCCGAGGCGCGTCTTCTGTCGGCGCACGAGCCCCCGGCGGAGGGAAGCTCCACCTGTACCGCTGGCCAGTGCGAGGGTTCTGGCGAAACCAGTGGTACCCGTCGCTCAAAGCGCACCGCATGATCTTCATCCAAGAGCACACCGCTGGCCCAGCGAATGCGCCAGTCCGGGGACCCCGTCCGGTCGTGAATGTGTATCGCGAGAACCCGAAACCGGAGAACCAGTAGGGGACACGGAAACGATCATCGCGGTCTCGCGAGAGGATGGTCCCGTGAGCAAGTTCGACGTCATCGGTGTGGGGGATGAGTCGTCGCCGAGCGCGCAGGTGGCGGTGGGCCGCTTCGACAGTGAGCCGGATGCGTACTCGGCGATCCTGGGCCGCCCGGGTGTCGCGGAGGCGATCGCTGCGGGGCGGGCTCCGTCGACGCGGTACATCGTGATGGAGTTCCTCGACGAGGACGATGAGCTGCCGTACGCGACATGGGTGCTGGCAAACGATGGGCGGATGCTCCGGCGCGACATCTAGCCGAATGGTCGTTGTGGGTCCCGGTCAATCCGCACGGCTCCGACTCACTTTGGCGGCGCTTCGGCGGAGAGGTCGCGAAGTGGCAGATGACCGTCCGCAGAGACGACGTTCTCTACCAGCCCTGGCCCTCCGCGACTCGGAGTGGTCCGGCCACCCGGCAATCGCTAGTCGAGGACCTTGCTAACTCGCTAGCATCTGGAGAGGTGGAGGAGGGGCAATGGGAGTCTTCGATGAGGCATTGCGCAAGCGCCTTGAGCAGCAGCCCGCGATCGATGCGGAAACCGAGCGACAGCGCCAGGCCGCGCGAGAGAAAGACGCCCACGATGTACGCGTCGCCCGTGAAGCCACGGACCTCTTCGAAGGAGCCGCGGCGTTCTTGGGCGCCGAAGATGTGCCCACGCTGCCGATCGTCAGCTACTCTCGCTACCCGCGCGCAGGAGAGTCCGCGTGGCGCTTCCTCGGGTTCGGCTGGGCCCTCGGGCGCGTGTGCGTATCCAGCGACGGCCGCGCGTCGGAGCTGCCCCAGATCAAGCCCTTCGGTAGCGAGTCCTTGGCGAGGTCAGGGGCCATCGCTTCGGCGGCAGGCGCTGGGCTCTCTGCCATCGAACGCCAACACCTAGAACGCTCGGATCAGTACATCGAAGTGGTCGGTCTCCAAGACCCTCCCCGGATGCCGCGCCGCATCCAGGTGAACGTGGTGTGGATGGACGAAAGTGCCGAGTACATCCCCACGTCCGCGTACCTGACGGAAGCAGTGGCGGACCGTGTGGCTCGTCACCGGGCCGCGCGGTAGCGTCGATTCTATGGGGGCGCAGGCCTCGATCGGGCCCCTCGCGACAAGATGGTCCCGTCAGCAAGTTCGACGTCATCGGCGCCGGAGACGATTCATCGCCGAGCGCGCACGTAGCTGTGGGCGCTTCGACAGCGAACCGGACGCGAACTCGGCGGCCCTGAGTCGCCTGGATGTCGCGGAGGCGATCGCCTCTGGGAAGGCACCAGCAACGCGGTACATCGTGAAGGAGCTTCTCGACGAAGACGATGAGCTTCCATACGCGACGCGGGTCCTGGCGAACGACGGGCGGATGCTCTGCCGGGACATCTAGGCGCACGCCGGGTGTCGGCGCTCTATCAGTGCTCCACGCCCACGCCGCCCCCCGATGAGTGCGTTGTCGCCGAACGACCCGCTCAACGGGGACACGGAAACGCCTGTCCATCGCCCGCGTGGCGGCCCTACGCTGATCTCACCCTGACCTGAAGGAGTCCCGCCATGGGCATGTTCGACGACATCCGCCGCTCCGACGTCGAGGAGACGCATGCCCGCGAGGAGGAGACCAAGGCTGCCAAGGCTGCTGCCCGCCGTGCTCGGCTGGAGGAGGTGTGGGCGCAGGCGGAGCAGATGGGCCGCGACGCCGCTGCTGTCCTGCACCGCGAGGGCGCCATCCCGACGGAGCCCGGATACGCGAAGCCGGATGGCTGGGGGGACTGTCAGTTTGTGGGTTTTGACCTCGGCGCATTCTGGGTTGACGTCGACGGCCGCATCATGGGCACCCGCCAGGTTGCTACCGGCTCGATGACGGGCAACGGAAGTCCCGGCTACCGCAGAGTCTGGGCGTACCTGACCATCGACGATCAGGGCGAGCGTCGTCTGTTCGACTTCTTTGAGTTCAACGACCACAAGGTGCCCACTCAGCGCACCGTCGACTACGACGAAGGCATTGACACGACCCTGGAGCAGGCGGTCGCGCGCCGCATCCGCGCTCTCCTCGGAGCCTGACCTCATGAGCCTCGATGACGCCATCGCCGCGGAGCGCGCTCGCCTTGCCCGTGAGCAGGAGGGCGCCGCGACGGCCGCCGACGCGCGCTCGGCGCAGGCGGCCCGAGATGCGGTGGTCTTCCGTCGCCTCCGTGACGACTTCATGCAGCGCGCTCGCATCCAGGTGGAGACGTTGCCGGTGGGCTTCTGGAAATGGAAGCCGGGGTTCGTGTCTACGGACAGGACCCTGCACGCGTGGGTGCCGCTCGGGCTGACGGGGTGGATGCTGACGCGGGAGGCGGCGCTGCTCGATGATGGCCGCGTGGTGGATGCGCGCCTGGTGGACACCTCGTCTTGGCGAGGGAAGGAGCGCTTCCGGAAGGGACCCACGCGCAGCATCGCAGCCAACATCTTCGTCGACTCGTACGACGGCACCCTGACGGCGAGTCTCAGCGGTGAGCGCCTGGAGGTCACTGCGGCCACGCTCCCGCGACAACCGATGACCGGGAATGCATTCGAGGCGTTCTGGTCGCAGCTCTTCGCGAGCGTGCTGGTCTCGGGAGTCGACGCGAGCTGACCGTCGCGCACCCCTGGAACTGCTATCCCGGTAGCGCCTGAGGGGACACGAAAAACGTCAGGCGTAGAAGCGAACGAGGTCGGCGATCGCGTGCCCGAGCACCTCGTCAAGCGGATAGCTGGTGGGCTGCTGCTCGGTGCCGGGCGGGAACTTCGCGGCGAGTCCCGGGGAGATGGTGCGCCCCTGGAAGCCGGGAAGGCGACGGTGGGTGGGCAGGAGCCTGAGCTGCCCGTCGAGCGTGGCGACGATGGTGTCGGAGCCTGCCGGGCCGTCCTCGATGATGCCGACCGTCACCGGCGTCCTGCGCTGCACCTCGGCGCGGTAGTCGCCGACCGTGGCGGCGAGGGGAAGCTCATAGTGGACCAAGCCACCCTCCTCGGCGAGGGCGAAGACCTGGAGGGGCCAGACGCCCGGCTTCGGGTGTCGGATGTACTCGGTGGGAGTGAAGTCCCCGTGATACCTGTCCTCGATCTCGTAGCTCGGCGTCACGGGGATACCGCGGGCGCGGAGGGCTCCGTCGACGTCGGCGAGGAGCTTTGCGAGTGGGGCTGCCGCGGCGGCGATGCGCTGGTGCCGGGTGGGCTGCTGCGGTGTGGCCAGCCCGTCGCCGATGAAGCCGTCGAGGGCGCTCATGATGGTCTCCTGTCGGCGGCAGTCGGGGCCGTCACGTCACGGTATCGGCGGTCGTGCCGCTTCCGCCAGAGGGGACCGGCATGAGTTGAGGGGGCCGCTCGACTTGAGCGATCCGCATGCCGTACGTGACGAAACCGCAAGCAACGTGTACTGTAGAACCATGAGCATCACGAATGAGCAGATCGGCATGAACGTCCGCAGCCTCCGAGGCAAACTCAGCCAGCAGGCGCTGTGCGATCTCCTCGCGGAGAAGGGCATCGACTGGGTCGGCGCCACACTCAGCCGGATCGAGACCGGGAACCGCGGCCTCCAGGCCAGCGAGGCCCCTGTGCTCGCCGAAGTCCTCGGCGTCTCCGTGACCGCGCTCTTCGACCTCGGCCAGGACGCCGACATCGTCGGGCTTGTCGACTGGCATGACGCCCTCGCCTCCGATGCCCGCACCCTGCATCAGAACGCCCGCGAGAACCTCGCCTCCCAAGCCGACCTCCGTGCGCGGCTCGCCGACGCGGTCGTCGACCGCGAGTTGTCCGCCGACCTCCAGGCCCGCGTCGACCAGGTGCTCGTCGGTAACCCGGAGCACGTCGCCGTCAACACCCTGAACCTCGGCTACTACCGGACTCAGGTGGAGTGCTCCTGCGGCACCTCCTGGTGGTACGGCATCCACGAGGGCGACCCGGAGTACGACCGCGCGAAGCGCGCGCACGAGGCGGGCGGGCCCGCGCCGGAGCTGCCGGGCGATCGCACGCGCATCGAAGTGACCTTGACGATCGAGGTCGACTCGTGGGCCGCGGCGCGGGAGTGGGTGGATGCCGTCGCCGTCCCCGGCACTCCTCAGTCGCTGTCGGGCGTCCCCACCGACTAGACCCGGCGCGAGGGGACACGGAAACCGCCCATGGTGTCGACGGCGTTCACCCGTCAGGTCTCTAGTCCCAGCCCGAGCGCTCTCGTACGATGCGGGGGTCGACGAAGGGAAGGCGCTCGTGTCGCTACAGGATGAAGCCGATCGCTTGAGGACGGCCGCCGCAGATCGCCGAGCCGCCGAGGCGCTGGCAGACAAGGCCGCATGGGATGCCGAGCGAGTGCAGCAGGATGCGCTCGGAGCAGAGTTTGTCGAGTGGCTGGTCGCGAACGACGTGCCCCCGGCGGAGCTGTTCACGATCACGAGCAACGACGATCCCGAGTTCACGTCGATGGACTACTCCCGCAGCCCGATCGGTCAGGCGTGGGGGTTCTGGCTGAACGGCAGCGAGTGGGTGGCGGTGACGACCGAAGGGAAGTTCATCGCAGTCGACACTGGGCCGTCCCAGCGCCTGGGGGTCTACCGGATCGAGCGCTTCCGCACGAACGAGAGTGATGTGGGCAGCTTGCGGCGAAGCGTCGTGAAGTTCATGGCCGAGTACCGCCCCTGAGGTTCTCCCATCCCCGACCCCCAGGCGTTGGTCTACTCGTCGAGGACGCTGTGCCCGGTCTCGTCGGCGTGCTGCTCGGCGGCGGGCCGGGAGTAGATGGCGTTGTCGTCCCACTTGCAGTCCTGGCAGGTCGCGGTCATGTCGGGTCCTCTCGTCGGGGTGGCTGCGCTGACCGTAGCGCGATTTCTAGATCGCCGCTTGGGTCTGGATCGCGTCTGCGCGGGGCGGGCGAAGCCGATGGTGACGCCTGAGACGGTAGAGCGGTTGGCGCCGTCGTCGGGGAGTGCCGGGGCGGCCGCGCTTGTCGGGCTAATGGGGACACGGAAACCACCCCGAGGGCTATTCCGGCGCCGGGGGCCGCGGCCGTAACGTGGTGCCACCCGACCAGAAAGGCCCTGCCCCATGAGCGCCCACGAGCCCCCGTACCGTTCCCTGCTGCACTACGACCCCACGGCCACCAAGGAGGGCATCGTCTGGATCGGCATGGGCACCGACCTGGCCCCGGTGTGTGGCAACCGCGACTTCATCAGCGTGACCGACCGCGTCGAGCTGACCGAGTGCGGGAACTGCCTGCGCGTGCTCGCCGCTGAGGGCCGGAGCGCATAGGGGACACGGAAACGTCCCGCAACGCCGCGAGCTGCGCGGGTCCCGGCGACGGGTGTCGCCTCCGGTAGCGTCGATGCCCGTGCCCGCCTCCTCGGGAGGGCATGTGGCGCCGCTTGGGGAAGTGGCGCCTGGGGGAGTCCTTCTGACCAAGGGCTCCCCTACGTCTCGGCCGAGGGGCGGGCATGGGCGTTCGCGTCAGCGCTGCTGGGCTGTTCCGCGCCGTGGCAGGATTCGGTCGAGCGCCTCGTCGGTGACGTCGAAGACGCGGACCAGGCGGACCTTTGAGTCGTTGCCGTCGATGACTCGGGCGATGCCGGGCGCGAGCTGCGCCTCCTCGTCGGCGATCGGGGTGTTCATGGGGAGGCCGATGACGTTCTCGGTGAGGGCGCCAGGGGTCTTGCCCATGAGGATGCGCGTGGAGAGGTTCGACATGGTCTGGGCCCACACGTGGCCGCGGACCATGCGGTCGTCGGTGACGATGAGGTGGATGCCGTACGCGCGGCCCATCCGGGCGAGGAGCCAGGTGTTCTCGGCGATGTAGTTGCGGGAGTCGGCGGAGGTTGCGATGACCTGCTCGGTCGTGAGGTTCTGGGCGACGAAGTGCTCGTGGAGGTCGGGCACGACGATGAACATGGGAGCGAGCTTCAAGCGGGCCCGGGTCTCGTCGGGGAGGGCCTCCACGCTGGGCACGTCCGGAAGCTCGGACAGGATCGCCCGGCGACGGGAGAACTCGTCGTGGATGTGCTCCATGTGCTCGGCGAGGACGCGGGGGCCGCTTGTCAGCGTGCCGTCGATCATCTCGGGACGGGTGCCGTCGGAGACGGTGATGGATGGGCGGTCGCGCCAGCGCCTGGCGACGGTGCCGTGAAGGTCGAGGATGTGGACGGTGGCGGGCTGGGCCCCGAAGGAGATCAAGGTCATCGCGGCGGCCTGGGCGATGATGACGTCGGCGGCGTGGTTCCTCCCGGTGTCGGTGACCCCGGCGATGAGGGCGCTCCCCCAGCCGCGGCCGATGGCGATCTCGGCGAGGGTCGAGGGGTCGTCCAGCAGGGGGCCGAGGAGGAAGGTGAAGTGGTCCTGGTGGACCTGCCCGTTCCAGCGCTCGACGTGTGTGGCGAGGGTGGCGTCGACGTGCTCGCGCTCGTGGGCGGCGTCGGCGGCGCGGAGCGCCTCGGTGTACTTCATCCCGGGGTGGGTGGCCATGATCTCGCGGGCGTGGCGGGTGCGGCGGTAGTTGGTGTTCACGGTGCTCTCCAGCTCTGACTCCGCGCAGTCGAGCGGGGCTCGACGTGAAGTGGGTGGTGCTCGCAAGGCCACCTGGTGGCTTGTTCCTCGTCAGCCGTTGTCGCGCGGGACAGGCCTCGGAAGTGGGGGCGCTTGCCGCCCTGCTACCAAGATAGCACTCGCGGAACGATTGCAACAACCTGCTACACTAAAGGTCTGCTAGCGCGGTAGCGCACACTCCCTGGCACGAAAGGCTCCTGCATGTCCATCCTCGACTCAGAGATCGAACCCGAGCTGATCGTTCCGTCGAACCCCTTCGGCTACGGCACCATGAAGCCGCGCTTCGAGAGCGAGGTCAAGGCGCACCAGATGACCATCCTCAAAGACGACGGCCTCTACCGGCACCTCAGCTTCCGGAACCCGGACAACGGGGGCTACTGGTTCGACATCCTCACCTGGCCCGGCTCCCTCGTCATCGCCGCCGACATGGGCTCCTTCACGTTCCGGCGCGAGCCCGACATGTTCGAGTGGTTCGGGACCGGCAGCTTCATCGAGTACCCGTACCTCTCGCAGAAGGTCGTCGCAGTCGACGCCCGCATGGGGCTTCGCGAGTACGACATGACGATCTTCGCCTCGCGCGTCCTCGACTACGTCGTCGAGCACACCCAGGAGATGCCCCAGGGGGACCGTCAGTCGGTGATCGACGATGTGCTCGCCCGCGTCATCCTCACCGAGGACTACGCCACCCAGTGCGAGGAGGGCGCCCGCGAGGCGATCCTCGACTACCCCGGCCTCAACGGCTTCCAGTTCGAGCGCGACGTCGACTGGAAGTTCGACGACTTCTCGGCCGCCTTCACCTGGTGCTGCCACGCGATCCGCCACGGCATCCTCGCCTACCGGGACGCCAAGACCGCTCCCGCCGCAGGCTCCGTCGAGTCGTGACTCCCGCGGCGCTGGTCCGACTGCTGCTCGGCGGGGGCTCATCCTCGCGGGTGCTGCTGCCGTGTGCTTCGTCGGCGTCAGCCATCTGAGCGCCACGGCGCCGGACGTCACGGCGCGCACCCTGTCGACCACTGCCGTGCAGGGCTACATGCGGGACGTGTCGGTCTTCGCGATCGGCGGACTCCTCGCCTCTGCGCTCGCCCTAGGACTGATGATCGCCGCAGTCCACGTAGCCATGACCAACGACGCCGAGAAGGAGCCCGCATGAGGGACACGGAAACGCTGACGCAGCTCTCGACTACGCAGGCCCGAGCGGCCTCCCACCACCAGAGGTTCCAGGTGCTCTACTTCCTGGCCGTCATCCTCGCCCTCTACCTGGGCTTCATGTGCGTCATGCTCGGGACCACGATCGACGGCTTCCCCGTGATGCCCGTCGGGCTCGCATTCGCGGCCATCGCCGGTGCCGCGCTGGGCAGCTTCCTGCGAGGCGCCCTCCTGGTCCCCAAGGCGCAGAACGCGATCTACGGACTCCTCAGCGGCGACCCGGAGATGGCGAGCGTCATCGAAGGCCGCGCAGGCGGCATCCTGATCCGAGCGGGGAAGCCCGCCGCAGGCCGCCTTCTGCTCGGAGTCGTCGCTGACGACGGCCGGTTGCACGTACTGGGCAGCGTCGCACTCATCCCAGGGGCCTCCGTGACCTCGGCCGAGTCGTACGCGACCTTCGAGCCCGCGGCGACAGAGGATGCATGGCCCGTGACCCGAAGCCCACTCTCGTGATCCTCGACGGGGACACGGAAACCCCAACCGCCGCGACCCTGGTCCTCTACCAGGTGCCCGACTCCGCCCCGAGTGCACCCGAGCTGAACGCGGACAGCAAGACTTCCGAGTCGGCTCCCGGAAGCTCGGCGGCGTCCGGAACCGCCATCGCCCTCTTCGCCCTCGCGGCCATCGCGCTCGTCGCGTGCATCGTCCTGAGTCGCGGTCAGGGCGGCGCCGGGGCCGTGATGACCTCCGCGGGCGACCTTCTCGCCCGCGCGGCCTGGTCGAAGGGCCTTGCGATCGTCGCCGCGCTTTCTGGCATCCTGGGGGCCCTGGCCCTCTTCGCCCACCTGCTCGCAGAACCCGGAAAGGCCGACTCGTGACCATCAATGCACCCATCACCCGCCATGGAGCGTCACGACTCAAGACGCTCCCCGCCCTCCTGTGCGCGATCGCGATCCTGGCCGCGGTGGGGTGCGTCCTCATGGTGAGCCACATCACCCACAGCGCCGCAGCCGCCGAGATCGCCCAGGACCGCGCCGACCTCGCAGCGGTCCAGACGGGTCATGCGGCAGTGCGCGTCGCGGCTGAGTCCGGCATCTGGCAGTTCGTCAACGCGCCCGTGGCCGCGGGCGTGCTGTTCGCAGTGGCGCTGGCCTCCGTGATCGCCGCCGGTGCCGTGTTCATCATCCGCGAGAACCGACGCATCGGATCGTGATGGTCACCGAGGTGCCGGAGCGCTCGCACGACGGGGACACGGAAACTCGCTGACGCACCACCTGGAGCCAGCCGTCTCGGCTGATCATCGACAAGAAGGACCCCATGGCCGCCCGTGACCCCGACCCGATCTGCAAACACCGTGACTCGCAGCGGCGGGTGACGAATCAGCCCGGCGACTACAACCCGAACCGCCCTCACCGCAGCACGTGGGTGTGCGCTCGGCGCGCCTGTGTCCTCGACGCCATGGCATGGGTGGAGCGCGGCACGGCGGAGAAGGCATTCGTCTTCGACACCAATCGTCAGATGGTCGACGCCTGAGGCCGAGCGCAAGCATTTGGCCGGGCTCGCCGTGAGCCGCCCGCGACCTAGGCCGCCGCGGGCTCCTCCGTTCCGCGGGTTCTCCCATCCCCGACCCGCTGGCTCCTGACGGGCCGCCGCCTGTAACGTACGAGCACGCTCCACGCTATGGAGCCAGACCGATCCGGGGGGATCATGCGCAAGACCATCACCGTCGCCACCATCGCGCTCCTGGGGATCGGGGCGCTCACCGGCTGCACTCACTCGATCAGCGACCCGGCGCCGACGAGGGCCGCCAGTGTCAGTGCCCACCTGAAGGCGCATCCGAACGATGTGCCCGCCTACGTCGACACCTCGCAGAGGCCGTTCATCGGCGACGGCACGGGGGCCGAGTCGATCGCCTTCACTCCGGCGACGGGGACGAAGAGCATCAGCTACTTCATCTCGTGCGCGTTCCCGAGCGCGTACTCCTTCGAGGTCTTCTCCGGGAAGACGAGCGTCCAGAAGGGCAGCGGGGGCGACTGCTCCGGCGTGAACCTCTCCGCCTACGGCACGGAGGTCGATGCCGCCAAGAAGCCGACGAGCATCACGGTGAAGGTCAAGGATGGCGACGCGTTCGAGGTGACGGCCTACCTCAGCGGGGACTCCATTTCGAACGGCTGACGAGCCCCTGAGGGGACACGGAAATCGCTCCAGATGCGACGAGTGTCTGAGGCGGCGTGTACTGTAAGACCAAGAGGTCGTGAGGGACACGGCCCGAGAGGACCATCATGACCACCACCGCCCTTCCGCACTACGACTGGACCGAGCACGAGAGCGGCCTGGACCTCGACTCCGGTGACGTCGGCGGTGAC
Source organism: Frondihabitans sucicola (assembly GCF_030296615.1). Lineage (GTDB taxonomy): Bacteria > Actinomycetota > Actinomycetes > Actinomycetales > Microbacteriaceae > Frondihabitans > Frondihabitans sucicola. The sequence goes on along the minus strand of NZ_AP027733.1, from coordinate 67,964 downwards.
TACCAGGCGAGCGCTGCCGCCTCCCGCCGCTTCTGGCGCCAGCTCCCCGACGGGACGTTCTGCGTCATCACGAGCTACTACTACGCGACGCAGAAGTACTACGAGCTGGACGCCGAGGGCAACCGCACCGGCAGCGAGTCCGACGACGCCGAGTCGTTCGACAGCGCCGAGCGCTTCGTCGACATCGAGAACATGACCGAGTACCTCTGGTGCACGGATCGCGAGGACCCCGGCAGCACGGAGATCAACAGCAACTACAAGTACGAGTACCCGCTCGACATGGCTCTCGACAACGTGGACCGCGCGTGGGCGCTTGCGCAGGCGCAGGCGCGCATGGAGAGCGCGGCCGCCTACGACCTCTACGACGGCAGCTTCTTCCAGTAGCCGCGAGCGACCAGCCCGCCCCACGGGGCGGGCTTCGTCATGCCTGGGGTCGAGGCGGGGACTGTGCCAACTCGCTAGCAGAAGTGGACAGACCCGCCATGCGCGTGTACTGTAGCAATCGAAGGCCTTGAGGGACAGGGCCAGCACGAGAGGACACACACCATGCGCATCGACATCGCCGAGAACCTGCCCACCATCGAAGAGCTGTACGCGTCCGTGAAGGCCGCCGAGACCGAGGCGCACCGCGTCGCCCGCGAGGCGATCGAGGCCATGGGCAAGGCGCAGCGCCGCGCGAAGCGCATGGACGCTCAGCTCGACGGCGACGAGGCCGCCTGGACCATCGAGATGCTCCGCGACATGGTCGCCATCCGCAAGGCCGCCGCCGAGGCGGAGGAGCACCTGCTGCGCCGCGCGATCCAGACCGGCGCGCTGCACCCGCGCACGGCCGCCGAGATCACCGGGCTGTCCGTCGACGACATCTGGGCCATCGCCCGCTAGCCCCGCTTCGGCGAGGCGGCCCGGCGCCGGAGGGGGCCGGGTCGTTTCGCCGCTTCGCGCGGTTCTCCCATCCCGGACCCTCTCGCCCCGCGAACAAGAAGCCGCCCCGCCACCGAAGTGACAGGGCGGTTCGAGCGTGGCGGAAGGGGGCTAGTTCTCCTCCTCTTCCTCCTCCTCTTCTTCGGGCTCCTCCTGGGGATCGTCACCCTCGGCGCTCATCTCGTTGATGGCGATGATCTCGGCGTCCTCGGCGTTCTCAGCCTGGACGCTGATCGCCCAGATGCCGTTGAAGTGGTCTTCGTCGCCGCCGGTGACGGGGAGGTCGCCGGGGACGACGCCGACGGCGATGGGTTCGCTCTCGTCCCAGACGCCGAGGACGGTGAAGTCACCGAGTCGCGGGGTGGGCGCGCTCTCGGTCTCGGGCGCTGCGGGGATGACGTTGCCGTCGTCATCGAGGTCGAGGACGTCGAGCGCCTCGGACAGGAGGTCCTGGTAGGCGTCAATCTCGTCGTCGTTGCTGTCGCCCTCGGCGGCCTCCTTCGCGGCGGTGATGAAGCTCCCGATGTCGGTGCTCTCGTCGTCGAAGCTGAGGCCCTGGAGCGAGAGGGCGGTCTCGCACGCGTCGCGGAGGCTGCTGATGTGGGCGTCGTTGCTGTCGCCCTCGGCGGCGGCTTTGACGTCGGCGAGCTGCCCGCGCAGCTCGGTGATCGCGGTGATGGTGGCGATGGTGGCCTTGATGTCGGTCATGGTCTTGTGTCCTCTCGGCACCGTCCCTCGATGCCTTCTGGTCTTACAGTACATGAGGCCACCGACATTCGTCAGAGAGGGACGGCGCTAGTCGGCTAGCAGATGTAGACACATTTGCGCCGTGCATGTACTGTAAGGCTTGAGGCCGTGAGGGACACGGTCGAGAGAGGTCCACATGCCTGCCGCCACCACCCCCGCGACCAAGGTCATCACCCGCGACAACGTCGCCCCCGGCGACACTATCCACGAGCGCTGCCTCACCATCGTCAACGGCGAGACAGTCAGCGTTCTCCAGCCGCTCCGCGTCACCTTCGTCGACGGCGAGATGATCTGCGGCAAGTTCAAGGGCGACCGCAAGGAGCGCTTGATCTTCAACCCCGTCTTCGACGCCTGACTCGTCAGTGCGACAGAGCCCCCGCCGATCATTCGGTGGGGGCTCTGCTGCATGCGCGCACGAAGTGCCTGAGGGTCGAGGATGGGAGGGCGAGCGGAGCGGCAGGCGCCGCCCCCGAACCTCAGAGCTTCGCGAGCAGTTCCACCAGCTCCACCCGAGCGCCGCCGACAGTGACGACATCCTTCGCCGTGACGTAGAAGGTGCCCTCGGGCTCGTCGGAGTCGCAGCCGTCGTCGACGCGGTCGCGAAGGGGAGGCTCGACGATCCCAGCGAGGGTCTCGCGGATGGCACGGATGTAGGCCGTCCGCGACGGGAAGATACCCGTCAGGTAGACCTGCTGGACGTGGCTTCGCTGCCCGAGAGCTGCGGAGAGCTTGGTGCTCAGTACGGGCGCGGTGAATGCGAGCATCGGCTTCGCCATGGGGTTCCTCTCGAAGGCGCGTCCCTCACGCCTGGCTCTACAGTACACCCGTACAGTCGAGTGTCAAATTACGCCAGTTCGGAGATGCCGAGCGCGATCGCGTCCACCAGGGGTAGGCGCTGACCATCCCAGTGCGGATGGCTCTTCAGGCGCTCCAGGAACCCATCGGACAGGCCGTACGATTCCCATCCACTCGTCGGCGGCCGATACAGGGGGACGCCGTCTTCCGCGTACCAGAAGAAGTCTCGGAAGGTGATGCCCTGCGGGTGGCCGTAGCCGGGGTGCTCGACCCAGAGACCCTTGCTGCCCGGGCCAAATCCTGGGTAGTCGCCGCGCTTGTCGAGCATGTCCGGCTGGTACTCCGCGTGCAGGTAGGGCCATGCTTCGCCATCGGTGTTGAGCGCGAAGATGCGCAGGGGCCACGAGGGCGCCACGGGCTGGAGTCCAGTCGTCTCATCCCAGCCTCCCGTCAGCCGGAGCCATGTCGGCGTCGGCGCGATGCCCATGGACGTCAAGGCCGCCACCGTCTCGCGCAAGAGCTGCTGGAAGGCGGCCTCGTTGCGCGGATCGTGCTGCTCACGCACCTGCGGCTTCGCTGGCGCGGGAGGGACCTGGCGGGCGAGGTGGAGAGCGTCGTCGAGCGCGGACATGGAGCCTCCTGGGATCGGGTAGTGCCACGGTATCGGGGCCGCCCGTGGAGTCGCCACTGAGGGGACACGGAAATGAGACCCGTCACGTGACGGTGACGTGGATCGCAGGCTGGTGCGGCCAGTCGGTGATGTCGCCAATCTCGCCGAGGAACGTGTCGCCGTCGGCCGACTGGAAGACGATGCCGTCGCCAATCTCGTACTTCTCGGGGTGGTTGGTGCGGAAGTCGAGGTAGTCGTCGCGATCCTCGCGGCCCTCGATCTCGGCCGTGGTGAGCTTGGAGCGCAGCTCGTGGGTGCGGACCTTGCCGGGGCGGCGGGGCGGCAATTCCGCCGACAGTCGGGTTGGCCGGGTCGACGCCTGGATTTCCGTCCTGGCGGCCTCGTTTAGTCCGAATGCGTGCTGACGCCAAGAGGTGAGCAAGCGCGCGGTGAAGTCCTTGACTCGGGAGGCGCGCGCCCATCCGTCGTCGACGTACTGACTCACCTCGTCGGGCGTGTCGGGGAAGTCGTCGCCAGCATCCCCGGCCATGTAGGACGAGAGCCCTGAAGTGCCATCCGCACGAGACCAGGTCCATCCCGGCCCGGAGAAGAAGATCGTGAACCCCTCGGGCATCGGTGGGGGCTCGGTGCCCTCGGGGAGTGGCAGGGTGATCTCGAACCCGCCTCCCGTCAGTGACGGAGCAACGTCGGCGCGGGTGCTGCCCGCCATGAGGGCGTCGGCGACGGCGATGAGGATGTCCGACTCCGTGGCCGCGAGGTCAGACTTCATGGCCCACGCGACCGTGTCGGCGAACCAGCGCACGAGGGCCAGGTGCCCTTCCATGTTCATCTCCGCCTGGGAGTGACCGAGCTTCGCGGAGAACATGACCGGTGGGTAGTCGCCTTCTACCGCCGTCCCGGTGTGGTCGTAGATCACGGGCCACTCGTTTGACGGCGTGAAGCTCCAGCGATCCCCGGAGATCGACGTGAGGCTCGGCTTGTCGAGGAGGTGGGCGATCGGCGCCAGGCTGGGGCGGCCGTCGATGCCGCCGACTCGGAGTGTGAAGGACCCACCTCGGGTGGCCCCATGCTCCTGATCGGCGAGGCGGGTGGCTTCGGCGAGGCGCATGCCGGGGTGGGCGGCCATGATGGCGCGGGCGCGGCGGGTGCGGGCGGTGTTCTTGGACATGGAGTTCTCCTGCTGGGCTCCGCGCAGCCGAGCGGGTAGCTCGACATGAAGTGGGGTGTCTCGTGCACTGCCCCCTGGGGACTTGTCCGTCTTCGACCGTGTGCCGCGCGGGGCTGGGTCTAGGAAAGCGGGGCTTGTGCTGCCCGCTACCAGGATAGCGGCGCGAGGAGCGGCTGTCTACAGTACATATGCGGTGTCACATCAGACCGTCGAATGCCGCTCGAACGCCGGGCTCCAATGCTTCTCAATGGGGTGTTGACATCCTTGGCATAGCGTGTACTGTAGCAAGTGCGAGCCGAGGGACGGCGACCACGAGAGGACCATCATGAGCAACCTGACCGAGATCGAGAAGCGCCACCTCTTCCCCCTGCTCTCCGAGTGCCGCAACGCGATCGGACAGTGGATCGGCGTCGATGTCGCCGTCCGCCTCCGCGCCCTGGCCGAGACGCCCACGGAGCAGACGTGGGCCGACGCTCGCAGCATCATCGTCGCCGACGCCACGGTTCCCGGCATCAACTCGACCCTGTGGCAGATTCTCCTGGCGGAGACCAGCTACGTCTCCGGCATCCCTTCTCGCGAAGAGGTCTTCGCCGCCCTGGAGTGGGCAGCCACGGCGAACCGCGCGGCGCTCACCGGGGAGAGCATCGCTGTCGCCTGATCGCCCCGATCGTCGTCGAGACGCCCCGTCACCTCTGAGTGGCGGGGCGTTCGTCATTTCCGCCGCATGTCCACGTGCTGGAGGCCGCGCACTGGGTGCGGCTCCAGAGCGGAGCAACACATGGACGCCATCTGGACCACCCTCGGCGGGCTTATCGGCAGCGCGGGCATCGGGGTCATTGTGAGGGAGGTCCGGCTCCTCCTGAAGGACCGGGCTGACAAGGCGCTGGAGCGGGAGCGGCTGGCCATGGAGTGGGAGGCCATGCAGGACGACGACAAGGCGATGCGCCTGGCGCTCATCCGGCACGGGCGGGTGTAGCGCGCCGTTGGCTTGCCGGGTGATGCCGTCCGGCAAGCCGCCCCGCGGTTTCTCCCATCCCCGACCCCCGCGCTCCGCGTCGTGGTGCAGTGTCACGGAGATCACCAGAGATTGCATAGTCCGCTACGCAGGCAATGGGTCCCCGTCACACAAGCGACGGGATGCCGCCGCGCGGGCGCCCGTCGCCCCTCGGGGACGGCGAAGCCCCCACCCAAGCGACGGGTGAGGGCCGCGCAAGCGATGGGTCAGATCGGGGTCACGAGGGCGGTGCCGTAGCTGGCCCACGCGTGGGTCTTGGTGCCCCAGGTCTTGTCGTCGACGTCCACGACGATCTCAATGTCGCGGGCGCCGTAGTACTGCGACCACGAGGATGGCGACTTTTCCATGACGGCAACCACGGTCGCGGTGCCGTGCTGGTAAGCGGCGGGGTACTGGTGGCCCGTGTTGCGAACGCGGGTGCCGACGGTGATGCCGCCGAACTCATCGATGGGCTTGTAGCCGCGTTCGAGGAGGTCGAGGGAGGCGTGGTCGGTGAGCGCCTCGGCATTGGCGGCGCTCACGCGACGACCTCGATGAGGTTCTCGGGGTGTTCGCTTACCCAGCCGCGCACCCAGGACTTGACGTCGTTGCGGACGGCCTTGGCGTCGGTGCCGGTGCCGTAGGACCGGCTCCAGTCCTCGGGGTCGACGTTGATGGTGAGTTCGATCTTGATCTTCACAGGTCAGGCTTTCTGGGCGAGGGTGTCGAGGAGTTCGGTGAGGACGACGGGGTGGAGCATGCGGGGCTTCTCGCCCGGAACGAGGGGGTAGAACCTCTTCCCCTGGCCGTTGACGACATACAGGACGCCCGCCTCGGGGGCGGCCTGGTGGCGCTTGGGCTGCATCTGGAGGTTGATGTAGAAAGCGCGGACGGCTTCGTCAGTGTCTTCTGTGGGGCTCTTCATGCGGTCGGGTGACTCGCGGCGGGCAGCTTCTTCGGCGATCTGCTTCTTGGTGCCCTTAGTGACGTGGAGTTTCTGGACGGCGGCAGCAAATTCTTCGACGGTGGCGAATCGACCGATGACCTTGGGGGAGGCGTCACCCGCGCCGATGTTCGCGAAGTGGGAGCGGATCGCGTCGTTCTCGATGAAGAGGTCGAACTGAGGCATGTCGTGCTCCTGGAGTGTCGGTGGGGTGCTATTCGGCTAGCGCCGTCGTTGTGATTGCTACAGTACACGTGCATATGCAGGTCGTCAACACGAATCCGCATCTCACAACCGTTCCCAACAGTTTTATGCGCTCCACAACAACAAAAACTGTATTCTGAACGAGTGACAACCACCCTGAACAGCGGCCTGGACCTCCTGGCGCGCCTCGACCTTCCGCCGACCATCACGGCCGACGAGACCGTCGACATTCACACGCCGACAGGTAGGCGTCGAGCGCGCCCCTTCGTCCCGAGCACCGGCCCCACGCCCAGCCGCGTCGATCTGCACCTCGAAGCGCTCGCGCACGATGGCAAAAGGGACAGCCTGCTCTACCTCGTGCCACAGGCGACCTCCTCCCTCCTCAGCCGAGCGAGGGCCGATCATAGGGTCATCGTCGCCTCCATCGCCGACCGCCTCGTGATCCTCGATGGCATTGATCACATCCTCCCCGGCGAGCCCAGCAATGACGCCCTGAAGCCGCGCGCGCGCGGCCGCCTTCCCTGGGGCAAGCTCGCCGTCGCCCGTGCGCTCCTGAGGACCACCAAGCCGCGCCCGCAAATCGAGCTGGCCGCGGAGGCGGGCATCACGCAGCAGTCCACGCATGCCGCCCTCCATGCTCTCGCCGACTACGGTGTTCGATCGTCGCGCGGCTGGTTCACGACCGACCCCGCCGCGCTTTGGGACTACGCCCTCACCGCATACCCGGGACCGCAGGGCTCCCGGCGCGGATGGGTGAGCGTGGCCCCGCTCCGAGACCAGGTGGAGCGCGTGCTCGCGCTGGACTCGGGGGCACGGAAACTGCTCTCCGGGGACGAGGCCGCAGACCGGTTGGCGCCGTGGCGGCGCGGCCGTCGCGCCGTCTTCTACGCCAGCCGCGACATCGAGCTGTCGGAGCGCTTCGCACCCGCCGACGATGGGGACGAGGCGACCCTGGAGATCGTCGTCCCGAGGGACCTCACGATCTTCGCCACCGCCAGCGCCTACCCGCAGGGCGGCGAACCCATGACCGACCCACTCATTACCGCCTGGGAGGTGCTCCGCTCGCCCGGCCCTGACTCCAGGGATGCCGCGCAGCACCTCAAGGAGGCTGTCCTGAAGCGCCGGGTGGAGGCGTGATCCGCCGCGAGTGCGTCATCCCGAGCGTCTCGGCCGCTGACGACGCCGCGTTCGAGTCCCTGGCAGACGTGGTCCGGGCCATGGCCGACTTGGCCGAGGTGCGGATCGTCGGCGGCCACATGGTCGGGCTGCTCCTGGCCGCCTTCCCGGTGGCCGACCTCGCGCCGCGCCGCACGAACGATGCGGACGCGGGCATTAGCACCGAGGTTGCGGGGACGCAGATCATCCATGACCGGCTGATCGCGGCCGACTACGAGCCCGAAGGGGGCAACCGGCTGACGCGAGGGGACCGCGCCATCGACCTCCTGGTGCCAAGCCTCGACGGGCGCTTCCGCCCGCTCATCATCGAGGGGCGCGCCTACGACGCGACGCCGGGGCTCGCCCTCGCGCTGACGAGCGAGCCGATCGTGATCGACCTCACCGTGGCGTCCCTCGACGGCAGCGAGGATCGGTTCGACGTTCCCGTCCCCCGGTCGAGGTCGCCCTGGTCCTCAAGGCGAGCGCATCCAGCACGCGGTCGGCGGCGAAGGACATCACGGACCTCTATCACCTGCTCTCGATCCGCAACGCGCACGGGGACACGGAAACGGGCGGCTGGCAGCTCGACAAGACACCGCTGATCGGCAGCCGACTGGATGCCGCCCGCACGCTCCACGGGCTCGCGGACGGGGCGAGGCGCAACCGTCTCTTCACGGAGGCTGAGGTCCCGCCGTCGACCTTCACCGCCCTCGTGCGGGAGTACGTGACCTCGCCGTAGCCGCGTCCCGCGAGCCTCCCATCCCCGACCCTCGGGCCGTCGGCCCCCTTCTGGGACGCGCGGCGGCAAGGCCCCGGCCTCTACCCTTGAGGGAGCCAGTCGCACGCGATCACCGTGCGCATGACGCAGCATGCTGCTGCAATCCGGGGGATTCATGAAGAAGTCCATCGTCGCTGCGCTTGCGGCGACTCTCGCTCTGACGGCCGCGCTGGCCGGGTGTTCATCGCCCACCGTGTCGGCCACTCCCGGCCCCGGCACTGTGTCGACGCCATCTGCCGCGCCCACTGTCACCGTCTCCGGCGACAAGGTGGTGCCGAAGACGGGCGACTGCTGGTCGCTGTCGAAGGCCGACCAGGCCGTCTGGACGACATGGGACGGATGGGAGGGGACCGCGCCCGTGTCCTGCTCCGGCACTCATCAGCTCGTGACCACGGCGGTCGCCACCATTCCCACCTCGCTCGCGTCGACCTATCCGGGCCCTCGCACGTCGAAGTGGAGTGCCGCTCTCGCCACCTGGGCCAACGCCACCTGCGTCGCTCCGAACGTGGCGGCACAGGGCGGCTCGCAGGTCGCGTCGATGGCCCTCCTGACCGCGTACGCGTCGGCGCCCTCGGAGGCCATGTGGAAGGCGGGGCATCGTATCCTCCGCTGTGACCTCGGCCTCATCGCCGAAGGGACTCTCGCTGCCCCTGTCCTCGGGAGCATGCCCGCCTCGCTCGCGGCCATCAAGACGGCGGCCAAGGCGGACCCCAAGAAGTACGCGCTCTGCGTCGTCGCCACGGGTGACCCGTCCACCACTGGCCCGCTGGCCGACCCGACTGCCGCGAAGATCGTGCCCTGCACCGGCACGAGCGCCGCCTACTGGCGGGACGCGCTCCTCGTGGACCTGGGCAAGACGTTCGCCACCTACCCCGGCGAGGCCGCCCTCGACGCGAAGATGAAGACCATCTGCCCGAGCGTCGCGACATCGGGCGAGGCCTGGTGGGAGTACGGGGTCGCGGAGTCGACCTACCCGTCGTACAAGTACGGCGCCTGCTGGGTCTTCAACTCCTAGCCGAACGCTCTCGCGGAACGCCTCTCTCAAGCCGACTTTGCAGGTCGACTTGACGGGAGGCGTTTTGCGTGTACTGTAGGACTCGTAAGGCTTCGAGGGACGGAGCCGAGAGGACACCAGATCATGAGCGCTACCACCACCGCAGTCAGCCTCACCTCCACGGACACCACCGTCATCGTCGGCGCCCTCCGCAACGCCGTCATCACCCAGTCCACCCTCGTCGAGCACGAGGGCAACTTCGTCATCGCCGAGATGGAGTTCCAGGCGCAGCGCCTCGACGGCAGGTGGATCAACGTCGTCTCACTCCTCCGCCTCGGCCAGATGGCCCCCGACTTCGCCTCGGCCGAGCCCCGCGTACTCGTCGGCTCGATGCGCCTGGATCGCTGGTTCGAGGCCAAGGGTGTCTTCGAGCTGACCTCGGGCGAAGTCGCCATCGGCTGACCCGCAGACCAGGCCGCTTCGGGGCGGCCTCTGACCACTTCGGGGTGGTCATGGAGAGGGCGATCGCTTCGGGGCGGTCGCCCTCTTCGCGTGCGCGGGGGTCGGGGATGGGAGTTCCCATGGCACGGTGCCGACGCGGAGTTGACACACCCGACAGACCGTGTACTGTAAGCCTCAGTGAGGCGCTGAGGGACAGCGCCGAGAGAGGGACCAGTGGTCACGACGGCAACGATCGAGCACCCCGAGACCGCATTCACGGGCCTGGGCTTCCAGAGCGCCAGCCTCACCATGCCTGCCGACACCTTCGTCCTCTCGATCTACTTCGAGATGGGCACTGCCACCTTCCGCGAGAGCACGGGCGGCATCACCTTCGGCTTCATTGCCGCCGATGACTTCGGCCAGGGCGACGCTCACGACGCCTGGCTTCCCGCCAACATCGAGCGCATCCGCGAGTGGGGCGATGCCTGCCTCGCCGTCGCACGGGAGGGTGTCCCGGCGACCACCTAGCTCGTCACCGCGCGACCGTTCGAACCGGTCGCGGTATACGGTGACGTCACGCCGATTCCCCCGAGTCGGCGTCCGGGCGACCGTCCCCCCATTCGGTCGCCATCGAGAGCCCCGCGCCATCCCCCGGCGCGGGGCTCTCCTCTATGCCGGAGGGGGACCGTCAGTCGTCGTACTCGTCAAGGATCGCCAGGCGGTCACGGCCCTCGTCGTCGGCGACGTCGAGGCTCCGCACGTAGGCGGCGAGGTAGGGGATCGTGATGGCGACGCGGCCGCGCTCGGCACGGACAGCCACGCCCGTCTCGATGAGGCGCTGGTAGAGGCCGCCCATCGCCGTCGCCGTCGCGCCGATCTCCTTCGCCATAGCGCTCGTCCTGATCTCCGGGTCTCGGGCCAGCACGCGGAGGATGTCGCGCATGCGGTCCGGCAGCGCCCGCCAGATGGGACGCAGCACGGAGTCGTACATGGCCTGGATCGCCGCGTCACGGACCGCCTCGGCGTCCGCCAGCGTGATCTCTCTGGCTTCCGGGTTCACGTCCCACGCGCGGTTCCCGACCTCCTGGATCGCGAACGGGTAGCCCTTCGCGGTGCGGGCCATGAAGTCGATGGTCTCCTCGGTGGCCGTGCGGGTTCCCCGGATGGCGATCGTCTCCCGGAACGCGGTCTTGGCGACGTGGAGCGGCAGCAGGTCGATGTCGACCCTGTTCGCCCGGTTGAGGAACGTCAGGGCGGCGGCGTCCTTCGACAGCATGGGGCTCAGGGATGCCGGGATGCCGCACATGACCAGGGCGACGTTCAGTCCCTCGCGGATGGCGTGCTGGTAGACCGTCGCGAACTCCTCCAGCTCGTCGCGGGCGCGGGTGTTGATCTCGTCGATGGTGAACAGCAGGCCCCGCTCCGGCGCCGCCTCGCAGATGGCGAAGACGGTGTTGCGGAAACTCGCCACGGTGGGGGACTGCTCGGCGCCCTCGATGGTGATGCCCGCCGTGGCGACGCCGATGCCGACGGACAGCTCCCCGGTGACCTTCGCGTGGTCAGGCTTCAGCTCCGCGAGGAGCGGCAGGAGCTGCTCCACGACTAGACGCCCCAGGAATCCCTTGGCGGCGGTCGCCTGGACCATGAGCCAGTCGTCCTCGCGGGCGGCGTCCTCGACGGCATTCAAGAGGACAGTCTTGCCGATGCCGCGCTGGCCGATGATGAGGCTCGCACGGGAGTAGTCGACGCGCGCCAGATTGAGGGACACTTGCCGCACCTCGTCGAGCGCCGCGTCGCGCCCGGCGAGATAGAGCGGGGAGACTCCGAAGCTCGGGATGAATGGGTTGTCGGGCATGGCGGCCTCCTGGATACCGGCAAATCTATAATCTCTATAATACGCCGCGATCTATAAAGTCGGGCGCCAGCCTCCCGCGCTGCCGGAGGGTCGGGGATGGGAGTGTCAGCGTCAGCACCTCTGGCGTGACACCTGCGGGTGTACTGTAGTGAATCGCCTTCGAGGGACGGGGGCCGAGGGGAGAAGTCCATGGCCGCCGAAGAAGACGCTGTCGAGGATCGCGACGCCATCACCGAGCACGTCCTGGATGGCAAGACCGTCTACGCCTGGCATGGCCACATGAGGGGCACCCGCGAAGAGGCCGAGGCCTACCGCGAGAAGATGCGCCTCATGAGCATCGAGTCGGACCGGCTCCAGGCGCTGGCCGATGAGATGGGCCTCTCGGACGAAGACTGACCCCTGGGGACACGGAAACTACAGGTCGTCCATCTCGAACCGCTCGGCCCTCGCCTTGTCGGCCCACTTCGCGACGGTGTGATTCGACACGGCGAGCTGGGCTGCCAGTTGCTTCCCCGTGACGCCCGCTTCGAGGAGCTGGAGCACGAGGGACCGCCGGGCTCGCTGCTGCCCCTGCGCGTCGGCATCCACCTGGGCGATCTGGGCGAGGAGCGTGGGGATGTCGCCAGTCCCGATCTCGTCAGGCCCCGCTGCGCGCTGCCGCTCGATCCAGATGCCGACCGTGTTGTAGCTGGCCTTGACGTGGCGCGAGATCATTCGGGCGGATTGACCCTGGTCTGCCAGGCGGCGGGCGAGCTGCTCGCGCAGGTGCTCCGTGATGTCGTGGGCATCCGTGGCGTCATCGAGAGTCTCGACCAAGCGCTGGATGTCGTCTGCGGGAAGGCTTCGCTCGTCGGAGCGGGTGGCCTTGAGATTGTGGCGCTGCTGGCGAGTGAAGGTCGTTGCTGCGCGAAGAGCCGCGGCCGCTAGGGGCCGTCACTCCGCTGCCCGGCCTCGGCGATCGCTCGCGCGGAATCATCCACCGTCAGTCCGGCGCCTGCGGCTGCTCGTCGGACGTCGGCGGCGGTCTCGCGGGAGAGCTGCTCGGCGGCGCGGCGGAGGGATTGGGCGGCGTCGTTCTGCCGGAGCGCGAGGCGATATCGTCGGAGCCCGGCGCTGTCGGCTGCCGCCTGGTCGCTGGGGGAGCGCTTCGGGGTTCCGCGAGGCATCAGCGGTCGCCGGAAGCGAGTGGGGCGGCCAGGGGCATGCGTCGAGTTTAGGGACACGGGAACCCCCAAGGAGCCGCGACCCACCCGTCTTAGACAAGACGTGCATATGCGTGTACTGTAGAGTGAAGCATGGAAGAGAGGTGACGCCGTGATCAAGATGGCTCCGAGGTACTACGAACGACGCGCTGCCGAGTTGGCGCACACGCGCCGCGCAACACGTCTCCTCCTCGCCGCCGTCGTCACGTTCCTGGCCAGCATCCCGCTCGCCCTGAGCCTGATCGCGCTCTCCGAATACGTCAGCGACGCCGCTGCGCAGGTGCTCCTGCTCCTCGGCCCCGTTGTCCCCGCGTTCGGCGCCTCCGCGGCCCTGCTGATGGCCGTGTCCGCCAAGAAGCCACTGAAGGAGGTCCGCCGATGACGGACGCCCCCACCGACGAGCTGAAGATGCGCATCCTCGTCAACACCGGCGCCAAGATGAGCCGCGGCAAGTACGCCGCGCAGGCCGTCCACGCTGCCCTCATCGCCGTCGGCGCGCACCCAGGGACGCCCGTCGTCGTCCTGGGTGGTAGTCGCGAGCAGATCGAGGCACTCCCGACGCAGGTCCGCGACGCCGGACGCACCGAGGTCGAGCCCGGCACCCTCACGGCGGGGACCAACTGGGCCCCCGAGGTCCCGCAAGCGACGCCGTCGAACGTCATCGCCGCGCTCACGGAGCTGGAGCAGTGGGCCGCCGCCACGGGGTCTCCTGTGACCCGCGGCGTCATCCTCGACGCCCTCAAGGCACTCGGCGCCGCGACGCCTCCCTCCATGACCGCCAGCCCGCTTCTGTCGAGCGAGTACGAGGTCGGCCCGTCGCCCTTCACCGAGGGGCAGCCCGTCCGCTACGTGGGCACCGACCCCTCCATGCGCCAGACCTTCCAGGGCTTCAAGCTCGCGGCCGCATGCCCCGGCAACGACCGCTTCACCCTGGTCAACTTCAACCACGGGATGGACGCACGCGACGTCCCCACCAGCGATCTCGTCGCCACGGAGCCCTGCGGCACGTGCGGCAGCTCGAACAACAACGGGATGGCCTGCTTCTTCTGCGGAAGCACGGACGCTGATGGCTGAGCCGAGCATGGACTTCGACATCGAGCCAGCCGGGGACCGGCACGAACCGGCGCCACCGACCCCCGATGAGCAGCGAGCCATCGACGCGCACTCCCGCTGCGACGACTGCGGTGGGATCGGCCACATCAGCACCATGTACTTCGACGGCCGGGAGACCACGGAGCCCTGCTCGAACCCGCTCCACGCCGCGATCGTCCGCTGGGCTCGGACTTTGACCTCGCCGCCGCCGCGCGTGACACCCACGGGCGAGCTGACGATCATGAGCCACGAGTCCACCGGCTTCTGCTTCTGTGGAGCCTTCCACGGTGACCTCGACCGATGGGAGCCGTGGGACTGGCAGGCCTGGTGGGAGCGATTCGGGGACACGGAAACCGCTGCCGCCGAGACGGCGGGAAGTCAGTGAGCCCCACGTACCGCGAGAAGTCCCTGGCGAGTCGCAAGAGGGAAGCGCGCCGCAAGGGCTGGCCGACCGAGCGCGACGAGGACGGCACGCCGATCGTCGTGCCGATCCGGAGCTTCGGCTGGCTGCTCTACGCCGCGCCCATCACGTGCGCGGCAGCGGGAGTCCTCCTGGCGCTGCTCAGCCTGATCCCCACGACCCCTGCCGGAACGGCGCTGCTCGCCATCGGCACGCTCCTGCTGCTCTTCGGCGCGCCGGGGACCGTCTGGGCGATCCTCCGCCGCCGCGGCGCCCACGCGAGTCCGTGGCACGCGGCTGTCGCCATCACCCTCTCGTTGGCGGTCGTGCTCGTTGGGTCCGGCCTGCTGCACGCTGCGCATGTCGACCGGGTGGCCTCGACCTCCGAGTCTCGAATGATTCCCATCTCCGGCGCCACGTTCCCCCAGGGGGACACGGAAACCGAGGTGGGCGTGGCTGGGCAGCTCATCTACGACGCCCCGTACGACGAGACCTACCTCGACGTCCGCTTCACGGCCACGGGGGACCGCACCCCGAACATGACCGCGACCATCTCTCTCGCTGACGGCGACTCCCTGACCTGCGCCATGCCGAAGGGCCACCTGGCCTATGGCGAGCCGCTCACGGAGAAGTTCACCTGCACCAGCGGCGACGCCGCAGCCGTGCGATCGGCCGAATCCGCCGACCTCGCCCCCAGCCCCGGCTACGAGTAGGACGACATATGCGCGAAGGCACCATCGGACCCGCGGACGAGCGCGGGCTGCACCGGCTCGACGCCGAGGTGCTCGCCAGCATGCTCCCCGCCTACAAGGCTGTCATGGAGACGCAGGGCACCAGCCTCACCGAGATCGTTCGGCGCACCATCAGCGTCCGTCACGCTGTCGACGGCTTCGCCCGAGAAGGAGCCCGCCTCAGTCTCTGGGAGGCGACGGGGAGCGGCGCGAGCTGCGGACTCCCAACGTCAGCCCGGAGGTCGACGAACAGACCGGACGCATCTCCTGCAACCTCAACACCGAGACCGCCGAGACCCTGGAACAGATGCACCAGGACGACGGCACGCCGCTCGGCGAGACGCTCCGCCGCGCCCTCGCGCTCTACGTTGAAGTCGCCCGGAACCAGGAGATGGGCGGCCATGCGGAAGCGCGGCGACTCGACGGCCAGGAGCTGCACGTCACCCTCCTCTGATGGCAGGGGACACGGAAACACCACGACATGGGGGAAGCATGACCGACATCGACATCACCGCACTCGCTGCCGAGGTACGCGCGGCCCTCGCGGCCCGTGGCATCCCGGACCTCGACGTCGTCATGGACTACGACACCGACGTGTTCGTCCCCTACCCACAGGTCAGCGTCGAGGAGGCCTTCGATCTCGCCAAGGCCACTGCGGCACCCTTCGCGATCCTCCAGGAGCAGCGGTTCGACCCCAACTCCCTCGAAGAGGAGGACGACGACGAGAAGCTGCCCATCGACATCCGCCGTGACGCTGAGGCCCACGCGGGACAGCCCGACACGCTCTTCGCCCACTGGATCGGCGGATCGATCAAGTACGCCTTCGTCGCGACGCCCGATTGGCGGACGGACCTCAATCGGCGAGCCGCCGCCTGGCGCTCGGGCGTCGAGGTCGCGTACGAGGAGAAGCGTCAGATCGAGCTGGCCCGCATCCGCGAACTCGCCCTCGAACTCGAAGCCCTGCCGGAGCTTCGCGCCTCCTCCCTCCAGGGGCGCAAGATGCTCGCGGAGCGCCTGGTCGACGGCCTCAAGCGAGACTCCGACGAGCCGCACGTGCTCTTCTATGCCGTGCGCGGCGCGGTGGCGATGGTTCGCGAGAACTCGTTCAACGCGTTCGCCGACCTGGAGGGTGACCTCGCCGCCACCGTGGCTGCCGTGCGGACCGACGAGCACTGGATCGACGCGTACACCAAGCCCGCCCGGACCGAGGTCGTGACCAACGTCCTCCGAGCCCTCTCCGACGGGTACGGCGCGCCCCTGAAGCTGGTGGATGCCGTGCGGCGGGAAGCGGAGCGGCTGGAGCGAGCCTGAGCAGTCCGGGGACCGGCATGGGCGAGCGTGGAGCGCAAGACAGCAACCTGCTACACTAACGCTACCCAGATAGCGTGGCCGAGGTCTCGGTCCGCCCCTCCCGATCGGAGCACTCCCATGCACCCCACGATCACCGCCTGCATCGTCATCGCCCTCGTGGCCATCGCGACCACGCCCTTCACCCTGCTCGACCTCCGCGCCGCGGGGCATCGCTCTGGCGGCAAGGTCGCCCGCGAGATGGACGCGCTGCTGCGCGGCACGATCGCCCTGATGTGCCACAGCACCATCGCGATCCTCGCGATCGGCGGCGCGCTCGGCTCCGCGAGCGTCATGTCCCTCGCCTACATCACCCTGGGCGGCGGCGTCGGCGCTTTCTTCGGCGTCCTGGTGGTCAGCTTCCACGGCGCCTACTGGTCCCAGCGGGCCTCGATGGCCCGCCAGGCTGCGCGATACCGGCGCGAGCTGCGTGAGGCCACCGTCGAGGGTGCTTCGTGAGTCTGACGGCCGCCGCCACGACTCACTCATTCCGGGACCTCACGCCCGAGGCGGACGGCGCCTACGTCACCTTCACCGAGCCTGACGGCCGCCGCCGCCGAGGTGTTCTCCAGTGGCGCGCGAACACCGTCGAGCGGGACGTCCTGCACTGGTACCTCATCGTCGACGAAGCCGTTCTTCGAGGGGGCGTGTCCATCCCGCTCGCCCGCGAGGTCCTGATGTCGCTCCGCGACCTCGACGACGGCACGCAGATCACGATCCGCCCACGAGGGGAGACCACATGAGCCTGGAGAGGGCCATCGAAGAAGCCGAGGCCGAGCGACTGAAGGCGATCGAGACGGAGAGGCAGGCCGAGGCCGAGAAGGCCGAGGCGGCCCGGATCGAGGGTGTCGAGATGGACAGGGGCGCAGCGCTGCTCGTCGACGCAGCACGGCTCGCGTCGGACGTGGCGTCTCCGAATGTCGTCCTCTGTCGATCCAAGCCCGGCCTACTAACCCCTTGGCGCGCGCCCCAGCCGATCGAGCGTGGATGGCACGTCGTTCGGTGGCTCGTTCTGACGGAGGCGGGCGCGCTCGTCAACGCCCACCCACGCGCTTCCGGCGATGAGCTGTTCGGGCGGAACCGCGCCGCCATCGAGTCCTACGAGGACCAGGGGCTGAGCGCCTGGGAGGACGTGGACGACCGCAGAGACCCCAACTTCCACCTGTGGAACGGAACCCTGACCCTCTTCGGTGGCTTCTCTCGCTACACCGAGCGGCGGCACGCGACCATGGAGCAGGAACTGGCCGAGTTCATCGTGCGGCTGCGAGAAAGCGCGGTCTGAGGCCGGGCGTGAATGCCACGTCACTGATGAACGAGTGTCGCTTCATTTCTGAATGAAGAGCTGCGCTCGGCGCCAGCGAGCGTTGGCACTCCCATCCCCGACCCACCCCTACTCCGCGAACGCCTCAAGGGCTGTCGCGATCTCCGGAACGTCGAGGTCACCGGTGGCGGCCGCGATCATGAAGTCATAGGCGGCATCCACGTCGAATTCGGCGGCGAGGGTGACGCCATTGCACCCGAGGAACACCCACGCGGCCGCCCATGCCGTGCGCTTGTTGCCGTCCACGAGGGAATGGTTCCGCGCGACGGAATGCAGGAGGGCTGCCGCCTTCTGCCAGAGGTCCGGGTAGGCGTCGTAGCCGAACACGACGCTTTGCGGGCGCGCGACGGCGGCATCGAGGAGGCCGAAGTCGCGGACCGCGACGGGTTGTCCGTAGGCGATGGAGCCTGCGGTCATGACGTCGTCGCGGTCGAGGAAGTAGACGCTCACGCGAGGCGCTCGTTGAGCACAGCGGACTTCTCGGCGACCTGCCGTGCGAGCTGGGCGACGAGGGCTTTGCGGGTGCGGGCGGCGTTGAGGGCGCTGTCGTGCACGTACGTCTTGAGCGAGGTGTCCGTGGCGGCCTGGCGAATCTCTTCGAGTTCGTCGTCGGTGAAGGTCACATTCAGTGAGGGCATGCATTCACGGTACCAATTCCGGCACCCATTCTGGTGCTGTTTTTCGCATTCCCGGATGCATTTGTAGACAGTGTCGGTAGTCACGTGTACTGTAGCAATCACCTTCCGATCCGGAAGGTTCCAGCCCACTTCCGAGTTCGACGGACGCCGGGCTGAAGTCATCGACCAGCACGGCTTTTGGGGGCTCGCGTGGTTACGTCTCACGGAGACTCAGAGGGGGACCGTCACAACGTGACGTCTCTCATGAAGTCCCGGTTCGACGCGGCCGCCAGTGCCCTTCTCGCGGAAGTTCAGGCCCTCAGTACTCCGGCTCCCCGGGCTCCGTTCTCGTCGCCCTGGTCGATCCCGCAGGCCCCGCTCGGGTCGCGCGTGGTCATCCAGGCCTACGAGCCCGAACTCACCGCCTGGGCCGCCTAGGGCGGGGCGGGCCCGTCGTCGCTCCGCAGGTTCTCCCATTCCTGACCCGCTGGCTCGTGGCGCCGCAAAGCCGCAACCTGCTACCCTAAGGGAGTGAGCGAGTGGAACCGTCAAGCCGCGGCCGCACTCCAGGGTGCCGCTAGCAGCTCCCCGCGCCCACTCCATCCGCTCATGGCACTTCCGCCGAGCGTCGACGCGCCGAAGCCGCGATCCATCAGCTCACCTCCCAGCACAGCATCCATCAAGACTCCCGCCTTCATCGCCGTATGGACCGACGGCAGCCTCCGCGGCCTGCGAGGTGGATGGGGGTGGGTAGACAACTCCGGCCAGTACGGGTACGGCGCCATGCCAGGGGAGGAGCGCGACAACCTCCGCACCGAACTCCAGGCCATCGTCGAAGCCCTCTCCGCCACGCCAGAGGGCGCCACCATCCACCTCATCGCCGATTCGCACGCGGCGCTCCGGGCGATCGCGCCGTACGTCAACATTGCCGACCGGATCGCCGATCAGATCGCCGGAGGCAGTGAAGTCTGCCGGGACCAGGTCGACCTCATCGCCGACCTCGCCGAGGCCAGAGACATCCATGCCCACTGGGTCAAGGGGCACGCCACCGACGAGCGGAATCATGCAGCCGATCGCCTCGCCGGGCTGAGCACGATCGTTCCCCCGTCGCGGCCCCCGCGAGGCAGGCGCGGATCATCATGGACAACCTCGCGGCCGCTCTCGCGCTCGTGCCAGAGCGGAGCTGCGTCTGCATCCCTGAGTCGCCTGAGGTCACATGGGCCAAGGGGCATGCCCGGACGTCGACGAACCCTCAGGCGACCCTCCAGAGCGTCGCCGTCAAGGCGTACCAGAAGGACGCGGAAGCGTTCATCACGGCCGCCCGCGATGGACTGCTGGCCAGGGTGGGCGATGGGATCATGAGCTGGCTGGAGCTGGTGCGCCACCAGGAGGCCACGGGCACCGCGCCTCCCGTGATCATCAAGCAGCTCGACGCCGTTGCGCCCGGATGGCGCGTGTCGACCCTCGCGGACCTCACCATCGCCGCGAGCGTCCTGACAGACAGGAATCCTCAGCGCTGGAAGCAGCCATGGCTGTCCATGACGACGGCGGAACTGCGCGAGTATCGCCAGAGCGGACAGGAGTGGATCAACGGCATCCGATCCATGCGAGACCGTCTCCGAGGCGCGGGCATCGGGCACATCCTCGACGAGAAGTTCCCCAAATGGGATGACGGCAAGACCTTCATCGAGATCATCCAGGCTCGTGAGCACGCCGAGAAATCCGTGCGCCGGGCGACCGCTAAAGCCGAGCAAGCCGCGGCCACCGCGACGCCCCCTACTGACGCGGAGACCACGCTCACGGCCGCCGATCGGCGATTCCTCGCCGCCGCGCGCCGCGGGAACCTCGCCACCACGCCGTTCGCGGATACCTGGCACACCGCCCTCAAGCGCCGGAACCTCGCCCCCGCCGCTCGGATTGAGGTCGACGAGGTCTTGCCCGGCTGGGCGGCCCTCAGCTTCGGCCGCCTGAACAGGCACATGCGCCTCAGTGCCGAACTCGCCTCCGTCTGGAAGAAGCCGTGGTCGACCAGGCTCTCCGACGACGCGCCGTCCCGCCTCGTGGATGCCCTGGCTGACATCCAGACGTTCATCGGCGCGGCCAACGCGGGCCGCCTCAGTCGCGTACCCGGCGCCCTCATCCGACTGCGGTCCCTCCGGGCCCTGGAGGCGGAGGGGCTCCTCGCCGAGGAGCTGACCGGCGTGCTCGATCGCGTGGCGCCCAAGTGGCGTGAGGACGCCCCGGGAGCGCTCGACAAGGAGTGGGTGTCCTTCCGTCTCGACTTCGCCATGTTCCTCGCCGAGCAGATGCTCGGGTACATCAAGAGCGGCACGTTCGGCGGCAGCAAGTCCGCGACGCACTGGCTCGCCGACATCCGCATCGCCGAGAGCCGTGGGCGCCTGCCGAAGGCGATCCTCGTGCAGCTCGACGAGCTGGCGCCGCGGTGGCGCGAGCTGAGCCCGTCCGACATCGATCGTGTCACGCATGGACTCCTCGCCGCGGAGCCCATTGGGGACACGGAAACCCCGGCCAACACCGAGCCCGAGGTGGTCGTCGCGGACGAGGTGCCGACGCTCGTGGCAACCCCGCCGCGAGAGGAGTCGCTCGCCACCGTGACGGCGATGCCGTCGTCCCGTGGCGCGCTGGTGCGCGAGGTCATCTCCCTGGCCCAGCAGCTCTCCGGCGTCGTCGCCCAGCTCGACGCCGAGCACCCCGGGTGGCAGTCCGCCCTCGACCCCCGGACGCTGAGACTCTCGCCGGATAGCCTTGTTTGACAGTACGCTCTGAGCGTGTACTGTAGGTTCTGTGAGACCGAGGGACGGACTCCGAGAGGACAGCATGGCTGGTTGGAAGAAGACCTACACGTACCTGGCTGCGGACCCGAAACGCGCTCGTGCGCTCGGCCAGCACGAGGGGAACGTTCAGTTCGAGATCATCGGGCACTTCCCGACGATGGCCGCCTTCATCCGCGCCGTGCTGGCCGTCAAGGACCTCCCCGGCGCCTCCGAGTCGACCATCCGCCGACACGGCAGCGAGACCCGTGCTCAGTACGGACCCCGAGTGCTCCAGGAGGGCGTGCTCTACGCCTTCCCGAAGGACCGTGAGGTGGTGCACCTGCCGGTGCTGCTCGACTCGCTGAGTGCCTGACGCGTCGCAACGACGGCCCCGCATCGAAAGTTGTGGGGCCGTCGTTGCCCCATGCTCCGCTGGCTCTCCCATCCCCGACCCGCCGCCTCTGCGCCGGGCTCGCGCGGCCTGCGACAGTGTCAGTGGCCGCATGTACTGTAGGCAGCAGCCGGAGGGACACGGCGACGAGAGGACGACACCATGTGGATCACCACCACGAACCCCGACCAGCCGCTCACTGAGCAGGCGACCTACGTCTGGAACCGCACCGCCCGAGATCAGCCGGTGACGGAGGCGGAGCGGGCCTCCCGCGTCGCCGCCACTGTGACCGTCGTGCTCGACGAGCACCTGCCCTGGATCGAGCCGATCGACCTCAACCCCGACGAGGAGGCTGGCACCCACGTCGAGGAGGCTGCCGAACTCCGGGACGCGATGACCGCCTACGGCCAGTGCGACTCGGTCGTCACCGCCATCTGTCAGGCGCTCGACCCGCATGGGCTGCACGGAGAGACCGACCTCCAGGACGTCGCCTCCGTCGTGCCTGTGCAGGCCCTCGCAGTCGCCAGGCCCGGCGGCTGCCACTTCCACGACGCCGTGCTCGTGACGATGAAGGACGGGAGCGTGTTCGTCGTCGACCACACCTTCAGCCAGTTCGACCAGGCGGTGCCCTGGCCGCTCGTGGCGAGCCCTGCCGACTGGGAGGCCCGAGTGGTCGCCGCGGCCGCGGTGCCGTCGCTCGGCGACCTCTGGGTCGAGCAGCACGTCACGGCTGCCTTCGTCGCCTGATCGAATCTTCCCGCGGGACTTGACACGCATTCCTTTACATGTACTGTAGAACTCACGAAAGGCCCTGAGGGACAGGGTCGAGAGGACACGAGGACCATGAGCGCCACCACCCTCACCAAGACCGCCGCCGAATACCGCGCCGACGCTGCCCGCCAGGACGCCGACGCCATCGAATCCTTCGAGCGCTCCGACACCGACGGCTTCGCCAGCCAGGCCGCCAGCGGCATCATGGCCTCGCTCAACCGACTCAAGGCCGAGATCGTCGAGCAGGGCGGCACGTGGGAGTTCCCCGCGTTGTTCGACCTCGACGGCAACCTCGTCGACGCGAAGAACGTCCGCGGCCAGTACGGCCCCGTCTGGTGCATCCGCGACAACAACGGAGACGCCACCGGCTGGTTCTCCGAGTCCTCTGCCCAGAACGCAGACCGCCGCCGTGCGACCAACGCCAAGAAGGGCTACTACGTCGGCCGTGTCCGCGCCGAGGCGTACGCCGTCAACACCGGCGGTGGCTCCGGCTTCGCAGGCATGTTCGGCGTCCACCCGATCGTCCTCCAGTCCAAGGATGGCGCCATCACCATCGTCGACAACGGCCAGTAGGCCGGTCTCCGCGAGGCCCCGCACCCGAGAGGGCGGCGGGGCTCTCGTGCGTCAGGGGCAGGGGGTCGGGGATGGGAGACCAGGCGCTCGTGGTGAGCAGCGGACTCTGATGAAGCACGGATGGCAGAACGAAGCCCCGACTGCGCGCGACATGCAGGCGGGGCTTCTGCTGGTGGAGTGGCACCGGAGGGATTCGTCCCCATGCCCGACCGATGCCGACGCATGTCTCAAAGTCCTGCGCCGCGCGACCTAACCGCCAGCACTTCGACCCTAGGCGACACCCGAGGCCCACTCAACCCTTGCTGCGCCCCAGACGTGGGGACACGGAAAGTCGACTCTCTAGCCCCGCCGTGACACGGCCGCGCTACCAAGCTAGCGTTTGTATAGCATGTTGCGGTAAACTGGTCCGAGCTGCGCGGGAGGGACTCGTCGGCGAGAGGACTCCATGCACGCCATCGCAGCCGCCACCCTTGGCGTCGCCGCCCCCACGGGGCACGGGAGCCTCTCTCTCGCGTGGATCGGTGTCGCAGCCATGGTCGTGAGCATCGCCGCCCTCGCGCTCCACATCGGGTCGAGGTCTCGGCGACAGAATCTGTTCTCTGGGCTTGCCGTCGTGGGGGTGGCGTTCTTCACCCTCTCGGTGATGTCGTTTTTCACCGCGATCTTCGTTGGTCTCGGCTCCACGGCCGACGCAATTCGGTCAGGCTGGGGCGTCTCGCAGGGCGAAGCCGAGGCGCTGGGGCAGGCCACCGCGAAGGACCCCGCCGTCGCGCACATCGACGGGAAGGCGATCGTCGCGTACTCCAGCGCGCAGGACGGCTACATCTACCTGATCTCCAACGGCGAGCTGATCGCTCCCAAGTCGGCCAAGCAGTGACCCGCAAGCGGCCGATTCCCCTAAGCCCGCTTGCGCGGGTCATCCATGACGTCATCGACGGGCAGCGGGCCGAGATTCGCCTCTACCCGGACCTCTACTCGGAGCGCGTCGCAGACGCGATTATCAGGCATGGCATCCACCCTCGCCGCCGAGCCGCGCGCGTCGTGCTGCGCCGCCGCCAACCGACAACCACCACCAAGGGGACACGGAAATGAAGACCACCGCCAACGGCACGCGTTTCGACGCCGCCGACATCGCCAACGCCTTCGGGATGAAGCCGCCCACGCCCTGCGCAAGCTGCGGCCACGAGTCGCGTCATCACCGAGTCTCGGGCGGCACCTCATTCGACATGGGGGCATGCCTGAAGCCCGACCGCCGGACGTCCTCCAAGGTCTGCAAGTGCGAGCTGTTCGTCGAGCCGGAGGTGAACCTGACGGCGGCAGCGGCCGCCGAGCGCGGCGGCCTCGCCCTCCTGGCAACGATCGCCGGAATGTCGGTCGGCTCGTCGCAGACGACCGAGGGGCAGGCTCGGCTGGAGTCTGTGCCGGAGAAGGCGGAGGCCTCGTCGTGATCCGGGCTGCCATCGCCTTCGGCGCGATTGCCGCGATCATCGGCGTCCTCATTGGGCTCCACATCGTCCAACCCGTGCTCGCGGATGATCGCGCCAGTTCTGCGCTCTCCAATGCGGCTGCGGCCATCGTGGTATTCACCGGCCTACTCTGCTCGGGCGTCGGCGTTCTCGCGGCCGTCACATTCGTCGACCGAACCCCGAGAGGCTGACATGACTCGGCAACTCCCCGAGCGCTGGTCGTTCGACGACCTCTCCAAAGAGGACATGCGGGCGCTGCTCACGGGCGCGCTCGACGAGGTCTACGCGCTCCGGATGCTCATGGCCATGAACGCCGTCGTCACCGAAGCGACCCTCGACTACAAGTCCTTCCCGAAGTCGCGACGGAGCTTCAGCGAGCACCAGGCCGTGGTCATGCGGGCCGCGGCGTCCGGGGATCACCAGGCCGCGTATGTCGAGGCGCACCAGCACCACGGCAAGCAGATTCTCGAAGAGGTCGCAGGCGACTCCTGCATGACCAACGGTCAGTGGATTCTCGACCACGTCCACCTGCTCCCCGAGAGGGACACGGAAACCCTGGGTGAGGGTCAGTGATCGACGACCTCGCTCGACTCGCATCCTGGGCCTTGGACGCCGTCGGGAACCTCTGGCCGCTCTTCGCCTACCTGGCGCTCACCGCGGGCGTCGTCCGGCTCGCGATCGCCACTGGCAAGAGCACCTCGTGACCACCATCACTCTCGCCAGGAGCAAGCCGTGAAGCTCAACCAGATGCGCCGCGACGCCATCTACGCGCTCCGCGACACCGGGTACACCTACCGCCCGAGCGGCGAGTGCGTCCTGGAGACCCGCGCGCTGATCCCGCTCGACCTCACGAACCCCGGGACCGTGCGACGAGATGTCTTCGATCCCACCGAGCCGGTGCAGATATACCTGGGCGGAAGCCGTCTCGGGAACTCCTACCTCGGCTTCGTCGGCGACTTCGAGGTCATCCGGCAGCACGCCGATCGGCTCCGTTCGCTGTCGCTGGCCGAGTTCACGTTTCCCGGAGCGATCTACGACGAGTCCGACCTGCCCGAAGGCGTCACGCTCTGCCACTTCGAGGCGAAGAAGGTCACCGGCCTCTGGGAAGACTGGGCTCCCATCGGCGAGGAGATCGAGGCCGAGCGCGACCGCGTCGCGGCCCTCGACGTCGCCCGCGTCTCGCGAGACACGCTCCTTCGCGACTCCATCCACCAGGTCATGGCGGACCTGAACATCGAGGACAACGGCCGCTCCGGCGTCTCCGTGAACGTCGAGCGCGGCGAGGTTCGAATGAACGTCGGCACCCTCGCCTTGCTCCTCGGCCTCGACCCGGTGCCGCTGACGGATGACGAGCTGCGTCGCGCTGGACAGAACGTGCCCGAGCGCCCCAGCCTCAAGGGCGCGATCCGAGGACAGGGACACGGAAACGTCACGCCGACGGTCCTGGAAGGATGAGGGCATGACATCCGAGGACGGCATCCGCGTCCAGCGGACCGGGGAAACTCGGTCGCGGGCGGCGATGACCGAGGCTGTCCACAAGGCTGCTGGCGATTATCTCCGCGAGGAGCCCGTCGAGGTCGCCGACGAGGTGCTGGCGACGATGGTCGAGCTGATCATCCAGGATCACGTCGTCCCGCCGGGTTCAGGGGACGTCGATCTCACGTCACGAGCCCTGCATTCGTATCTGGACCTGGCCACCTCGCGAACGGTCCTGGCCAAGGAGGCTTCGGCAACGCGGCGGGGCCAGCTCGGGAATCTGGGCTGGGTCGAGTACCTGGAGAGTCTCGGCGCTTCGCAGTCGGTGATCGCGCGCGACGTCGGCGTGAGCCCCGGGACGGTCAGTAGGTGGATGAGCGGAAAGCTCTCGCCCACCTTGCCGCTCGTGATCGCGACCGCGAAGGCGTACAAGCGCTCGATCCCGCAGGCGATCGTCGCTGCGGGTTTCGTCACGGCCGAGGAGGCCAGAATGCCGCCGGTCCTCCCTCGCGCTCTTCAGCTCGCCTCCGTCCCGACGGCGGTCATCATGCAGGAGCTACTGCGTCGCGAGTTGGAGCGGACGCCGGGCTGAGTGCGCGCGTCATCTCGGCTTCCTCCCTACGGGATTCCCGTATCTCGTTACGGAATCCCGTATTGACACCCTTGCGTGAACTATGTACTGTAGCAATCAAGGAGCCCGAGGGACGGGCATCGAGAGGACATCATGCGCCACATCTTCTGCACACTGACAGAGACCAGCAACAAGTACATCGAGACCCCCGCCACCGGCTACCTCGAAATCTTCGAGGAGTCGAACCAGAACACGATCATCTCCGCCGTCTGGCGCGGCGTGAACGACACCAACGACGGCATCAAGGCTCCCGTCGAGGTCCGCGACTTCGCCTTCGAGTACACAGGCGAGCACCCGAATGCGATGGTCCGCGACCACTTCGACGCCAACCAGGGCCAGGGGCGCTACGCAGAGCAGGGCATCGGCGCCTTCGCCGACCTGCCCCAGGGTGGGATGTGGCCCACCGAGGTCGGGGCCGTCATCACCGTCACGTTCCTCAACGACGACGGCGTCCGCGAGAGCGCGAGCTTCCGCCAGGTCGGCGAGGAGTCCTTCGAGTGGGAGCCCACCTCGTGGCACAGCGCCCACAGGCACCCCGAGAAGCTCGACGCCATCTCCTGGCACCTGCACTACGACCGCAAGCTCTCCGAGGAGCGCCTCGCGGCTTCAGCGGCCCAGTGACCGAGGCTCGGCTCGGGGACGGCTTCCGGCACATCGCCGGGACCGTCACCGAGGCGGCCGAGGCCCTGGACGACGTCACCTACTTCGACATCGTTCTGGCCGACGGCCGACCCGTCAACTGCCTCTACCCGAACGACCCAATCGACGACCTCGCACCGCGCCTCATCGAAGGGGCAGCCGTCACCATCCGCGGCGAGCTGTCGTCGTACACCGAGGTCGACCCGCCATTGCTGTCGATCGCGGCCTTCCCCGAGGCGATCCTGCTGGAGCGAACGTGAGCGCAGTCACGGCCCCCATCGAGGCCACGGTCACCCTGGCGTGCGATGCCTCAGATGGCCTCGCCCCGTGCGAGGAGACATTCGCCTCGACCGAGACCAGCATCCGTGCGGCGCGGGCTGCCGCCGCGGCGGACGACTGGACGACCGGCATGATGCCGAACCTGATCTCCGGCAAGCACCTGGTCGACCTCTGCCCCTGGCACCGTCACTGGTAGGCGCTCACCAGCGCGGGAGCGCTCCCTCCCAGGGATGCCCGGGCGGCAGGCCGACGTACGGCTCCAAGCACTGATCGCGAAGGTCTGAGGGCAGGAGAATCGGCGCCTCGGACGCGTCGGCGTCGAGCAGGTCCCAGCGATTCTCGTAGCCCTTCCACGTCCACTCGTGGACCCGCGTCCCCGATCGGGGCGTGTTCCGCTGCCCGGAGGGGATCGCCGGGTCGAACCTCCAGTGGTGGTAGGTGATCCAGGCCGCGGCACTGACGTGATCTCGCGGGATGACGTAGGCGCGCGGCTCGCCCGGCACCTTCGTGGGGACCGTCACGAACACGAACCATTCCCGGTCCGAGCGCGACCAGTCCTGCGACTTCTCGCCGAGCGGCCAGTTCGTGCGATCGCCGTCGTCGCGGGCGGACTTCACCTGGACCTCGATCATGCGGCGGGAGGCGTCGGTCTTCACGGCGAGAATGTCAGTGCGCTCCAGGCCGTCCCGAGTGAGCGCGACGCCCCAATCGAGTCGGGAGAGGACCGAGCATACCCAGTGCTCCCCGGCGGACTTCGTCATCTTGGTGTCGACCATGCCCTCATCCTTCCCGAGCGCGGCGCGAGGTCGGTACCCTCGGGCCATGGATCGCACCGAGCGTCTGCTGCACTTCGCCAGCGTGCTCCTGCCGACGATCCTCCTGCCGCAGATTCAGGAGCTGCTGGAGCCCGAGGAGTGGACGGGGCTCGACTTCCGCGCCAGCGACAAGGTCCTCGATGGGGACCGGGAGGGCGACGAGATCGACGTGCGGATCACCGCTGTCGGCGAGGAGTTCTGGTTCCAGGTCTTCGATCACGAGGATGACGACTCACTCGCTGAGCGCTTCCGCGGGAGTCTTCAAGACTGGATCGCCGAGACCGCCTTCGGTTGGGGCCAGCTCCGCGACTGAGGTCGTGTCGAGAGCCCGCTCCGCTCGCCCTCCCATCCCCGACCCGCTGGCCTTGCCTTCAGATCGAGACAATGTCAGCGGTAACGTGTACTGTAGCCACAGGCCTTGAGGGACAGGGCCGCGAGAGGACATCATGCGCAAGCCCATCAACCCCGAGAACGTCGCCACCGAGACCATCGCCAAGGACGGTGAGCGCTCGATCACGACCCGCATCACGCTCCTCGACACCGTCGAGTCCACGGATCGCGGCGACCAGACCGCGTGCGTCGAGATCGTGACCTACTTCCGCGACAAGTACGTCCGCCAGACCGTTCACCGCGTCACCGAGCGCGGCGGCTTCATCCAGCACACGATCAGCGTCGGCGGCGACGTCGACCCTTGCCCCTGCCTACCCGCGGCCAGCGCATGGAGCGCTTCAGCCGCAAGCAGCTCACCGACCTGCACGAGTACTACGTCGCCGACGCCCTCGCGCCCGACGTCTACGAGCGCCTGCTCACCTGGGGGTCGTTCGTTCGCCCCCGCTACGTCGTCCACTTCGAGCGCGGCGACTACAAGACCGTCGCCATGTCCACGAACTCGCTAGAGCAGGCCGAGCGCCGCCAGGCGCAGCTCCTGGGCGAGAACGAGGACGCCACCACCACGATCATCGACACCACGCTCGTCGACGCGTGAGTGGCACCGAGGCTTCGACGCGAGCCTGGACGCCATGGAGGCCCGCGCAGCCGGAGACGGACGCGCACGGCGAGCCGATCACTGAGGGGTGTCGCCTGCGCCGCGTCGTCAGGGGAAGCGTCTTGCCTGGGATCACGGCTGAAGGGATCGCCAGTCGACTCCCCGGTGACGCAGACAATGGCCTGCTCTACATCAGGGAGGTGGTCGACGGGCGCGAGCGGTTCATCAATGCCTGGAACCGCGAAGAACTGGAAGTGCTGCCCTAGCCGTCGGTCGTTGCGCCAGGTGGCCATGCGCTTTGAATGTGCACGCGATCAACATTGGGTGGGTATCCTTCTCGTGTGGCCATCCGGCCCGGAGAGCGAGAGTCATCATGGCCAAAGCAGCCGCCGACGGTGGAGTGGTTCGCCTGAGTGTCAACATGGCGCCCGAGACGGCCGAGATGCTCAAGGAGAATGCCGCGAGGCGTGGTCTGAGCTACACCGAGGAGATTCGACGAGCCATCGCCATCGTCAAGTACCTCGACGCCGAGATCGCGAGCGGCAACAAAATCCTCACGTCGAACGCCGAGGGCTACCGCGAACTGATCATCGTCTGACGCCTGGCGTAGTCGTCAGGGACACGGAAACGAGATCATCTTGGCCATCGCCATCTTCGGCATCATGGGTGCCGTCACCGCAGGGCTCGCTCTGACCATCACGCGAACGCTCTTCCAGCACCGCCGCCAACACCCGTCGGAGTCTCACCCGAGAGCAGGGCTCCTGGCCGCCTCCATGGTCATCACCTGGGCCGCGACGGCATGGTTCGCGTCGGCGGCATTCCTCCAGGCTACTGACGCTCTCACCGCGTAGGCGAGCGCCCCGACATCAGGGGTGTCGCCGGGGCGCTCTTCCGTAGACGTTCCCCGCGTTGAAGTCCGCAGCGGCTCATGGCCCATCAGACGGCGCTAACACGATAGCGCGAGGCGTGCGCGGGGAATCGCGAACTGGACTGGGTGTGATCGAGCACTGAAGGGGACACGGAAACCCCACGCACTGGGTGTCGCGCGGTCGATGTGCGGAGCCCTACCCTGGCGAGGATCACGAGGGGGAATCTCATGCAGCAACTGGTCTTGTGCCACAAGCACGACCGCATCCACGAAGGGGTCGCTCACCGCGGCCTCGGGGCAGCCGAGACTCTCGTCATGTACGAGTGCGAGGGGTCCGTGTGGGCGCGCATGACCCCTGTTGCACCCGATTCCAGCGGAACCGTTCCGAGCAACCTGCTCGTGACCGCAGACGTCGTCCGCGTCGGCCCCCTCGGCCTGGGCTCCGTCGCGAAACAGACCGCCATCCGCGAGGTGCTTGCCGCCCGTCGGGCGAAAACGCCTCCAGCCGCGGCCGTGCGCGCGCCTGAGCGCCCCGTAGCGCCCCGAGCGACTCCCGCACAGCCAAGGCCGCCCCAGGCCGTTAGAACGCCTCCTAACCCTCCGGCGGAGTCGGCAACTGCTACCCAAGAGCCCACCGGGGACTACCTGGACCTGCATCCGGCGCTTCCCGCGGGGATCATCGGCGCGATCATGGCGCTCGTCGGAACCGGGGACCTCGACTACGGCTACTACATCGTGTTGCGCTGGGCCCTTCTGGGTGTGGCGATCGTCCTCGCCATCTATGCCCGCAAGTCGCGGCGTACCGGATGGGTCGTCACGGCGGCTGTCATCGCAGCCATCTGGTTCCCCGTGCGGTTCTTCGAGCTGCCGCAGGGCACCTGGGTGTGGCTCGATGTCGCGGCCGCGATCGCCGTCCTCGTGGGCGGGTTCTCCCTGCCCGCGCCGCGGTACCGCGAGGACGACATGGGCAAGCCCGTGGTGCGTTGGAAGTGGTGGATGACGACGGCGCTCGTGGCAGGCATCATCGCCGTCATGACCTGGTTCGCCCTTCAGCCGAGGGGCGCCGACTGCGACAACTACGTCGACGCCGACGACGGCACCTCGTACTGCGTCGACTGAGACCTTCGCTTTACCAGACATGCCTTTCGTGACGTTCGTCAACGTGCCATGTATGGTAGGATGATCTGCATCGACCGGGACGCGAGCCATGCGCCTCGGAGACGCGAGGTGCGCGCTCGACCCAGTGGGACGGCTTCTCGCTGCTGTGCCAAGCCGTGGCTTTCCAGCCGCGCGCCGGGCCTCGATCGTTTCACCCTGGCCGCCGCCCGGGTTTTTCGCGCCAGCGATCCGATCACGCGCACACGCGTTCTCGGGTCGTTGCGCAGACCGACTCACCCGAGCGCAGCGAGGGGGAGGCGGGCTGCGGAACGGCACGACGGCCCGGAGCGAAGCGGAGGGACGGAAGCAACGCTGGGACGCGAGCTGCACGTCCAGCGCAAGCGCAGACCCCGCCCCCACGACGTCACACGCCCTCGAAAAAACGACCCCAGAAAAACCCGCGCTTTCTCTTTCTCTTTCTCTTTCTGTTCGGCGTCGTAGTTCGCATCAATAGTTGCGAACTACAGTTCGAGCTGTTTTTCCGCATGAATCCGGGCTTCTTGCCGGTGATCTCCCATCCCCGACCGGCTGGCGACGCCTGAATGCGTGACACAAGCGAGATATGCGTGTACGGTAGGAGTGTGCGATCGAGGGACGGTCGCCGAGAGGACACCATGCCCACGTACGAGATCGTGATGGACTTCCCCGCAGGGCGAGGCATCAGCGACACCTCCGGCTTCGTCGATGCGCTGCGCGAGTTCGCTGCGCCGCGGATCACCGTCACCATCGAGGCCACCAGCAAGCGTGCCGCCGCGAAGCTTCTCGCCGAGTCCACCGAGCACTACGCAGACCAGCACTCCAATGGTCGAAACCGGTGGAGCGCGGACTGGTATGCCGAGCGCCTCACTGCCCTCCGTGGCAAGCGGGCTATCCGAGCTGCCGAACTGATCGGCGTGTAGGCATGCCGCTCAAGACCATCACCACGATGAAGTACGCCCCGGGTCTTGCTCGCGCACTCGGGGAGCCGGGCCACATCAAGCACGTGCGCGTCCTGGGCCGCTTTTCATCCAAGCGGGCTTTCGCCGAGGCGCTCGATGCCGCGAAGCTCGCATACTCCCTTGGTGTCGAGGCGAGGGACGCGACGGTGTCCGGCAAGGAGTACCCCGACCTGGCCGCGGGAGTGCTCTACGCGTTGCGGGTGGACGCCGTTCTCGATGAGCCCCGGCTCGTCTCCGCGCTCCGCGGCGAGTCGACACCCGCCGAGTAGACCGCCTGACGGCCGTTGTCCGATTCGCTCTTGCCGGTGAATCCGCATAGCGTTGACGACTGATCGGACAGGGGACACGGAAATGGGATCACGCGCGCAATCACGGATGCGCTGGTCGCTGCACCCCATCCACGTCGGCGGGGCGGTCATCGTCGCGCTCCTGGCCTTCTGTGGCTACAGCATCGCGGCGTCAGGTCTTGCGGAGGTCCGAGACCCGCTGACGCACACGCGGATCGTGAACGACACCGCGAACGTCCTCGACTGGGACTGCACCACGGGCCCCATCTCAGGCGTGAAGCCGGGGGATGCGGCGACGCTCATGGTCGACTCGGACCCGACGGCGACGATCGCCTGCACGGCGCGCGAGGTCGGTGAGCGCTTCTGCCCATCGGTGCCCGGCCTCCAGCGGGCCACGAGCCTGACGGCGACGGCGCTGCTCGACCAGCACGACTGCTGAGCGCTCCAGCAACAGGGCATTTGACACCTGTTTTATATGCATGTACTGTAACCAGCAAGAGCACCGAGGGACGGTGCCCGAGAGGACGTCATGCCGAACCAGAACCTCCACCTCCCCGTCGTCACCGGCGAGATCACCCGCGCCGCCCTCGCCCAGGCTGACGGCACCCTCCTCGCGGAGTTCCGCAGCATCCGCGGCGACGACTTCGACCTCATCGTGACCACCGCGAACCCGACGGACGCCTCGCGTCTCCTCGCCGCTGCCGCCGCCGTCAAGGTCTCCGGGATCACCACTGTCGAGAACGGCACCCGCACCCTCCGCGCCGACATCCGCCACATCGTCACCCTCGCCCTTGACTGACCAGCGCGAAGGCGAGACGCCGGACCCGGCCCGCTACGGTGACCTGGTGACCGACGTGCAGCCGACCCCGACCGCGACCTACGCCGAACTCGCCGCCGAGCGCCGCGCCATCGTCCTCCGCGAGGACGCCGACTGGGACAAGTACCTGTTCACCGCATCCGAGGCGGCCGAATGGGTGCAGGCGGGCATCCCGGCGAACCACGCACCCCTGGCCTGCATCGCACGCGACGTCGGACGCGTGCCCAACTTCACCGTCACGCCGTATCTGCTGCCCGCCAACCTCGGCGGCGAGTCGCTGCTCGGCATGCTCCTCTCCGGGGCCGACTCTGCCGAGATCGAGCGCGCCGCCGCCGCGTACGGCCGCTACGAGATCGAGGGAGGCAACGAAGTCAACTGGCGGCGCGCACCGCTGGGGGACCGAACCTCGCCCGGCTCAAGCCCCAGACCGCCAAGCGCCTCCGCAGCACCGACACGCACCCGTCCCGCGTCCCCGAGGTGGTCGACGCGATCAGCGCCTGGTACCTCGGCAACATCACCGCCCTCGCAGGCAACGCCGCCATCGCCACCGGCATCGTCGACCACTTCGGCTACGGACGGCCGATCAACGAGCTGGAGGCCCTCGCCAGCTACATCAACGGCCACGGCATCGTCTTTTCGGACACGGACGCCATCGAGCGCCTCCTCGCGGCAACACCGCTGACCCAAGGGCTCATCGACAGCGCGATCGGCATGGTCGGCCTCGTCACCGACGACCCCGAGCGGACGCTCTTCCACGTCTCCGCCACCGAGCACGCCGCCCTCCGCGAGTCCATCGAGGCCTACGACGGCCAGACCGCATTCGTCCAGCTCCGACTTCCCGCCCGTGACGGCTTCGTCTGGCTCGCCGGGGACACGGAAACTGGGCAGTCATCCACGCTGCTCGGCTGGACCGCCGCGCGCCCAGGGATCGACTTCACCACCACGACCATCACCGTCGACCAGACCTTCGACGCGCTCATGCGGGGCGAGGCCACCCCTATCGAGCACATCAAGACGGCCCGATTCGAGGAGGACGCCACCGACTGGGAGCCGGAAAGCCCCGAGGCCGCCGAGGCGTTCGCCACCCTCATCGCCTTCGCCGACCTCATGGAGGCCCGAGGTCTCGCCGACCCCGACGCAGAACCCGCCGACGATGCCCGCCGCAAGACGAAGGCCGCCCGGAAGAAGGCTCCCGCCCCCACGCGACCCGTGAACCTCGTCTACCGGCGGACGGAGCGCCCGGCCCCGACGACCTCCGGCGTGCAGCCGCGAGAGTGGACCCATCGCTGGCCCGTGCGCGGCTTCTACCGCCGCCAGTGGTACCCGTCGCTTCAGGAGCACCGCACCATCTGGGTCGCGGCTCACGTTCGCGGCCCTGCCGACAAGCCCATCGTGGCCACACCTCAGGTGAACGTCGTCGGATCAAGCCGAGAGGGCTGAGGGTCGGGGATGAGAGTACCGCCCGGGGCGCCCGCTCGCGCGGACACCGGGGTCAGCTCAGGCGGAAGCCCTCGGCGGCATAGCTGATCGCCAGCCCCCACCCCTCACGAAGATGCTGGGGGATCGAGTCGGCGACCTTGGTCAGCGCCCAGAAGATGCCGACCCAGCCGCCCTCCTGCCCGAGAGCGAAGTCCAGAGCCTCCTGGAGGCCCGCCTGCTTGTCGAACAGGCGACGACGCTCCTCCGGCCCCGCGTTGAGCGCCAGGCGGCCAAGCGGCACGAGCTTCGAGCGCATCCGCTCCAGCAGCTCGGCCGTCAGCTCCTCGTGACGCTCGCGCGCCGCGTCGACGTCGAACGCGGCATGCGGAGCCAGTATCCCGGTCATGCCGCCACCAGCTCGGAGCCCTGGGCGACCAAGAGAGCGCTGTCGACCTCGAACCAGCGGCCCACGAAGCGGCCCGTGAGCTGGAGGCGGTCGCCGTCAGCAGCGAGCGAGTCACCGGCGATCGGACGGGGGTAGGACTTGGCGACGACGAAGAAGGACTCGACGCCATCGGTGGCGCGGAAGTCGACGCAGGTCTGGCCGTACTCGGAGATGACGTCGACCTTGCCCTTGACGGTCACGGTGATGGTCTCGCGCGCCTGCGGAGCGGTGGTCGTGTGGAGAATGGTGCCCTGTGCGGTGGTCATGATGCCCTCTCGTGGTCCGTCCCTCGAACCTCTTGAACGCTACAGTACACGCACCGTCCGACATTCGTCAACGGGAGGATTCCGGCGTCGATTTCGTAGCAGTTCTGATACGAAACCGCCACCCCGGATCGCTCCAGGGCGGCGGTCGAATCGCACGGGAATCAGCCGTCGAGACCGTCGAGGCCATGATCGCGGAGGTACTCGTTGCCCGCCTCGGCCAGGACATCCTCCATGCGTCGCCACGGGACGCCAGCCAGGATCGCCGCGCGCTCCTCGTCGGAGAACTCCTCGCGCCCGGACATGTCCCTGGCGGCGTCCAGCACGTCGTCGTCGCACCACAGGGACGCGTGCTGCCCACTGGCGGCGATGGACTCGCGCGCGATGGTCTTGAGGTCGTCGACCTCGATGCTCTCGTCCTCCAGCAGGTAGCGGACCAGGCGGGCCTTGTCGGCTCCGGTCAAGGTCTGGGCGGCGCGGGTGGCGAGCGAGTAGTCGGTGTCGGTCATGGTTTCCTCTCGTGACCCGTCCCTCGGGCCATATTCATACCGTACATGGATCCTCCGACACTCGTCACAAGAGCGGTGGGTCGGGGATGGGGGGCAAGCGGGAACGCGAAAGGGGCGCCCGCGAGATGCGGACGCCCCAGTGATGGAGACGGTCTAGCCGAGCACGTCGCTCACCGGCGTCTGGCAGGTGACGTCGATCTTCGGACCCCATCCGTTTCGGAGCTGGTCGACCTTCGCCAACAGGCTCGCCTCGGTGTAGGACGTGGTGCCATCGGCGATGTAGTGATTGAACTCGCTGGCCTGGTCGCCGACCACGAGTTCCCACCCGTCATCCCACGTCTGGTGCTGGATGTAGCCAAGGATCGTCGCCTCGTCGCTGG
This sequence comes from Frondihabitans sucicola, assembly GCF_030296615.1. GTDB lineage: Bacteria > Actinomycetota > Actinomycetes > Actinomycetales > Microbacteriaceae > Frondihabitans > Frondihabitans sucicola. The sequence goes on along the minus strand of NZ_AP027733.1, from coordinate 31,744 downwards.
TCATCGGCACCTTGCCGTCGACGTAGCCGTACAGCTCGACGGCGGTCGGGTCCTGCTCGTACCAGTAGTTCTGGAGAGCGTTGCTGGCCGTCCACGCGGCGTCGATGTCATCCTGCGTCGAGGCGGGATTCGCCTGCACGAAGTTGGCGTGCACCCGGGCCTTGACGTAGTTGACCCACTCGTCGGACGTGAAGGCCTGGTAGCCCAGCTCTTCGACGTGCTGGATGACGGGGAGTACGTGCAGAGCCCCGTGGCCGTGAAGCCTCCACCGGGCCCAGGGATATCCGCGCAGCCGCCCTGGCCGATGCCACCCTGGACGGAGTCGTAGTGGTACTCGGCTCCCGCCGTGGTGGTGCCGGTGATGCAGAACCCGTCCGAGGTCGTGCGGGCCATCTTGAGGCTGATGTTCGGGGAGGTCTTCACGCTCGCGGGCAGCGCAGTCGGGTAGTTCAGGTCGGCGACGGCCTGCCCCTCGACGGCGGTGGCGGCGTTCTTCAGGTCGCTCTGCAAGTTGGACACGTTCGCCTTCTCGCGGTACTGCCCGAACTGCGGGATCGCGGCGAGGATCAGCAGAGCTGCGATGGCCATGTAGGCCAGCAGCTCGATGAACGAGAAGCCGCGGTCATCGCGGCGGGAGGGGGACGTCAGCATCATGCTTCTCCAGGGACTATTCGTGTGTCCAATCACCGTCTCGAACCGAACGGAAGAGTTGGGAGTCCCCCAAATCGGGGACTCGTCAAAAAACGCACCCCTTTTTCAAAATTCGCTACCCGAGTAGCGCGGTCCATTCCGAGAGTCTTCTGGCGATCTGGGAAAAACGGAGGCTCCTTCGGCCCATAGATGGTGAGGGCGTCATCGCGGCACCCCGGAGAGGTCACCGTGTCCAACCGACTCACCCAGGCGCAGATCGGTGCACTCAGGACAGCCGTCGATATGTACGAGATTCACCTCGAAGTCGACGAAGAGGACATGGCGACCCTCGCTGTCCTTCGACGCGCATGGGCGAAGGTTCTGCTCTGGGATCGAGTGCCCCGCGTGCGGGCACGGAAACGCCCCGCCTCGTGAGAGACGGGGCGGGTTCCGCGGCGCTAGCGGACGGTCAGCGAGTAGGTGACGAGCTTGCGGGCGTCGGCGGGGGCCGAGAACGTGAACACCGGGTGGGCTGAGAACTCGTTGGTGATCTCGACGACCGCGTGGCGGATGAAGTAGCGGCGCTCGGCGTCGGTCATGGTCGGCGCGTGGTCGATGACGAAGCTTGCGAGGGTGAGGCGCGCCTTGATGTGGCGGGCGACGGCGCGGATGAAGAAGGGGCCGACGAGGGCCGTGGCGATCGCGCCGAGGATGATCAGTGCGGGGCGGTCGGTGGCGTCGATTGCCGGGGCGTAGAGGCCAGCGACGATCAGCAGCGGGCCGAGGTAGCCGTGCCAGACGATGAAGGGGACGAAGCCCCAGAGATTGCGGTGGGCGGTGACGACCTCGGGGGTCGTGGGTGCCGGAGCGTTGATGCTGGTGATCGTGGTCATGGTGTCCTCTCGGAGCCCGTCCCTCGGGCTTCATGAGTCCTACAGTACACGTTTGTAACGAACTGTCAACACTGAATTGGTGGATACGACAAAGGCCGCCCCGCGCGATGCGGAGCGGCCCAGCGGTCCTTGCCTATTCGACGACGAGACGCAGGTCGTACTTGCCGTCGGGGCTCGTGGGGCCCTGGATGAACCAGGACGGGTTCTTGCCCCAGAGATTCTGGACCTCGGCCTCGCAGTGACGGATGAAGTAGTGGCGCTCGGTCTCGGTCAGGGTGGGGGTGTGGCGCGCGACCCACTCGCGGAAGGCGGCTCGGGCGAACTTCGTCTTGCGGGCTGCCGGAAGGATCATCTTGAGCGCGAAAGCGGTCATGGCGAGGCCGACGACGATGACCCACGGGCTGACGTCGTTCCCGGCGGCCATGCTGCCAGCGGCGGAGACGGTGAGCACGGGGCCGACCCAGGCTCCCCAGAAGATGAAGGGCAGGAGGCCGAAACGCTGGCGCGACCAGGTGACGGCGTCAGGCGTGCCGAGCGTGGCGCGGGGGATGGAGGCGTTGGCGTTGGTCTGGATGGTCATGGTGTCCTCTCGCGGGCCCGTCCCTCGGGCTCAACAGAACCCTACAGTACATGCGTAGTGAATACGTGTCAACACGCGTGAAAGAACGCTACCCAGGCGCTACGACATTTTTCGGGGGCCTCCCATCCCCGACCCACCCGACCCCAGCACGCGCAAGGATCACGCGGCCGTGAACGACTGAACCCTCTCAGCCCTGGGCGAGCTTGATCCGGGCCTTCAGGACGCGCAGGTCCAGCTCCAGCAGCTTCGCGTCGAGCGAGCCGCGGTTGAGGCGGATGAACTGGGCGATGGCCTTCGCGGTCAGAATGTCGAGCTGGAGCTGGTCGTCCGTGCGGTGCTTGCGCGCGAGGGCCTGGATGGCGATGCGGATGATCTCCTTGTTGCGGGCCTCCTCGTCGCTGCCGACGTACGCGGGGCGCTTCCAGGACGCGTACGCGATGGGCAGGTAGAAGCCGTCGTAGATGGCGGAGATGGCCGCGGAGACCGCGTCCTTCTCGGTCTTGGCCGGGCGACCCCAGCGGTCGACGACGACCTCGCCGCGCGGGTGGGTGAGCTTGTTGTCGGGCTTCTTGCCATCGAGGGCTGCCGCCGCGGCGTGGCGACGGGCGCGAGCCTCGTGCTCGGCACGCTCCTCGTCGGAGAAGACGACGCTGGCCTGGCGGAGCACGTCCACGGGGGCAGTCGGGTAGCAGATGGTGCAGGCGCGCTCTCCGGCGCCCTGGACGATCTCGGCCTCAGGGCGGTCGGAGAGGTTGGTGAGCCAGGTGAAGCGCGTGGTGGGGAAGCAGGAGGTGCAGCTCCGCGAGGAGTGGACGTGGCCGCCGTTGACGATGAAGGCGCGGGTCCAGCCGCCGCGGCGGGTGAACTCGGCCTCCAGGGGCTCCTCGTCGATGCCGAGGACTGCGCGCTGGAGTTCGAGGTCGGCAAGAGTGGCGCGGAAGCCTGCGATGCGGTCGAGGTCGGCGCCGATGCGCTCGGTGCGTCCGGCGATCTCGTCGGCGGCGATCGAGTCCTCCGCGATCTCGATGCGGCGCCCCTCGTTGGCGATGAGGCTGCCGAGGACGGTCCGCTTGACGTAGATGGCGGAGAGCTGGCGGTCGATCTCGGCGGGCGTCTGCTCGGTGAGCGGCTTATCGGTGGTCTGCATGATGTCCTCTCGAAGTCCGTCCCTCGAACCTCTTGCTGGCTACAGTACACGTGCATATGCATGTCGTCAACATCCGGATGGGACGCCACTTCAACCAGCCAAAGCGCCTGCGGGTCAGGGATGGGAGAACCTGGCGGAAGCGACCCGGCAACGCGAGGGGCGGGCGACCCGAAGGCCGCCCGCCCCTGACGAGCTACGCCTGGCGGGCCTTGTTCTTCGCGCGGAGGGCCTTCAGCTCGTCCTTCATCGCCAGCGCCTCGTCGGTGCCAAATTCCTTGATGAACTTCGCGATCGCCTTCTCGCGGACGATGTCGAGCTGGGTGTCGACGTCTGTCCCGCGCTTGAATGCCAGGGCCTCCGTGTTGACGCGGACGATCTCGTCGTTCTTGATCTGCTCGTCGGTCCCGGCGTACGTGGAGCCGTCGCCCCATCCAGCGATCTGCGTGGGACGGTAGAGGCTGTTGAGGTAGGCGTCGACAGCGCCCGTCTGGGCCGTGACCTCGGTCTTCGTCGGGTAGCCGTAGCCGTCGCGGACGACCTCGCCCGTGGGGTGCTCGATGGCCTTCGCGGCCTTCTTGGCGTCGCGCTCGACCTTCTCGGCCGCACGCTTCTCGCGATCGGCCTGGGCGGCCCTCTCGTCCTCCGTGAAGATGCGGGTCGCCTTCTTCAGGACGTCGACCGGAGCCGACGGGTAGCAGACCGTGCACGCACGCTCACCCGCGGCGTCGACGATCTCAGCCTCGTCATGCCCCGAGAAGTCGGTCACCCACGAGAAACGCGTCGTGGGGAAGCAGGTCGAGCAGCCCATGCTCTTGTGGACGTGGCCACCGCTGACGACGTAGGCGCGGGTCCAGCCGCCGCGGGCGTTGAACTCGTCGTGGAAGGGCGTCTCCAGCTCGCGGAGGGCGGCGAGGCCAGCCTTGGCTTCGGCGACGATGGTCTCGTAGCGCTCCTTGTTGCCGTCGCGGACGACCCAGGCGTTCCGGGTGACGCCCTTGGCGATCTCCAGCTCGACCTCGTCGATGCGCTTGAGGGCCTTGGAGGCGGACGCGATGTCGTTGAGGAACGGGGCCTGCTTGCTGTACAGCTCGTAGAGCTGCTCGTCGATCTCGACGGGGCTCTGGTCCTGGAGTGCCTTCGTGCCGGTCATGGTGTCCTCTCGCGGTCCGTCCCTCGAACCTCTTGATCGCTACAGTACACGTGCATATGCAGGGTGTCAACACGCATGCGAGACCTATTTCAGAATTGACGCAACGTGGTTCTGCGTGTACTGTAGTCACAGTGGAAGAGGCGCGTCCCCGTGGCCCGCGGGTCGGGGATGGGAGCACCTCCATGATGCCGGGCTATTCGGGCCCGACGTCAACTCCACACGCGGGAACGAATCTCGCGCATCGTCATCATCAGGGAGACAGGCGACATGGCACTCGACCCGGCGGCCCGCAAGAAGCGCGATCGCAAGGCCCGATCCAAGCGGCAGGCGCGAAGGAACTGGCGGGACATGTGGTCCTGGCGCGGTGAAGCCCTGACTCCGCTCGGTGGCTACTTCATCGTCCTAGCCCTGGCGCTCGGCACGTTCTGGGGCCTCCTTGGCAGCATGAGCGACCCTGGCGCGCGCAGTCCCGAGATCACCCTCGTGGGCCTCGCGGTCGGCCTCGTCGTCACGTCGGTCCTGTTCGCCGCCCTGCCAATCCTCCTGGCCAGCATCGGCTTCATGGCCGCATTTTTCGTCGGGGCGCTGGCCTTCGGGCCCACGTGGCCCCACGCCATCTCGCCCGGCATCATGGGCGCCGTCGCAGGCATTCTCGTCGGCTGCGCGCTCCGCTGGGCGATCGTCGGCAAGCGGGCACCCGTGAGAGAGCCCTCGCCCTTCGTTCCCCGAAAGCTCCCGGCATGGACCCGGCGCCGCGCCGCCAAGATGCGCACCGACCTGATCTCCTCGATCGTCGGCCTCGTGGCCTTCCTTGCCGTGTCTGGCTGGTCCTACTTCGGAGGTCACGGCGGCAACCCGGTCTGGCTCTACCTGGTGCTCCTCGCGATCGCGTTCCTGTGGGGCGTGCCGATGGGGCGTCACGCCTACAGGGCGCAGGCAAAGCAGGTCCCCTGGGGTGCCGTCGCTCAGGTCGCCGGATGGGGCCTGATCCTCGGGGGATTAGCGGCGGCAAGCGCTGGGCTGACCTTCGTGTTCTGGCTCTTCTCCTGCGCCGCGGGTGCCAGCGCGACCATCATCGTCAGCCAGCTCTTGGCGGCACGGACGGCGCGAGGCGGAGCTGGCCGAGACGGCGCCGAGCGCGAGGCATCTCAGTCGACACCTTGACGAATTCGGGCAGGGGTGTACTGTAGTAGATGAGACTCCGAGGGACGGGGTCGCAGAGGACCCCATGACCGCCTTCATCGAATGCCGCGCCTGCGGCAAGCAGCACACCTTCCGGGACGACTGGAAGAGCGACGACGAACTCGCCGCCGACGCACGCGCTCTCGGCTGGACGACGCGTCCCGCCTCCACGCGCTGCGCGGAGCACGTCGACACCGTGATCCCGCACCCCCTGGAGTGCACCCTCGGTCACGACGTCGCAGCCTTCGAGCGGAGCCTCGGCATCATGACCGGCGGACGCCCGGTGAACTTCAATGGTCGCCGAGACTTCTTGCGCCCCCGCGGCGACACCTGCCCATGGATGCTCCACTACCTCAAGGACCCCGTCGAGTTCCGCGAGTACGTCCTCGTCGGAGCGGCCTCGTGAGCGCCGACATCGTCGCGCCCGCAAGCCCTGATGAGCCCGAGCAGACTCCGTTGAGCGACGTTGTCCCCTTCGCGGGCGCGAACGCGGTCGAGACCCGCAAGGCTGCGACGGAAGCTCGTGTCGAGCTGGCCCGCCAGCAGGTCGAGGTCGAGCGGCGCCAGGCCGAGATGAAGGTCGAAATGGAGCGTCAGCGATCCGAGATGGAGGCCGCCTTCCGCAAGCAGATGGCGGAGCTGAACGCGACCATGGCCCCGCTCAAGGAGCAGCTCGCGCGCCTCACCGAGGTCATGTGGAGTGTCGATCTTTATCTCGGGAGAGACGAAACCCTCCAGCTCATCCGCGATGGCGAGCCCGCGCCCGCCGACACCCCGATCCACCTCCGCCAGCGGGTGCTCGTCATGGCCGAGGAGTCCCTCGTGCTCATGGGTAAGAAGTCGACGGGGATGGACCACAACGACATCCCCGAGTTCGTGAACTGGCTCCTCGAAGACGACGCCAACCTCAATCGCATCCTGCCCGAGCAGAAGGGCGTCGTCGTCCTCATCCCGACCAAGGTCGTCACCTCGTCGGGCAACATCTTCGAGGACGCCTACAAGCGTGCTGCGAACGAGCAGTCCTACTGGCTGATCCGCAACGGCGAGAAGGTCTACCTGCTTACCGTCGACCCCGAGCTGCGCATCTTCGACCGAGTGCTTCCCCGCCGCACCGAGTTCGTCGAGGTCTTCGACAAGGGGCTCTTCGGCTTCGGCCGACGCTTCGGCGAGCCCGTCGTCCCCGGCTCTGACGAGTGGCTGGAACTGGAGAAGAAGGCTGACGCCAAGCGTCGCCACTACATGCGCGTCCTCCTCGTGCTCCAGGGCATCATGGACCGCACCCCGGCCTGGCATCCGCTGCCCGAGGGTGGAGCCAGCTTCCTGCGCCTCGAAGACCAAGACGAAGGCAAGATCGTCCTCGTCCAGGACGGCGACGACGCCCTTCAGCTCACCGACGGCCGCGAGTCGTTCTCCGCGTACCAGCGCCGCTTGAACGCGCTCCTGCGCCCCGGCATGCGCGTCATCGGCGACTGGCGCACGGAGGAGTTCCGCGACCTCCGCGGCGAGGGGTGGAATCGCCGCTCGTACCACCCGCGCCTGCGCCCCGACACGATCGACTCCGTCCCCGAGAGCAACACCCCGCACCTCATCGAGGGGCGCCGTGACGGCGGCTTCGTCATCCGCTTCAAGCGCAGCGACAAGGTCTGGAAGCGCAACGTCCCCGTCCCCGACAAGCCTGGCTACGTCTACCGCGGCCTCTCGGACGCCGAACCGAGCGTCCGCGCCTCGTGCCTGGTCATGCCGTCGGACTCCTGGGTCCTCCCGCTCGACCTCGTGACCGTCGCCGACCTGAACTACTACCTCAACAGCCGCGACAACCGCTCCAAGTCGTTCCTGACCATGGTCCCCACCATCCAGGCCGCGCTCGAAGTGAAAGCCGCAGAGGCCGCCACCGAGGCGCCGTTCCGCGACCTCATCGCCCGCCTGATCATGGCCGAGGGTGCGGGCATCGACGAGGCCCCTGCGATCGTCGACGAACTCGTGCACTGGTGGAAGGTCGCCAACACCTGGGCTCGACCCCTCAATGGCGAGCCCAAGCACGAGGCAAAGGCGGCCACCCAAATCGTCGCCGAGTACAAGCTCCGCCAGTCTCACGCGGGCGATGACTCTGTCGAGCGCATGATCGCGGCTGGCCGCACCGTCCCCGGTGCCGTCGCTGTCGCCCGCGACAAGGCGGGCAAGTGGCACGTCTACGCGGCGAGCCCTGAGGCTCACGACCCCAACGTCTTCCTGGACATCACGCCCATTCGCAAGGACGGAACCCTCGGCACCACCGAATCCGAGCGCGTCCTCCAGAAGCGCACCGCATCGGCGCTCTTCGTCGCCTGGCAGGCCGACGAATGGAAGACCTGGCACTTCGGCGTCAACGCGAAGCACTACCTCACTGCTCCCGAGCGACAGGCGGTCGTCGACAGCCTCCGCGACTCCGTCGAGGGCACGCCCATCATCGTCACCGAGTACCACGATCCTCGCGAGCCCGCGGTCCGCACGATGGCGATCTACGCCTGGCGGAACGGACGGCCCTCCGAGGCCGAGGCGCGAGCGACCTCGGGACTCGGATCGAGCGGTTGGGGCGCGAAGAGCGACGACGGCCTCCTCGCCGTCAAGATGGTCCGAATCGAGAAGGACGCCGCCGGAGTCGCCACTATCCCTACGACCTCCCGCGATTCCCATCACTACGAGGCCTGGGAGCACTTCTCCCCGAGCTACGACCGCTACGTGACCGTGATCGGCGGCACCCGCCGCGGCGGCCTGCCCTACTGGCCCGACGACGCTGTCCGCTACAGCGACGCCCGCCCCCGACTCGCCTGGGTCGACCAGGTCATGTTCGACGAGGTCATGGACTACTCCGCGCGCTGCGCCACTGTCGCCGAGGAGGAGCTGAAGGCGGCTCGGGCGACGGCCGCCCTCGCTCACCGGTACGTCACCGCCACGTGGGCACTGATCGATGCGCGCCAGCAGGCCGCTGCGCACGTGCGGTTCGTTGAGGACTTCGGGACCGACGCTGAGGACCTCTGGCCCGCGCACCTGAAAAGCCTCAATCTGAAGAAGCCGCTCAAGAACGACGCTGTCGACGACCTCGTGCGGAGCGCCCTCGACCACGACGACGCCCTCGTCGGCCAGACGCTTCAGCAGCTCGCCGACACTCGGCACGAGCACGGCCTCGCCGAAGAGCGCTGGACGCCGACCAAGGTCGATGTCGGCGACTACGGCGACATCGTGGTCCCGGCCCTGGATGAGCCCGAAGGGGACATGGGGACGCCGAAGAAGTAACGGGCGTTACGACGACGCGAGCGGGCCGCCCATGCTGCTCGCTCGCGCGTCGAGCGTCATGAGCCCGGGTTTCGATAGGGACACGGAAATCGCAACGTGAAAACGGGGTGACAGCCCAGCTCGCCGCGGAGTCGCAAGTAGCTACGGTAAGGCCATGCCCACCTCCATGTCAGACGCGGAGTCGACGGCGGGCGCGTCGCTGCGGCACCTGCTCGCGAGCCCCGCCGCCCGCAACCTCATCCTTCGCGTCTTCATCGTCCGTGTCGCCACGTCCGGCTTCACGACTGCCATCGCCACGCTCGTCGCTGTCCAGGCCCACCTCAACTGGTTACCGGGCCTCCACTCCGGGCTGACCGGGCTCGCGGCGCTCGGCGTCATCAGCGCGGCGGGTGCGGCCGCCTCCTGGCCGTCAATGGCATCAGCCAGCGCTGGGTCGAGCGGTGGGGGTCCGGCTCGTGCTCGGCTTCGCGGCAGCCGCCCAGGCGATCGTCGTCGCATTGTTCTCCGTTGGCGCGTTCGTGTGGGGAGAGATGGGCGTCGGCGTCATCGGGCTCGCCGCGACCACGTTCCTGTTCTCAGCGACGACGCCGGGTATCGCAGCGCTCGCTCAGGGCTGGTGGCACGCTCTGGACCTCAGCCCTGAACTCAGCGCCCGTGGCAGCATCCTCGAACCGACGCTCTCGGCGACCGCGTGGACCGTCGGCCCGGCCCTCGCCGCGCCACTGGTGCTCCTGTCGCCCCTGGCGGTCTTCGGCTTCGGCGGCGCTGCATTCATCGGCTGGCTGCTCGTGTCACACCTGCCGGACCAGAAGCCTGCCGCGAAGGCCAAGACCCGCATCGGGAAGGTGGCGGGTCTTCACGACTGGTGGATGTCCGCCACATACTCGCTGTACCACGTCGCCCGAGCGCTCCTAGGAGCCGGATCGACTGCGGTCCTCGTTGGCGCCGGACAGGCGGGCCTTGTCGGTGCGGCAAGCTCGGCGCCGAGCGCTGGGCACATCATCGGCGGCTTCGCTTTCGCGGCGCGGAAGGACGCGACCCGCGGCCTCGCCCGCGCGGTCTATCGGGGGCTGGCGGGCCAGGCGATCCCCACGGCGGTCATCGCTGCGACCTTCATCGCCTTCCCGCATCCTGGGGCGATCGCCGCCGCGGTGATGCTCGTCGGCGGCGGAGTGCTCATCGGCATCCTCAAGGCACCGGTGGCTGGGGCGATCTATCCACTGGCAGCCACGGCCCGCCCACACCTCTCGCCTGGCCGCTCGGCCGCGATCATGGCGCAGGGCATCACGATCGGAGGCCTCGTAGGGCCTCTTCTCGGCACGCTCATCGTGTCGACAGTCGGGGCCGTCTGGCTCCTGCCTGCGTCATGCCTCGCGCTGCTGCTCTGCGGAGTGGGCGTTGCGCTGGACGGGACAATGCAACGCATCCTCGCGGGAGCCCCGGAGTCGAACGTGGTCGAGATGCCGACGACCGTCGAGCCGGTGGTCGAGGCCGCGTAGCGGGAATGAAGGAAGGCCCCACCTGTCCCGGCTGGCCTAGGGGGCCAGGTTTACTCCGGTAAGCGGGGCGGAGAGGGACTCCGACATCCCACGGTGGGGCCTTCTGGGTCGTGTTCGAGGCGACTTGTGTCTAGTGTAGCAGGTTGCGAACAACGTCGACCAGCGAAGGCTGGGAATTCACCACGATGCCGGGATTTGGACCCATCTTGCGGCCTGTAGAGAGTGAGGGGCTTTCTCTCGATGATCCAGGAGGCGCCATGCCCAATCCCCAACTCACCCAGGCCCAGTTCGGCGCAATCACCGCCGCCGTCGCCCTCCTGGAGGTGCACCTCGAAGATGAGGGCACCCAGCGAGACATCGACACTCTGAACCGCGCCTACCGGAAGGTGCAGGACTGGTTCGAAGGCAGGGACACGGAAACACCTCCCGCGATGACCTCGCGCCGGTAATCTCGGCGCATGGCCCTCGGTGAACACGTCCTCCTCCTGACCTACGACCTCAACCAGGACGGCCACGAGTACTTGCGGCGCGACTGGACCAGCACGTGGGGCGACGAGGGCGGCTCCCGGTGGGTCCGAGTGCAGCGATCGGTCCTCCTGGTGCGCTCGGAGCGCTCAGCCCAGGAGTTCTGCGACGTCTTCTACGCAGGCGCCTGGACGGCGCCAGGACGGCTCTTCGCCATCGACATCCTCGACGCGCCCTACTCAGGGAGAGGGGACAAGCGGGCCTGGGACTGGCTGGAGTCGGCGCGCTCCGGCGCCAGGGCCGAACGAGATGCACGTCTCCGAGTTCAGAACGATGCCTGGATGCGCGATCAAGATGCGAAGTTCGTCGGGAGACTGGCCGAGGGGTGGCCAACGACGCCCATCCGTCTTCGCGATGCGATCAGGCTTGAGCACAATCTCGCCACCGAGCGACGGGGTTCTCTCGATGCATGGATGACGGGCCTCCTGGATGAGCAGCTTCCGGGCTGGAGGGAGCGCGAGGAGGTGGCCCGCGCGGCCGACAACGGTTGACGCTCAGCAAGACAGCATGTACTGTAGGAATGCGCTTGAGGGACAGGCGTACGAGAGGACGTCATGAGCACCCGCAAGACCTTCACCGAGAGCCGCACCGTCATCGAGCACTACGGCTCGCAGCACATGGCGGCCGTGATGCACGACGGGCACGCATCCATCCACCTCCAGGAGAGCGACGAGGCCGGGCGCATGACGCTCAGCGCGACCTTCTACCCGTCCGTCGAGCAGCTCCGCGAGCACGCCGCAGGCATCCAAGCGCTCATCGACGCCATGGTCGCCAACGGTGAGCCCGAGGCCAGAAAGGGCAAGCTCAACCAGGCGGAGATCGCCGAGTGGCGCGCCATCGCCTACCCCGACGCCGAGGTCGAGCGATGAGGCGCGGGAAGTGCAACCGCTGCGAGCTGCGCAAGGACGTCCTGCTCGCCTCCCACTTCGGCGGCGGCAGCTTCCGTCGCCCGGGTCGCTTCTACCGTTCGAGCATCTGTGAGGACTGCGCCATCGAGCTGAAGTCGATGACGACCGAAGGCGACGGACGCCACACCATCAGCCAGTGGGGGATTGGCTCGCTCGAAACCGTCATCCAACAGTTCGCCGACATCCGCGCCCGCGACCAGGCCGCCGCCAAGGCTCAGGGGGAGTCGCTGTGACCGAGACCACCATGGGCCGAAAGCCGGGCCTTCGCCTCATTGCGATCCTCGCCGCCGCCGCCGTCATTGTCGGGGCCGGGGTCGCCGTCGGAGCGAACCGCGCCTACGGCGCCGAGACCAGCCGTCAGTGCGGAGCTGCGCTCCAGGCTGGCGAGAAGGCCGCCACCCGTGCCAGCAAGGCGAACAAGGCGGCCGACGTCACCCTGAAGGCCATCACCAGCACCACGCTCCCGGGCGGCAAGGGCTGGAAGAGCACCAGCTACGCGGCGCACCCCGCCGTAGCGGCTGTCGCCGCAACCTCCGCCCGCCCGAGCGGGGTCGACTTCATCAAGGCCGTCGGCAATGACAAGCTCGACCTCGCAGCACTGCACGCCGAGAAGACCTGCGGGGACCGCGCCGCCGCCAAGGCGATCACCGCCACGGCCGCCAAGACTCGACAGGCCTCCAGCCAGCTCTCCCTCGACACCTCGGCCCTCGCGATCGATTTCGCCACCTTCCAGAAGGACGAGACCGCCCGCGTTGCCGCGGAGGTCGCCGCCACCAAGAAGAAGGCGGAGGCCGAAGCTGCCGCCAAGAAGGCTGCGGCAGAGGCAGCCGCGAAAGCGGCGGCTGCCGCCGAAGCTGCCCGAGTCGCCGCGGCCCGGCAGGCTTCGCCCGTCAAGTCGTACACCGGCGGCACCAGCTCCTCGCGAGGTGGCTCCACGCCTCCAGTCGCCCGCTCCACGCCTCCCGGCGCAGGGACGCTCGGCGGCGACATCGGCGGAGGCGTGGTGCCTCCTGGCGGTTACGGCTGCGTCGTCTCCAACGGGCACGGTGGGACCATGCCCTGCCCGTAGCGCCGCCTCTGAGTATTGACGCTCGTTCGTCTTACATGTACTGTAAGACGCACGAGGTCGAGGGACGGTCTCCGAGAGGACGCCCACCATGTCGAACACCTTCGACCCAACGACCATGACGATGACCGTCGTCGGCGAGATCACGCACCGCGCCTACCTCTTCGGTGAGCGCGACTACGACGTCTACGAGTTGAAGGACGGCATCTACCCCATCGTCGCTTCCGAGCCTGGCACCAACGGCTTCTATGCGGAGGTCCCAGCCTTCTACTGCCTGAGCGCCCGCAAGTACGGCTCCTCGCGCCCCCAGAGGCACACCACCGTCCGCGTCTGGTTCCGGCCCGACTACCTCGCCCCCATGGGCCCCGTGCCCATCAAGACCGGCTACGTGGACTCGGCAGTCGCATACGCCTGGGTCGCCCCGGCAGGCGAGGCCGCCCCCACGTTCGATGCGATCCAGGAGGCCGCCACGGCGATGCGCGAAGCCTCCGCGGGCATGCGGCACTTCGGCATCTCCGGCCCGATCCACGACGCAGAGGCCGCCAAGCGCTTCGCTGCGCGCTCGGCCATCGTCGAGGCCGCGCGCCCGGTGCACGCATGACCGAGCCCAAGCGCACCATCGTCAAGCCAACCCGCGACCACAACGGGTCCCGCTCACTCGTCGGGCGTATCGAGGTCGACCCCTCGTGCACATCTCCCCGAGTCGGGCCGACGGCGGACCCGGCGTCGGCATGGCCATCCATGGGTTCCACTTGCTGGGCACCCGCCAGGTCTTCGTTGACGGCGAGCACGTCGGTGTTGCCGAGCGCTACGAGCGGAGTGGGCGCCGGATGCGTGACGGCCACGACGTCGGCGGCCAGGGTTTGCCGATCGAGTGGCGGCTGGTGGCGGACGACGGCCGCGACTTCGGCAACTACGCCCACCGATCGTTGTCCACGATGCTCTTCGAGTCCATCACGATCCTGGAGGGTGGCTCGCTCTAGCGGCTACCCTCAGACCATGGAACCGAGCACGGGACGCGTCAAGCTACCCCGCCTCCCGAGGCGGGTGTAGCCCTCGGAAGGAGCCTCCATGGCTCACAGGTCCCACCGCCAGAAGGGCTGTGCTCTCTGCAAGCCCTGGAAGAACCGCGGCAACGGAGACGCGCGTCGCGTCCCCTTCCGTGTCAACCGCCAGGTCGGCCGCAAGCGCCGCTGGTCGCGCGGCGACGTCGACTGAAAAGCGCCCGACGCTACAACTCAACGAGGCTCGGAGTTGTAGCGTCGGGCGCTTCTTGCAACTGGGGTTGGGAAGACTAGGCGCCGATCCCAACCGGTGCGATCTGCTCGAACTGGGCGCGCCAGTGGTCCCCTTCGGGCGTCAGGTGCAGACGGTATTCATCCGGGCCGAGCTTGCCCTCGGCCCAGAACCAGAGAATCGTGCCCGACGGCGCTCCCGCCGGGTCGCTCCAGCCCATCTTGATCATGGACGCCGCCTGGGTCCACTCGTAGCCGATCGCCACCAGGCCTTCGGCAATCGCCTCGCCGAGGGCGTTTGCACGCGCCCCGGCGGTGAAGATGGCTCCGAAGTGATGCTTGATCACCCATCGCTCGACGGCGATGACGAAGGCGGTCAGGATCAGAGCCATGGGCCAGGCTGCGTGAAAGAGGGTGGCCGTGAGGGCCCAGAGTGTCACCAGGGTCCCTGCGGCACCCCCTGTGACGACGGCTGAGGTCCTGATGATCTGGCTCTTGAGTTCCGCGCTCATCTCCCAGTAGCCGATCCAGGCGCCGTAGCTGGCCTCGTTGGCCTGGAACTGTTGGCCCATGTCGAGATTGTTGGATGCGGGGAGCGTAGCTTCGCGGATGATCATCGGCGTCCTTCGGTCATGGTCGAATAGGCCTTCGGGCCCTGGTTTTTACGCTAGCAACTTGCGATTTCGTCCCGGACTCCGAGGCCATCCCGTTTTCACTCCCATCCCCGACCCTCCACCCCGAACGGCCCATGTGGTTTGAACGGCGCCGAGGTCGAGGAGTCGGGACGACGAAACGCCCCGCCGTTGAGCGGGGCGCGTCGTCGTCCGGTTCTAGTCTTCGCGGGCGAGGAGGGTCTTGCGTGCGGAGATGCCCTTGCGGAGCACGCGGATCACGGTGATTGCGTACGCCGCGCCCGCGACGAACATGAGTGTCGCGGTCGTGACCGCCGACGCACCCGCGGAGGAGGTTCCCACCGTGAAGGCGTTGCCCGTGATCTCGGACGCCGCCAGGGCGAACGCCGCGACCGCAGCACTGAAGGTGCCGCAGGTGAGGAAGATGATCTCGATGGCATTGAGGGAGATGGGCAGCGGATCGGTGTAGATCGTTGCGAGGGCCTGCTTGATGGTGCTCTTGTTTTTGGTCATGTTTTTACGGTAGCTAGTTGTGAAATAGGGCCAAAAGGGGGCGCCACCAAATGACCCCACCCTTTTTCAAAAGCGCCACCAAATGACCCCACCCCGCTCAGGGCGCTCCACTCCGTCCCTCATTTCCGCGATCGCCTTGCTCGCGGCCATCTCGCGGACAAAGGCTCCTCAGGCCGTCCATAAATCAGTGTTGACGCACTGTGCATATGCATGTACTGTAGGCAATGCGGGGCTGAGGGACAGCCCTTCGAGAGGACACCATGACCACCGCAACGGCCGAGAAGTTCCAGCTCACGATCCACGAAGACGCCCTGCGTCGCCGGGCCGACTTCCAGTCCGCCGACGCTTGGCACCAGCTCCTCGTCAAGGCGGGCACCTACGACGCCACCATCGACGGTGGCTACCTCTCGGTCAAGGTCGACACAGTGATCCTGGAGACCATGTACGTCAACAAGCTCGGCAGTGCCTCGCAGGCCGACCACCAGTTCCCCAACGAGGAGTCGACGTACTACATCGGCGCCTGGACCTTCAGCCTCCGGAACGGCGGACCGCTCCGCATCGGCGACACCAAGGACGGCAAGCCCGTCATCGGCTGGCTCGGCGGCGTCGGCGAGCCCGCGGCCACGCCCGAGCAGATGACCGCCCTCCTCGCGGAGACCAAGGTCGCCCGGGATGCCGGATACCAGTCGACCGTGGGCATGGTCTACGACGACCCCAAGCGAAAGGAGCTGGAGGCCGCGACGAAGGACCGCATCCAGGGCCTCATCGACGCTCTCCGCGCCTCGCTCGTGGAGGTGGCCAAGTGATCTCCAGCGCCGAGCGTGAGCGCCTTCGTGACATGCTGCGAGGCATGAGCGCCGACCAGATCGACGAGCTGCACCTCCTCCTTGAAGAGGAGGACGACGACCGCGTCGACTACAACATCCGTCAGCAGCGACAGAAGGCCCGTGCTCTCCACCGAGCAGCGTGACGACATCCGCGCCACGCTCCGAAGGATGAGCCGCGCCGAGATCGAAGCGTTCTGGGAACTCATCGCCGAAGAGGCCGATGACCGTACCGACTGGGAAGATCGCGATCCTCGCCTGAGCCGATAGACCGAGAGCAGACATGAACGACACCACCTCCGCGCCGAGCGTCAACAGCATCATCGACCAGCTCCTCGTCGCCAGCTCCAGCCCCGGACGAGCGGCCGCCGCCGCTCTCATAGGCGAGGGCTACCTCGGGGGACCGTCAGCGCGAGCCTCGCCGCCGAACATGACGCCGTGCGCCGCACGGTCACCGTGACGCTCCGGAGGCGCATCAGCAACCCCGCCGACCCACGCATCACGCAGGCGGTCGACCGCCCACAGTCGCAGACGCGCCTTCTCGTGGAAGACCTCGTCGACGAGCCCACCGAGGCCGCGCTGCGCTCGATTCTCCGACGTGGCCACGAGGTGCTCGCCGAGAAGCGCGATCACCCGCTCGTGCAGGCGATCCTCGCGCCCGCAGATAGCCTCGACGTCTTCCGCGCCGACGTGTCGACCACGACCGTGAACATGCAGCTCGTCCACACGGACACCAACGGGCGCCCCGGTGGGCTGGAGTCGGTGGCTGCGATCGCCGACGGGCTCCGCATCGCCCGCATCTTCTTCCGCCTCGTCGGCGGGATCGTTGAGGTCTCGTCCATTGAGACGCTCCCCAGTCACCAGCGCCACGGGACCGGACGGGCCCTACTCGCGGAGGTCGAGCGCCTCCACCCGCACACCCCGCTCGACCACGGCCCCCTCACGGAAGAGGGACTCGCGCTCAATGCCGCTGCCTACGGCCCCGCCCGGCACGGCGAGCTGACCGTCATCCACCTCGACGACCAGGACGCCTCCGACTTCGACCTCGGCGCGCTGGACTACGGCGACACGCTCTACCGCGGGGGCTGGACCCTCAACGGCGTCCGTGTCACCAAGGACCAGGCTCTCGCGGCCGCCTTGAGCGCGGAGGACGGCAACCGCGCCTGACGGGTGCAGCGAGGCCGGGTCGCACACACATCCCTTCCGCCGTCGGAACACTTCTGCCCACACCCGAGGCGGGCGCCGCCAGCCCGCCTCGCCCGAGGGTCAGGGATGGGAGAGCCCGGGGGAAGCGAATCCTGACGCGACCGTAACTCCCGTTACGCTTGACGTATGTGCATATGCGTGTACTGTAGAAGTAGAACGAATAGGTGCCGAGGGACGGCGCCACGAGAGGACACCATGACCATTCAGGCCCCCAGGGCAGTTCTTGCCCACGTCACCAACGAACACCTGCTCCGCTACAAGGAGCGCAGCAGTGGCTGGAACAACGACAGCGCCACGATCTACGACTACGACATCACCGACGAGACTCTCCTCGACCTCATCGCCGCCGCCGAGGAGGCCGACGACAAGTCCTTCGTCCGCATGATCGAGTCGATCCAGCTCGTTCGGAAGGGCGACTTCTCGAAGTCGATCCCGAGCTTCGGCGCCGGTGTCAGCCACATCAAGGCCTACCTCGAAAAGGACCTCATCGACGGCTGGGTCTACCGCCAGGAGTCCGACGGGCATCTGCATGCCTACCTCGTCACCGGCATCGGGATCAACGACGACAGCCGCGGCGGTGAGCCCACGCTCTACATTCGCCTGGAATCGAATAATGCTGGCAGTGAGGGGGTCGAAACGACGGCATGGGCCCGATGCGAACGACCGAGTCGTTCCACAAGGCCGACATCACGCGCAAGAAGGTCGCCGACGTCCTCGCGGGTCGCGGCATCTTCCACGAGACCCCCGAACTCAAGGCGGCCTACGAGAAGTCCACGGAGGACTACCGGAAGAAGCTCACCGAGGGTTTCGCCGAGCAGTTCCGCTTCACCGGCATCGCTGGTCGCAGCTACCGGAGCACCCAGTTCACGAACCGGCGCGTCATCCACGACATCGCCCCGAAGGAGATTCCGGCGTTCGCCGAGCGCACCGACTCGGAACTCTTCGGCGCCGTGCGGGGCCAGGCCAGCGACGGCGACACCACCGGCGAGGTGCCGATCCGGTCCGTTCTTCGCGTCTTCGACCTGCACAACCATGACTTCCTGTGGGTCAACAGCCAGGACCTCACCGCCTACGAGTACGACCTCACCCTCCGCGACAAGCTCGTGCTTCCCGCCGATCACCGGGAGCTGCTCGACATCCTCACCACTGACATCGCCACGTTCACCGGCGACATCATCGAGGGCAAGAGCGCGGGCAACGTCATCCTCTGCAAGGGCGTACCCGGCGTCGGCAAGACCCTCACGAGCGAGGTCTATTCCGAGCTGATCAAGCGCCCCCTGTACTCCATCCACTCGGGCACTCTGGGCATCACCGCCGACACCGTCCGCAAGAACCTGGAAGAGGTCTTCGACCGCGCCAAGCGCTGGAACGCGGTGATCGCGCTCGATGAATGCGACGTGTTCGTCCGCGCCCGAGGCAACGACATCCAGCAGAACGCCATCGTCGCCGAGTTCTTGAGGACCCTGGAGTACACGTCCGCGCTGATCATCATGACCACCAACAGGTCCGACGATATCGATGACGCGATCATCTCCCGATGCGCGGCCATCATCGACTACACCCTTCCCGACGCCACGGATGCGGCCCGAATCTGGGACGTGCTCGGCAAGAACAGCGGTGTGGACCTCGGTCGACCCCTCATCGACGGCCTCGTCGCTGGGTTCCCCGAGATCGCGCCCCGCGACATGAAGATGCTCCTGCGCCTCGCGCTCCGCGTCTCCGAGCACAAGAGCGAGCCCCTCTCGACGGACCTCTTCCGCCGCTGCGCCATGTTCCGGGGTCTTCACTTCCAGGGTGACGCCGCATAACAGGGACACGGAAACAGGGCTGAAATCGGGCTCGACTAGGGCAGAAGTGACCCCCTGTGATGCGGTCCGCGGTGGATACCGTGAGTTGACTGCACCACAGGGGGACTCATGACTGACCTGCAACCCATGCCACCAGCGCCCGCGTACGGGCCGCCGCCTCTCACCGAGCCCCGGCAGGGCCGCCCCGCCTCGACGGCCATCGCCATCGTGCTCCTGGTGCTCTCGGCCTTCGCGCTTCTCTGCGCCTCCGGCCTCGACTTCGTCCTCTGGATCACCGCCGGGGGAGTCGATGTCGAGACCCCACACGCGCAGGCGGCCGCCGTCGCCTCGACCGTCGTGATCGGATGGATCGTCTCCACTGCCCTCTGGTGGACCAGCCTCGTGCTCACGATCCGCGCTATCCGTAGAGCCCGCCGCTCCTGGGTCACCGCGCTGAGCCTCGGTCTCGTCGTCGGCGCCGTCCAGATCGGCGCCTGGGCTCTCACCGCCCTGTTCCAAGCGAGCATGTCGTGAGGCTCGACCAGGAGATGCCCCGCACGACCGCCGTCGTCAAGCGGGTCGGCCTCGTCGCCGGGATCGTCGTCGGCGCACTGCTCCTGTGGCGCTTCGGAGGGGGCATCATCGGCATCCTCGCCATCGGCGGGCTCATCGCGTTCCTCATCTCGAAGGCCCGTCAGTCCTCCGGCAAGTCGCGCGAGATCGACATGGTCGGCACGGGGTCATTCCGCATCGAGCTGCCCCTGCTTCTGCGCACCATCGCGGTGATCGCGTTCCTCGCCGCTTCCACGCTCGACCTGGTGCTCTACTGGCTCGCCCACGGCATCGACGTTCGGACGCCGCAGGCCATCGCGTCGGCGCAGCACGCCACCATCGTCATTGGGTGGCTCCTGAGCGTGGTCGCCTGGGTCGTCGGCCTCATCGTCGGCAGACAGCGCGTCCGTGAGGGTCGTCCCCAGGTGGCGGTCGCGGCAGTGGCGGGCGCTGCCATGGGGGTCGTGCAGATCGGCTCCTGGGTCGCCTACATGATCATCGGAGGCTGAGATGCGGTGGGACAAGCCGCGCCCGGCCCAGCGCTCCGACAGCCTGACGGTGGTGCTCATCATGGCTTCCATCGTCGTCCTCGTGATCCTGACGCTGGTGGACTTCTTCATCTACGGGCTCTCCAGCGCCTGCATCGACGCCTGCCCAGCCCCGTCCAGTGCGGCTGCGGGCCACGCCGTCGCCCTGTTCGCCTGGCTCGGCTCGTTCTCGGCGTTCGTCATCCTCACCCTCTTCGCCGTCAGCCCCTCCGCGAAGCTCGGCGGAAACGGTTCGGTCATCGCCCTCGCGATAATCCCTGCCATGCTCGTCGCGCAGTGGCTCGGGGGCAGTCTCATCGGCCTCATGGTCAACTAGGGAGACGCCATGCACACGCCCGCCAACACGGACTTGGGCCACGCCCTTGCCATCTACTTCGGGCGCGGCATCTCCGCCTACCCCGCCGCCCGATTCGACCATTTCGACGGCGGAATCGACGCAGGGCTGCGCGCTGCCATCCTCCGTGCGGTCGAGGATGCCAACGCCATCCCCGTCGAATGGGGAGACGGCACGGAGGACTCGCTCCTCCACGGGTCCCGGCACATGCGTGCGCGGCTGGCCGAGCTGCGCCCGGACATCTCCGAGGAGGGGCTCGACGCCCTGGAGTGGCGCTTCAGCTACGAGTGGCGGTAGCGCCTTCGGGGACACGGAAACGTGCGTCTCAAGGGGTGCAGCAGCCGTGCCCTGTGACGAATGTCGGTGGTGCCGCGTACTGTAAGAAATGGCCCGAGGGACGGGCCACGGAGAGGACATCATGAGCAGCACCATCACCCACAACACCGCAATCGAGGCCGCCGAACTGCCCGAGCAGCTCGCCCTCAGTCTCAACAACGACTTCACCGGCGTCACCTACCAGCTCAAGACCTCGGAGATCGACAGCATGGGCGCCCAGGGCGACCTCATGCACAGCGGGGGCAACGTCTGGCTGACGATCAACGGGGTGCAGATCGGTTCCCTCTGGATTCACCAGGACGAGTCCGGCAAGCCCATCCTCGAACTCGGAACGAGCGTCAACAACGAGAACGGCGACTGGGAGCCCTGCTCCTCGATCCCGCTGGAGTTCGCGCTGGAGCAGCCCGCGGAGAAGGAGCACCAGGCCATCGTCCTGCCGTTCGCAGGCTTCCCGCCCGAGTGCTCGTGTGGCTGGAAGTCCGAGCGGTTCCCGAAGGAGGGCTCGCTCCTCGCTGACCACCTCGCGGAGTTCGGGGTCGAGCCCACGGCCTGACTCGGGCCCGATCCATCAGGGCGCCACGCAACTCGCGTGGCGCCCTTTGCCATGCTCCGAGCCCGAGGGTCGGGGATGGGAGTATCCGGCGAGGCGGCCCCGGGCATGACGAAGGGGAGGCCGTCTCGACGGCCTCCCCTTCGTGGCAGAGCTAGGCGGAGTGCTTGCGACCGCGGCGACGTGCGGCGACGAGCAGGCCGCCACCGAGAAGCATGGAGACCAGCGCCGCGAAGCCAGCCGGGTGCGGATCGCGCGAGCCGGTGTACGGCAGGCTCTCCGGGAGTGCCTGCTCGCGGACCGCCGCGGGCTTCACGCCCGAGGTCGCGGTGCCGGAGAAGCTGACAGGCGTCGCCACCGGGATCGTGACCACCGGCGTCGGGGTCTTGACGGGGGTACCGGCACCCGTGCCACCGCCTGTGCCCGTGCCCGTGCCCGTGCCGGTTCCGGCGCCCGGGTCCGCGGGTGCGGAAGCCTTGACGGTGATGGACTGCGTGGCGACGCTGATGACCGTCGGGTCGGCGATGTCCTGCGTCGTGAGGGTGACCGTGTACGTGCCCGCCTTGGCGAAGGCGTGCTTGCCGATCGAGCCGCCGTGGGTGGAGCCGTCGCCGAAGTCCCAGAACGACAGGTACTTGTTCGGGTCGGTGTCGCCGCTGGCGACGAACACGACCCAGAGGCCGCTGTGCTCGCCGACGTAGAACTTCGACACGGGCGGCGTGGTCACGGTGACCTCGCGGGTGCTCGTGAACACCTGGCCGCCGGAGGTGACGCGAAGGGTGATCGTGACGGTGCCGCGGGTGCCGGTGGGCCAGGTGTAGTCCTGGACCGGGCCACCGGAGATGCTGGCCGCAGCCCCGAAGGTCCACTCGTAGTTCGTGATCGGGTCGCTGCCGGGCGTGGTGCTGGTGGCATCGACGTGGACGTGAAGACCGTCCGTGACGGCGGCGGTGAAGGAGGGGGCCGGGGCGACGAAGGGCTCCTCGGGTGCCGGGTCGGCGACGGGAGCCGACTCGGTGGGCTCGGGCTCGGGCGTGGGGGAGCCGGACGGGGCCGGGTCGCTGCTGGGCGCGGGGTCCGCGGTGGGCTCCGGGCTCGGAGAGTCCGTGGGGGCCGGGGCGGGCTCGTCGGTGGGGACGGCCGCGGGTGTCGAGTCCTGAGCGGTCGGCTCGCTCGTCGGGTCGACGGCGGGCGTGGTCGCCTCGGGCGTCTGCTCCGTGGTGGGCGCGACGGGCGTCTCGTCGGCGTGCGCCGTTGCGGCGCCGGTCAGTGCGAGACCGGCGGATGCCAGCGTGATGGCAGTTACGGCGGCCGCAACGCGGATCGGCTGGCGGGTCTTCTGGGTGGTCATGGTGTCCTCTCGGCCGGGTCCCTCCCGGCACTCGTTCTACAGTACACGTTATGGTTTAAGTGTCTATCCCTCGGTTGGGGGTCATTCGCAACCGCTGACCTGGGCGCTACCCAGCTAGCGACTGCCTATGCACTGTGCTACAGTACATTTATGTCTGAATTAACGTCACGTCCTGAGGTCGACCACATCGTGGCGCTCCACAGGACCGTCACGGACCACGCCGAGCTGATCGCCCGCGACCTCGAACGCCTCGCCCTCAAGGTGCGGGAAGAAGCCACCAGCTTCACGGTCAACGCGGACGGCGCGGCCGCCAACAGCGAGCGAGCCCACTCGATCGGCTCGATGGTTACCTCGGAAGTCGCCGGGCTCCACCTCAGCGCCTTCCACCACCGCGCCGCGGAACTCGACGTGCTCATCGCCACCGAGCGCGGCGCCCACAAGGGCTGGGACGAGGGACGCTCCTCCGTCGGCGTGGACATGGCGAAGCCCCTTGACGCCGACGGCATGCGGCCCACCTCCAGCAATCCTCACGGAGTTCCTCACGTGCAGGTCGAGGGCAACTACTTCGATGACGTGGCCCTGATCCTCAAGCACTGCGTCTTCGCCGCCTATGACACCCCGGGAGAGAGCCACGACTCGTGGACCAATCGCGCCCAGGCATTCCCGCACGAACTCGTCCGCATCCGCAACATCGCCGATGACGAGCGGCGCGCGCGCGAGTTGGCAGAGCTGGCCTCATTTGCTCTCGGGCTCCTGTCGTCCGGCGCACTCACCAAGACCGCTCCGACTCGGGTCCGTGTCCTCATGAACGCCCGCCGCCCCGGCATGCGCGAGCAGCTCCTCACGCACGCAGGGGACCTCACGTGACGCCGCAGCAAGTGAGGGGTCGCAGAGTCCTCGGTGAGCTGATCCGCAAGTACCCCGAGCCGGACGGCGTGATCTATCACCTGCCCGATCGCGCCCGCGACGATGAGCGCACCCCCGACTTCGCCCCCGTCGTCTGCGGCGGCGGCCTCGTACTTCCCCAGCGTCGAGACTCGTCCCGAGTCCGACGTCTGCCCCGACTGTCTCGCTGGAAAGGTGACCCTCTGATGGCCGCTACCAAGAACCGCGTCTTCCGCATCGCGGATGAGCTATATGCACCCGCGCAGGACGTTGCGCTCGATCATGACGACAGCCTCTCGGACGTCGTGCGACTTGCTCTTGCGGGCTATGTCGAGAGTGCGCGGAACGGCACCGAGGGCACCGACGAGTTCATGCGGACCCTGCGTCGCATGTCGACGAGCAGCATGCCCGTCACGCCCCAGTTCGCATAAACGCATATGCACTCTCTAACGTGGACCTAAGGGACACGGAAACCCGCTCAGCATGAGCTTCTTCATGCTCGCTACATACGCCTGACCATCTCGCTAAAGGAATCCCATGCCGTTCGAACAGAAGTACACGCCCGAGACCCGCCAGCAGGCCACCGACGAGGTTCTGGCCCGGCGCGCGGCGAACCCCAAGGACCGGAGCATGATCCGGGAGACGGCCGAGAAGTACCAGGTCGGGGAACAGTCCCTCCGCGGATGGATCAAGGCGTACGACAAGGCCAACGAGCCGGAGCCGAAGTCGGAGCCCGTGGCCGCACCGGCGCCCGCCGTCGCGCCTGCTGCCGCAGCGCCCGCCCGCGAGGTGGTCGCAGCGCCCGCGCTCAAGCCCGCTCCCGTCAACGCCCGCATCGCTGAACTGGAGGCTGAAGTCGCCAAGCTCACGCGCGACAAGGCGGCACTGAAGGGTGCCCTGCGCATCCTCCTCGACGACTAGACACGCCGAGTTTCCTCGCGGTGTTGACGCTTGCATATGCAGCGTGTACTGTAGCTCTCAGAGGCCCTGAGGGACAGGGCCACGAGAGGACATCATGACCATCACCGCCATCCGCCCCATCGTCAGCAACAAGCTCGCCGAGACCATCGAGACCTTCTCGGGCGACTCCGCAGCGCGCTTCGCCGCCGAGACGCTCGCCACCGAGGCGGGCTTCTACTTCCACATCCAGACCTCGCACGACCTCAGCCGCGCTGTCATCGGCTACCGCGAAGGCGTCAGCAACGTCGAGGTGCTCGTCGACGACGCGGCCGAGATGGAGACCTACATCAACGGCAACATGGTCTACGCCGTCGGCCTCAGCGAGAGGGCGGCCGAACTGGTCGGCTTCGTGTTCGCCAACGTCGCAACCTTCGCCCTCGCCGCAGGCTTCGCGTCGCAGGTCGAGGCGGACGTGCTGGAGAGCATCGCCGCGTAGCACCCACCATCACCGAGAGCCCCGATCGCCCCGCGCGGTCGGGGCTTTTGGCGCGTGGACGCCCTGCCGAAGATTCTCGCGAACCACAGTTGACGAAGTGCATATGCACGTGTACTGTAGCAATCAAGCGGCCCGAGGGACGGGCCACGAGAGGACATCATGAAGACCACCGAGATCACCGCAGGCGAGCTTTACACCACCGGCACCGCCGCCGAATTCGAGCCCAGCGCCATGTTCATCCTCGACACGACGACGCCGGTGCTCTTCTCCACGTCGCAGGGTGCCGAGATGGGGACGCTCCGGAAGGCCAAGAAGGGCGAGGCCAAGCGCATGCTGGCGATCCTCGCCATCCAGAAGCCGGAGAGCATCCGTGAGCACCTCGAAGAGCTTCGAGCGCTCAACGTCAACGACCTCCTCGGTGAGACCCAGATGTCGACGAAGCTCCCGCGGGGCACGTTCATGCGCGCCATCTCCCCGGCGATGCTCAAGGGCACATTCGACGAGGTGACTGCGGAGCAGGCGCGGATCGAAGCCGAGCGCAAGGCGGAGGAGAAAGCCGCCCGTGAAGCACGCGCAGCCGAGTACGACAAGGTGATGAACCTCAGCACGATGATCCGCAAGGCGGGCATCCCTGCCACGGGTCCGGGCCGCATCGAGTTCGACTTCGAGGGCCACGCCACGCTCACCACCGAGACGCTGACCAAGCTCCTCATCGCCGCCAACAGGGCGAGCCGCTGATGGAGCACATCGTCTCGGAGCGACTCGCCGGGATCAGGCTCAAGCGCCTGCTCGGCGAGTCGCAGCGGTCCACCAGGTCCGCCCTGACGGCGGCGCAGTGGGACGCCGGACGGGATCAGGTCCTCGCGGCACTCGCCGTCGGCGCGGCACTCGCGGCCGACCCCGATCTGACTGCCACAGCCCTGCTCCTGGCGCAGGAAGCATCCCCCTCTCGGCAAACGAGACCGGCGACGCCTTCCATGGCTGGCGCCGCCTCCGCGCGGACACTATGCGCGACCTCGAACAGCTCCGACGCGACCAGAAGGGCGCAGCCGCATGACCGCGATCGACACCACCTCCCTCGAAGCACGCATCGTCGAGGCGCTCCGAGACGGACGCCGTTCATCGATCAAGGCCCGCAACTCAGCCGCGAGCCCCATCGAGTTCAGCAACGCCCTCCGCCTCACCCGGGCCCTGGCGAGCACTGGTGGTCCCTTCGGGAACTCCGCCGATGCCCTCGGGCGCGCCATCCTCGTGTTCACCGAGGTCGAGACCAGCTCGGCCGACCCGGAACAGCGCCGCAGCTACGGTGCCCGTCGGGTGGCGATCCTGGACGAACTCCTCGAACTCCGTTCCGCCCTCTAAGAGCACTCGCTCGAACACCCTGGGCCATGCGGGCCTGGGGCGTTCCGGTGCGCCCGACGAAGACCGCTTCTGTCGCAACCTGCTATACTGACGCTATCCAGGTAGCGCTGTCCCGTGCGGGCCACGCGCCATCCCAGCTCGCAACGGAGCCCCATGATCATTCTTCTGGCAGCGGCCGCCTCGCGTGCCTTCAAAGCCTTCGCGCCCGCCGTGCCCACGCCGATTCTCTGGCTCATCATCGGCTTGGCCGTCGCGGTCAACCTCATCGTCAAGGGGCGCATCGTCATCGCCGACAACGCCGCCGAGCGCGCCGACGAGGCCGCCCGCACAGGCACACCCGTCGCCTACACGCTCCAGCGCCCGAAGCTCACCCTGAAGGGGTTCCGGCGCCTTCTGCCTGTGGACGCTGCCACCCTTGGTGGGCTCGCCATCATCATCGGCGCGCTCCACTTCCTCCCCGAGCAGTAGGGACACGGAAACCATGACCTTCCACCTCACCGAGGAGGAGCCGGGCGTCAAGTACGAGTTCGACCTGCCGGGTGATCTTCCCCACCTCACGCAGCTCCAGCACGGTCGCCGCGTCAAGATCAAGCCGCAGCGACTCACCATCAGCGCCTCTCGCTTCTCCGAGCCTGGCGTGCTCGACGTGTACATCGAGGGCCCGACGGTCAAGACGAATGGCAGTGACGGGCAGCATCGCCGCGGCGTCGCGTTCCACGACAATGTCCGGCAGTGGGACGAGCCCGCGAGCCGTATGAGCGAGCTGCCCGCCTGGGCCGCGACCCACCTCGCCCGCGTTCGCGAGTGGGAGAGTAACCGCCGATGACCGCGCACAGAGACCCCTCCGTCCCGAGCGCCTACGACCTCAACGGCCAGCACGCCGCGGATGTCCTCATGGGCGCCCAGGCTCTCCATCTCGACGCGAACCTTCACGGCGATCCGCCGCCCACTCGCAACCAGGTCGCCGCGGTGCTGCACGGCCTGGCCAACTTCGGTCTCGCTAGCCACATGCTCTCGCCGGAGGTGGCCGCCCTCGGCGCCGACAAGCTCGACCCGCTCGGGGAGGATTTCGCCCGCGCTACCGGCGTCGGGCGCTACCTCAAGGGTCTCGGCCACTGGCTGGAGACCTACCCCGATGACACGAGCCTGGGAGAGTAGTCAAATGACCACAAGGGACACGGAAACACCAGACGACCCGCAGCGCCGCATCACGGACGTCGACGAGCTGTCCCGCGTCGTGTGGGGCTATTTCGGCCAGAAGAACCACGACTTCACCTACGACTCCGAGAAGCGGCAGGTGACCCTCGTCCTCTACGACGCCATCGTCTTCAAGTGCGGACTCGGCGACGAAGGCGACCACGGCTCTTCCTTCGGCTGGATCGAGCAGGGCAACTCCGACTTCACACAGAGCGTCTTCGGCCGCTCCCTCATGCGGACCCCGAACAAGGCGTCGATCGAGGATGCGCTCCGCCTCGTCGATGCGTGGGCACGCCTGGTCCTGCCGGACAGGTACCTCGCCGTCTACGACGACATCTTCGACACCCGAGCGAGCGAGAAGCCCGCTCGCGTGTTCGCCGGGAAGCGTGGGCGCGGCGTCGTCGGGCACGTCAACGAAGACCCGGGCTGGTAAGAAGTCCGTCGCCGACTGATAGATCGGGGCCCCTCGACGCTCTCTCCAGTAGAGACCCCATCGAGAGGACCACCATGGCCGACCTGACCACCCGCATGCTCGACACCCTTGCCTGGATCGAAAGTGCCGGTCCCCTTCGCGTCGGGCGTCACGTCGACCCGATGCGCGATCGCGTCGGCGCCCGAACCGCAGCCGCGCTGGAGGCTCGCGGCCTCATCGAGCGGCAGTACATCGGACCGGGTGCCGGGAAGGTCGCCACCACGCGCCTTGGCCGCGACCTGGCGCGCCAGCTCGCCCGCGACTGAAGCGGCCACGTGCTTCACTGACAACCTCCCAAGGGGACCGGCACGGCGCGGTGCTCGACCAAGCAATCAGCGGTACGGTGTGCATCACGATCGCCCTCCTTCCTCCCGGAGATGCTCATGCCTGCTGCAACAAAACCCCGCGCCAAGAAGGCCCCTGCCAACGCCCCGAAGGCGGCCGCGAAGCCCGACGCCAAGACCCCTCCGAAGGCGCCAGCGAAAGCTCCGGCGACTCCGAAGCCGATGTCGACGGCCGCCTTCGTTCGCGCCGCCAAGTCCGGCACCCTGCGCGAGGACGTCAAGGCCGCAGTTCTCTACCTCGCCGACTCGCGTCGCGCCTTCCGTCGCGGCACCCTCCCGCCGCAGCTCAAGCCCCAGCTCGACAAGGCCGCACCCGGTTGGCTCACGCTCTCGCCCCGCGAACTCGATGACGGGTGGGCCCTCCGCAACGGCGTGCAGCCGCCCTCCTGGGACCACGACTACCTCACCCTCGCCCGTGAAGGTCGACTCGCATCCGTCGGGGCCGACGCCGACAACTGGCTTACGCTCCAGCGCGCCCTCCTCTCCGTCCACCAGGGCGCAGGGACCGACAAGGTCCTCGACGAAGCCCTCCCTGGCTGGGTGAACCCCCTCACGGCCGAGCAGCTCGACCAGATCACCGCCGAGAATCCCGACGACCGCGCCAAGGCGGCCCGCCGAGTCAAGCGCCTCGCCGACCTTGATCGAGCGGCAGTCCGCAGCGACCTGGACAGCGACAGCTACCTCGCCGCCGCCGCCGAAGGACGCCTCGCCTCCTTGCCCACCGGCAACCGATGGCTGAACGACCAACGCCACCGCCTGGCCACCGGCGACCTCACGAAGAAGCGCGCCGCCAGCTACGACAAGGCGATCCCCGGATGGCGGGACCACAACGCCGCCGACCTCGACACCGACGCCCGCCTCCGGGCCGTCGAGGCCGGAACCGCCCAGATCGAACCCAAGTCCCTCTTCGAGCGCCGCATCGTCGAGGTCTCGAAGGGGTGGCCCCTGGAACCCATCACCGGCCCCGCGAAGTCCTGGCTCCACGAGCAAGGCGTGAAGCTCCGTCGCGAGCAGCTCACAGAGACCCGGAAGCGGGCCCTCGATGACAGCATCCCCGGATGGCGATCCGAGATGCCGAGCATCATCCGGGCAGCCCGGTCCGCTCGGACATCCGAGGGCACAGCGCGCCGCGCACCGTACATCGCCGCCGCCTCGGACGGGCGGCTGTCGAAGAAGTCCACGGCGTCCCGCGCATGGCTGATCCGTGAACGGGAACTCGACTCCCTTGGCCTGCTGCCCGCCGACGTGAAGGCGCAGTACGACAGCATCATGCCGCTGTGGCGCTCGGCCAGCCCCAGCCAGCTCGACGCGGACTGGCGCGACGTGTACGTCACGGACGCATCCGTCGTCGATGAGGCAGCATCCGCCCCTGAGGTCGCCGACGGGCGCGACCAGCACTACCTGACGCTGGCCAAGGATGCCCGCCTCGGCTCCGACAAGTACTCGACGCAGTGGCTCATGGTCACCCGAGCCGCCGCATCCGGCGGCTATCTCAGCGAAGACCTCCACGCCGCCCTCGACCTGATCGCGCCCCGCTGGCGCCGGGACAACGTCAACACGCTCGACAGGGACCGACGCGTACTCCTGGCAGCGGTGGAGAAGGCTCCCGATCGCCACTACCTGGCCCTCGCCCGCCGCGCGCAGCTCGCCACCGATGCGGGCGCCAAGGCATGGCTGGATCATGCCAAGCAGCTCGACAAGCAGGCCCAGCTCCCGTTCGACGTGTCCGTCGCGCTCGACGAGATCGCGGCTGGATGGAGGAAGCTCAACCCGGCAGGGGTGGATGCCGCCGTGGTGGCCGCCCGGACGCCCGTCGAGCCGCCGACGTTGCCCGAGCTGATGACCAGGCTCTTCGACACTCGCATGCTCAAGCGCACGGACCCCTTCGCTGCCGCCTGGCTCGCCCACGTGAAGCGCGCCGAGGCGCGCGCGTAGGTCGCTCCGCTCGCTCTCCCATCCCCGACCCTCCGGCATTCCTCGAAGTCTCCGCATAGGCGGGGTACGAATGGCCCATCCGAGTAGGGCAACGGGTGACAACCTGCTACAGTAAAGCGCATGAACCTCCCCTCAGCGCCTGATCCGCGCCGGGGAGGATCGCCCACGCAGGTGATCGATTCGGGTCGGTCGCCTTCGGGTATGCGGACGAGTCTGGGAGGGCCGTCCGCACTCCGTGGTGGTGTCGTAGCTAGGGGTAGTCGCGACACCGCCACGGGGGCTCTCGTCGGGATCGCTGGCTAGGCGCTCCGATGATCGCCGTGTGCTCGGATGCCTCCGGAAGGATGGCGCGCGGCACATGGGCCTGGGTCCGCGAGAACGGCACGTACGCGTACGGCCAGTCCGCCACCCCCTCTGACGTCGGCAGCACCGAGCTGCGCGCCGCCATCGAGGCCGTCAGGGCTACGCCCGAGGGGTCCGAGGTGCACCTGCGCACGGACAGTCGCGTGACCCTGACGCTCATCGCGCCGTATGCGATCATCACGGGCTTCGACCTGGGCGGCCCGACCAAGTTCCGGCCCGAGTTGGTCGACGAGTTCGCCGAGCTGGCCGAATCGCGCGAGATCATCGCGCACTGGGTCCGCGGCCACCGGGCGACCCCCGAACCATGCCGCCGACCGCCTCGCGAGCCTCGCCGCCGACCGCCTCGCGAGCCTCGCCGCCGACGAGGGACGCATCGACTACGGCTCCGAGGTGCTCCAGGCGCTCAGGAAGTTCCGCAGGCACGCCGCAAACGACGCCAGGAGGGCCCTGGACCGCGAATGCGAGTGCGGGCTCGTCACTGCCGAGGCGCGAGCCCTCAGCCGCCGCCAGGAGCCCGTGGCGATCGATCGCTGGTGGGCGCGAGAGCCTATCGAGCTGATCGCCTAGTTAGCAACCTGCTACACTAAGATTGGCGACGTGGAACCGTGGCTGTAGGGGGTCCCGGTTCCGCATCGCCCCCGTGTTCGAGACGAGTGAAGCGAGACCCCCATGACTCGACGTCAAGCGTCAGCACCTCCGACCGCGCTCGACCGAGGCGCGCAGACGTCAACCCCGAGCACATCACCATCCCCAGGCCGGAGGTGGCGCACAGGCCGGAGAGCCAGACCATGGATGACATCGTCAGCCGGGTGGCCTCGGAACATCCGGCCACGGCTACGACATGGGTGGCAGCAACGTGACCGCAATGATCGCAGGTCTGCTCGACGACATCGACGAGACTCTCGACAGGCTCGCCCTGCGCCCTCGGCCCCTCTCGGTCGGCAGGACACCGTCACGATCACCGTCCCCGACATCGCGCCCTACATCGCCTACCGAAGCCTGCTCTTCCATCCGGCAACCGGGCGTCCGGTGCCCAATCGGTACTTCACGCGCGTGCTGCTCGACATCC